>NZ_JBQENP010000011.1:0-140021 GCF_052044755.1 Acinetobacter sp. 22512 | reverse complement strand
CGGGTGACTGTACGACTGTACCTTACAAGCAAATCATTATTGCTACAGGTGAAGGTGCTAAAGCATCGCTCTCAGCGTTTGATTACATCATCCGTTCTGGGCAGTAAAATCGGTCAAAATCATTATTATTTATTTCAAGCCTAGCATTACAAAATGCTAGGCTTTTTTAATACTAGAGTTACAACTTTTTAACAATTTTCGATCTTTATTAATCATTTACTTTATGTTTATATTTTAGACAT
This sequence comes from Acinetobacter sp. 22512, assembly GCF_052044755.1. Lineage (NCBI taxonomy): Bacteria > Pseudomonadati > Pseudomonadota > Gammaproteobacteria > Moraxellales > Moraxellaceae > Acinetobacter > Acinetobacter sp. 22512. The sequence continues at coordinate 139,779 of NZ_JBQENP010000011.1, read as the reverse complement.
CCATATTTGGATGCCATGAATTAGAAGGAAAAACACAATGAATAAATTACTTGTTGCTTTAGGTCTTGCTGCGACTGTTGCCCTTGTTGGTTGTAATAAAGATAAAGCTCCAGAAACTGGCGCGACTACAGGTGAACACTTAGAAAATGCTGCTCAACAAGCAAGTGCTGATATCAAATCTGCTGGTGATAAAGCTGCTGATGATATTGCAACTGCAACTGATAATGCTGCTGAGAAGATTGATGCTGCAACCGATCACGCTGCTGATGCGACTGCTAAAGCTGCAGCTGAAACAGAAGCTACTGCACGTAAAGCGACTGCTGATACAGCTCAAGCTGTTGAAAATACCGCTGCTGAAGTGAAAAAAGACGCTCAACACTAATCTTCTTTAGTATAAAAAAGCCCCTATTGATTAGGGGCTTTTTTAAGCTCTTAAAATCTTTTATGAAATTAAGCCTTCATCACGCATCGCAATTTGTACAGATTGACGCTCTGCAACTTTATTACGTAATGCAATAATGTGCTTATACGGTGTTAAGTCGTGCTCAATTGAGTTTGACCAATTTGTTAAAACAAATAGATAAGCATCTGCTGGACCAAAATTATCATTTACCAAATAATCGTAATCAGATTCAGACAAATAGTTATCGATATATTTTAAAAGACGGTCGATTTCAGCATAAGCTTTGGTTTTTTCATCATTTGTTAGAGGTGCCCCAAAGAAAACTGCATAAGCATCATGCAATTCAGAGTTCAAATAACCCAACCATTCCAATACTTTCGCACGGCCCATACCCGATGGCGGAATTAAATCCTGCTTAGGATCGTGCTGAGCAAGGAAAGGTAAAATCGCAACGTTCTCAGTTAACATTAAACCAGGGTTAATTTCTAAAGCTGGTACATATCCTTTTGGATTAATCTCGTAATAATCTGCACCTTTTTCTGTTTTATGTGTTTTTAAATTTACTCGTTCTAAGTCAAAATCAACATTAATTTCATTTAAAATAATATGTGCAGCTAAAGAACATGCGCCTGGCGAATAATATAATTTCATATCTGATCCTTGTTATCTCATATTAACGTTTTAAATTGCTTCTAGAAAACCTGCAAGGTTTGCACAATTCTTTAATTGTAAAAAAGCGTAAACTTATAAAATACTTACACCATCTAATATTCTTGAAAAATTTATTCCTTGCAAGTTGTCTTGCGTGACGATTGTTTAAAATATGATAAAACACATTTACGTCACGCAATTTTCCATTAATTACGTTTAAAAAGCTGGCTAATCCAATTCATTAATTCAGTTAAGAAATCAAAAATACCGTTTTTCTTATCATCATCAGGCTGGCTTGAATCTTTACCATTTAAATCCAGATCAACAATTACTGGATCATGATCCGAAGAACGATAAGCATCTTCACCATAGAACAATGCCTTTTGCTCATCAGTTTTATATTCTTCGTTGTAATCTAAAACGGTTGGCTCATCTGCATTGATATGCCATGCAAAGGTTCTGACTACTTTTGGATATAGAGCTGCATCAGCAATTGCATGGTCTAAATTACCCGCTCCACCATTTCCATTGGCATCACTCGCAACACCAAACACATAGCTATATGCCTCTGCACCCTGTCCTACCTTAGCGTCGTTCAACAAAACTTTGTAGTTCGCTTTTTCAAATGACAAAATAGGTTCTTCTTTTGCGTAGCTATTCATATCCCCTACAAGTAAAGCATTTTGCTTAGGCACTTGAGTTGGATTTTTCGCTAACCACTGCACAATTTGATCAACTGCTTTCACACGAGTCGGGTTCCAGCAACCTTGACCATCTTTTTGGTCTGCATCAGTAGAGCTAGCATCCACCCCACTACAGCTTTTCGATTTCAAATGGTTTGGAATAACGGTAAACGTTTTATTACCACGAACGGCTTGGAAACTTTGCGCCAATGTTGTTCGGTTCTTGTCACCCAAATCAAGCACAACGGGTTTATTCAAAGGCTTAACACGCTTGCTGTTATAAATAATAGCAACCGCAATCGCATCACCACCTAAACGGTCTAAGTTTTCAGGAACAACGTATTTCCAATCACTACCTAAAGCACTGGTTAAATGAGCAATTGCACTGTTCGGACCATAACCATTGTTCGCAATTTCCATTAAACCATACACATCAGCATCAATCGCTTTTAATGCACTCACAATTTTACGATGCTGTTTATCAAACTCAGCTTGTGTCGTTGCACCGCGCTCCGTTGGGAAACCCGTTGCGCCATTGTCATAGTTCAAAACGTTAAATGAAGCTACGCGAATGTGATTAGCATTTTTGGTAATGACACTTTGACGCGGGTTTGTTTGAGTAATTACTTCAGGTTGATTACGTCCAAGCACTGGTTGCACACGCCAACCATTAAAACGGTATTCCAAAATACCTTCAGCATTCTTAAGTTGATAACCCGAACGTAGCGTATTGGCAGCGCTAAAATTTGTCGGTAACCATGGAGTACGGTTTTGGTTGTTATAGCCGTCATCAAAAATAATTTTCGACAATAAATTTTTCTGAGCAAGAGCTTTAGCTTCAGGAGATAACGCTGGATATAAATTGGTTGGAATATATAAGCGACCTAAGCTTAGAGATAATTCACCATAACGGCCATAATTGTAGTTCTCGCTTACCGTTAAAGTCTGAGGTAATTTAACCAACATACCTTGATAACGCTGTGGAGAATGGGTCGAACCACCTGTTAAGCTAGCAAATGGAAGTTCAAGGCTAATCGGCTGCACCTGATTTGCCATATTGCTATTACAAGTTTGAATATCTTGTTGTAATTGATCTAATTGCAATTGGTTTTGATAAGTTGTTAAGCGACCACGCAAAATAACTTCATCGCCAACTTGCCCACCTTTTACAGCACTACTATTTGGGATATAAACAAAAATAGCATTGCTAATATTTGCACGTGCTTTCGTATCTGGTGTCTGAACATAGAAGCCAGAAAAACCATTGGCATAACGATAGTCAGCAGTTATCACACCACGCACTGTATAGGTCTGGTTTTGTGCTGCAGTTGATAAATCAGCAATTGGTGTATCGGAGCTTGAACAACTCACCGTTTCAACAGGTGGCTGTGTTATTGAGCCAGATAAATTTGAAAAGTCATTTCGGTTTGTCCAAGCTGACCATGAACGGTCCAAATCAAATGCTGCAGTTGCATCAATACTTAAAGCTGGGTTCTCAGTTTCAATACGCTTAAAACTATTTCCTAAGCTCGAAACGGCTGTTCCCCATCCTGTTTCTGGTCGCTCACCAATACGCCCAAAACGGTCTACAGGCGTACCTTTATAAACAAGTACAACCGCATCATCTCCATTAAAAGATAATGCAGCGATCTGATTTACTTTACTGCCAAGTTCAGCCTGCAACTCAGAACGACCTACTAAAAACTTCTGCTTACTGGTTAACGATCCTTGTAAACGGAAAGTCGCTGTTTTTGCTGTACCGCCATTATTAAATTGTTGAATTTCATAGTCGGCTAAATTAACTGTAGTCCCATCTGGATTATAAATTTCCAAACCTTTGCGGTTACTACTGCCGTCAACATATTGACTAAACATGAGCTGTGCTTGTGCCCAAGGACTATATGTAAAAGCACCAAGTGCCCCTAATAGCACAGAAAGTGTGCGTAATTGAAAAGTTTTCATGAGTAAATATGTTCATTTGAAATTTATATAGATTCTTAGATTAAATATTGAACATGACATCTACATGAAGAAAAACACCGAAACATTTGACTTGACCACATGAAGACTTAAAATACCGCATTTGAATTTCAATATTGCCAAGGTTATGTCGATCGATCAGTTAGAAACGCAAATTGCAGACTTAGACAATTTGCCTGAACACCGTGAAATTGTGACGTTTATGCGTCGTTCAGCACCACTTAATACGTCTCAACGCACGGCATTAGAACAACATCGCGATTTAATTTTGGAATATCCTGTTGGCGACTTACGCCAACACTTCGAACATCCAGAACGTCCTTTAACTGTTGAAATCGGTTTTGGTATGGGTCGTTCGTTAGTGCTTATGGCAAAAGCAAACCCTGAACGTAACTATGTGGGTATTGAAGTCCACGTACCTGGCATTGCTCAATGCCTATATGAAGCAGGTATAGCAGAAGTTAAAAACTTACGTGTACTTGATGCAGACGCGATTCAGGTTTTACGTGAAATGCCAGACAACAGCATTAACTGCGTACAACTTTACTTCCCAGACCCTTGGCAAAAGAAACGTCATTTCAAACGTCGTTTTGTTATTCACGAGCGTATGCAATTGGTTGAACAAAAACTTGAGCTGGGTGGTACATTCCACGCAGCAACAGACTGGGAACCGTATGCTGAATGGATGCTTGATATTTTAGACAACCGTCCAGACCTTGAAAACTTGGCGGGTAAAGGCAATAGCTATCCACGTCCAGAGTGGCGCCCAGTGACTAAGTTTGAACGCCGTGGTATTGAGTCAGGCCATAAAATTAATGACTTTATCTTTAAAAAGATTAAGTAAATAATAAAAAAGGCTTAGTAATAAACTAGGCCTTTTCTTTTTTATATAAAAAGAAATTAAATATATCTGATCTATAGTATTTCTTCTTTCTAATTAATAATTGCCAATCTAAGCGAATCTAGCTATTTATAGAAACTGGTACTTGCCACACTAAAAATACTAAGGACACCACATGTTAAAAATTTTAGGGCGCGATAACTCCATTAATGTACGCAAAGTCTTATGGTTGTGCGAAGAACTAAATCTTGAATATGAAAGAGAAGATTGGGGACGAGGCTTTCGCTCCGCTCAATCACCTGAATATTTACAATTAAACCCAAATGGGCAAATTCCTGTTGTTTTAGATGGCGATTTAGTCCTTTGGCAGTCCAACAGTATTATCCGTTATTTGGCAAATGCTTACGATAAAGAACATCAGCTTTACCCTACTCAAGCGAAAGAAAGATTCTTTGTTGATCAGTGGATTGATTGGCAAGCCATCGAACTGAATAACAGCTGGACTTATACAATTATGTCTCTCTTGAGACATTCTCCAGATCATCAAGATCCAAACTTATTAAAACAAGGTATTGATGACTGGAATCATCATATACAGATTCTCGATCAACAACTTGAAAAAACTCAGGCCTATGTTGCTGGTTCACAATTTAGCTTGGCCGATATTCCAATTGGTCTGTCTGTACAACGCTGGAAGGCCACTCCTTTTGACCATCCAACGCTTAAGCATGTCGACCAATATTTTGAACGTTTAAATCAACGTGCGGGTTTCTTAAAATGGGGCAATAACGGCGAACCTTAATTTTGAGCAAGCTTTAGTCCGAGTGATGGCGCTTCACGATGCCATCACTTAAAAGTTGATAGACCTGTTTTAAATCATCCCGCTCTGCTTGAGCCAATAAGTCTTGATGCATTGCCAAGATATTCTGATCTCCTCTTACAGCAGGCCCAGTTTGCATTTGCTTAGGATCATTTTCAGTCGCTTTTTTTGCTGTTTCTATAATTAAAGGATAGAGCAAGCTAAAGTCGACCTGCTCTTTATCTACTACCTGCTTTGCCATATCAAAACAATAGTTACTAAAGTTACAAGCGAATACAGCCGCTAAATGCAAAGTTAAACGTTGTTTTGAGGTATATTGATATACTCGACTGCTTAGGCTATTTGCTAAATTTAAAAGTAGTTTTTGATCGGCATCTGTTACCGCTTCAACAAATAATGGTGTGGCTTGCCAATTGACGTCTCTTTCAAAGCTAAATGTCTGTAATGGATAAAATACCCCTGCTTTTTCATGTACCTGACTGATGACTTCAATATCAGTACTACCCGAAGTATGGACAATAAGTGTATCAGGAAAGAATTCATGAACTTGTTTTACAATATCTGCAATTGCACTGTCTGAAACCGCTAAAATGATAAGATCAGTTGATTGGAATTGTTGAAGTGACTGACATGCTTTTGCCTGAAACTGCTCTGCAAACTTTTGGGTTTTCTCAAAATCACGCGCATACACTTGTACGATGTGATGACCTTGAGCCAACAGTACCTTTGCTAAATGAAAGGCAACTCGCCCACTTCCAACCAAACTGATTCTCATATTAATCCAACACTATTTGTTTCAACAAAAAAGCTTCTCAAAATGAGAAGCTTTTTTCAAATTAAAATATCTAATTTTTCATAAATCAGAATATTATTGAGCTACTGAAAACTCAATACGACGGTTTTTAAAACGTCCTTCTTCTGTTGTATTCTCTGCAACAGGCTGATCAGAGCCATGACCTTGTGCAACTAATTTAGACCCGTCTACACCTTTAGATGTTAAATAGTCGACTACTGCTTGAGCACGGCGTTGTGATAAAGCTTTATTTGCCGCAGCGTTGCCTGTTGAGTCGGTATGACCACCCACATTTAATTTCACACCACTGACTTTATTTAAAAGTGTTGCAGCTTGATCAAGAATAGCTTTGTTGTCTGCTGGAATATCGCTTGAGCCACTCGCAAAGTTAATGATTTGCAAGTTAAGTGCTTTTACTAATGCATTTACATCGACATTATTCGGATCAATTGAGCCTAAAGCAGTTTGCGAAGCAGTTAAGCTATTGCTTACAGATTGCTCAGCTGTTTCTGGTGCAGTAGAAACAACTTCAGTGTGAGGAACAAGAGCTTTTACTTTTGCGGTTAATGCTGCTAACGCTGCTGCATCACCTGCTTTCAAAGTAATTTTGTCACCTATCCATTCTAAAGATGCATTTGGCACACCTTTTAAGGCACCAAGCACGCCAGCAAGTGCATCTTTATCTGTAAATCCAGCCGCATAAGTTTGACTGGTATCAACGTTACAGTCTTGAGTTGATGAGAAAACCTGCTTAACTTGAGTTTGTAGTGTTGCTAAGAATCCTTGATCGCCAATACCTGCCTGACACTGGCTAACAGCACCTTTATCATCTGTGCTTAAGGTTAAACTCGCAGGTGCAGCTGCGGTAGTAGCCTCAACACCACTGGCAGCTGTTGGTTCAGGTGCTGGCACAGCTTCTTTATGCTGGCAAGAACGCCATAACCAAGCAATGATAAGACCCAAAATAATTAAGGCAATAATAGGGAGGAACCCACGAGATTTGCCTGTTTTTTCACTGGCTGCAGCTAATGGTGGGGCTGCTGAAGTTGCATGTGGAACTGAAGATAAACCTGCACCAAGTCCTAAAGGAGCTAATAGACCTACTGCCCATCCCGGTAAATGCGAACGAATAGTATCTGCATGCTGACGTAAATAATTTACAATACTCTGTTGATCATTTCCGGCAACGTCCGAAATTGCATTAAGACTAGGTTTAATTGCACTGTTGAGTGTACTTTCTATTTCATTATTTGGTGCCGTACCGCTTAAGTGAGTAAGTACAGTATTCTTGATTTGGTCATTATGAGAAAAAAGGTCTGATAATGAGGGAGCCAAACTGTTTTTTAATTGTCCAATAAGATCAGGTTTAGCAGCTAATAGTGAAAGCAAAATTGGATAAAACTTAGATAAAGCATTCGATTTTTCGCCTAGGTATCCATCCTGATTATCTAATATTGTTGATGATACTTTTTCTTTAAGCAGTTCTATAGGGTTTATCGACATTGGTTATTCTCCCGAATTTTATACGTCGTAACCAGCAACTTTTGATTATTCAAATACTTCTCTTTGCTGATAGTTTTTTATTCTAATGTGCGCTCAATCTTTTGTTGTTTTTTAAATAATTTATATACAAATTTCCATCTAGTATTTACAAAACAGGCAGATCTTATTGATCTACCTGTTTATATTTTAAATTTACTTTAAATAACCGTTTTATCAGTTAGCAAAAGTTTGAAGTACTTTACCGCTAAGGTTTTGACCCAGCAATGGAGTATTTTTCCCTTGTGATAAAATTGTGTCTTTGCTTACTGTCCAGTTTAATTCAGGATCTACTAATACCCATCCTGCTTCATCTTCCCAACGCGTAGTCATATTGGCAACCTGCGCAGGTACGCTAGTCACTTTTTCAACCCACTCTAAAGGTTCAAATAAACCTTCATTAATGAGCTGAATGCCTAAAGATACATAAGTATCAAAAGCAGTAATGCCCGGTTGAGTTTCAGCAAATGGTGCCATTTTTGCTGAACTGCTTAAAGGCTCATGATGCGTACAAATTGCATCAATCACGCCTTCTTTTAAACCTTGACGTAAAAGTTCTTTATCTTGCTCAGAACGCAATGGTGGACGAACATGCGCAAGTGAATTGAAACCATCAGTTAAGTGTTCAGTTAAATGCAATTGATGCATTGCTACATCGGCAGTCACAGGTAAACCTTTTGCTTTTGCTGCGCGGATTAATTCAACCGATGCACCGCAAGATAACAAACCAAAGTGAGCTTTTACGCCAGTCGCTTCAATCATAAGCAGATATTTTGCAATCGCTACGGTTTCTGCAATTGCAGGAATCATTGGTAAACCTTGACGTGATGCAATAAAGCCTTCGTGTGCACATCCGTCTTTAGCAATCTGTGGTTCTTCAGCATAAAACACAACCGTTAAACCAAGACCCGCTGCATATTCCAAGGTACGAATAACTACATCGTCATTTTCAAAAGCAGCATTTGCATTAGAAACAGCAGTACAACCGCCTTTTTTCAGGCCCGCCATATTTGCAGGTTGTTTACCATTTAAACCTTGGGTTTGAGCACCAATGATATGCATGTGAATGCCCCCATCATGCCATGCCTTTTCAATCAAGCCATGAATGAGAGCACCGTTGTCTTGTACAATCGGCTTTGAATCAGGTGGTGTAATAACATGCAAAATACCATTGGCACGTGCTGCCTTACCTTCCGATTTCAATGTCCCATGTTGCTGTTGACCCGGTTCACGCAAACGCGCGCATAAATCAACCATGGTTGGCATTAACCATTTACCTTGGCCGTCAATGGTTTGCTCCACTTGCTCTACAGGAGCAACCAACTTTCCATTTTCAATATATACAGTTTGTACGCTGTCTGTTTTTTGGATTGGGTCTAACACACGTACATTTTCAATTTTTACAATACTCATGTGATCCATTCCTTACAACGTAATCGCTTCAATTAAACCTTGCTCTTGGAGTTGGCCTTGCATTGATAACGCCAATACGGCCATACGAACTGCAATACCATTGGTTACTTGTTTCAAAATAACCGACTGATCTCCATCAGCAACACTTGAATCAATTTCTACACCACGGTTCATTGGTCCCGGATGCATCACAATGCAATCTGGTTTAGCTAAACCAAGACGTTCTTTGTTTAAACCATACATTCTGTAGAATTCAGACTGTGAAGATAACGCTGGAGAGTCAATACGTTCGTTTTGAATACGTAAGGCAATAATCACATCACAATCGGTAATGCCTTCATCCATCTTGTTAAACAAGCGAACGTGCTCGCCATATTCCGAAAAGCCCACTGGCAATAATGTATTCGGTGCAATCACACGAATATCTTTACAACCTAGAGTTTGTAATGCAGCTACATCCGAACGTGCTACACGAGAGTGTTTAATGTCCCCGATAATAGCAACGCTTAAATCTTCAAATGGTTTTTTAGTTTCACGGCGAATAGTCAGCATATCAAGCATCGCTTGCGTCGGATGAGCATGACGTCCATCCCCTGCATTAATAATCGCGACCTTTGGACATACATCTTTAGCAATGAAATGTGCAGCACCCGAAGATGAATGGCGAACAACAAAGATATCCGCTGCCATTGCTTCAAGGTTCCAGAGCGTATCGCGCAGAGTTTCACCTTTTGAAGTACTTGAACGAGCAATATCAATGTTCAGTACATTGGCAGACAAACGTTTTGCTGCTGCTTCAAAAGTAGTACGGGTACGTGTGGAGTTTTCAAAGAAGAGATTCATAACCGTCAATCCCTCTAAGAGCGGACGGTTAATTAAATTATTATTATCGTCTAAAAAGCTTTGTGCGGTATCTAAAATCTTGGTGAGGTTTTCTTTTGAAAGTCCCTCAATCGTTAAAAAATGTTTTAAATTTCCGTCTTGATTGAGCTGAACCTGGCTCGGTTGATGCAACGCTGCAATATGCATAATGGATTCCTATGGGTCGAATCGCGAAAACGTGCATAGTGTAGCTGAATTCCGCTCTTTTCGCAGAAGAACTTTACAGAATAAGGCCCTAAATTGACCAGAAAATTTAGAACCTTATTGGCAATTACCTTAATGCACCAATGTAATGGTGCGGAACTTGTGCCCGATAAATATCCTCAGCGGTAATTTCCGACTCTTCATCGACTTTAACAACAGCGATTTTTTCTTTTTGAGAAGGCTCCTCTGGTATTGTATCAACCAACGATTTCAATCGCTCAACACTTCGTTTTAATTCGTCATCCTCTGATTCTAGTGCCAGCGCAATGACATATTTTGCATAATCTTTATTTTGGACAACGTACATTGCATCTATTACCCGCCCCGTCACCCTACGCATGCGTACATATATTTGTGTCGCTACTGAGAAAGCATCCGCATTAGCAATAAAACCATTCCCCATCATGTCTTTCATTTATAATTACCCCATCAATTTAAAATAATAAAATGGTTAAAAACTGGCTATGTTTGTTAATTAAATAACCATTGATAGGACTGAGTTAGCAAAATACATACCACTTTAATTGTTTTAATCTTTAAAAATCAGTTTATTGGTTGGATTATGATAGGTTGCAATAATTTAAAAACCTTTACACATCAAAATAAGTTAAACTTTGCATCGTTAATATTTATATGTTTTGGTCAATCGAGTTTATGAATACCTCTTTACGTTTAAACCACTATTGGATTACTTGTGCTGATGGTTTAGAAGCCCTCTTACAAGAAGAAATAGAACAGCTTGGCACCAAAGTGACAGAACGTAAAGCAGGACGTTTAATCATTGAAGGAACGCTTGAACATGCTTATCGCATCTGTATGTGGTCGCGTCTTGCTTCTCGTGTTTTATTGCCTATTCATACTTATGAACTCGAACATACACATGATGCGCGTGATGTAGCAGAAGAGCTTTATGAAGGTGCGATTAGTTTTGACTGGTCACTTATTTTTGCACCACAAAGTACCTTCGCTATTCGCTTACATGCAGAACGTGAAATTAAGGTTAACACTCAATTTGCAACGCTTAGAGCAAAAGATGGTGTTGTAGATTCCTTTATGGAAGCTGTAGGTCGTCGTCCGAGCATTGATACTAAACAACCAGAAATTACGTTATATGTTTTAGCAGGTAAAACTGAGCATACATATTGCCTAGATTTATCAGGTGATTCATTACATAAACGTGGTTACCGTCGTTATATGACGGATGCGCCAATTAAAGAAAACCTTGCTGCGGCAATTTTACAAAAAGCTCAGCTTCAACAACGTAAGCCAGAGATTGTGCTCGACCCGATGTGCGGTTCAGGTACATTTATTATTGAAGCATTAATGATTTTGACTGACCGTGCACCAGGCCTTGTTCGCCGTTTTGGTTTTAATGGTTGGCATGGTCATGACCGTGAACTTTGGCTTTCGCTTAAAGCTGAAGCAGCAGAACGTCACGAAAAGGCGCTTGAATTACCTTTACCTAAGTTTTATGCCTACGATGCAGACTGGGAAGCTGTAAAAGCCACTCGTGAAAATATTATTGCGGCAGGCTTTGAAAAACAGTTAGGCCAAATTCAAATTGAAGAACGGACTTTAGCTGACTGGCCTGATTTTTCAGCTGAAGGCAAAACTGCATTTATTGTGACTAACCCTCCATATGGTGAACGTTTAGGTGATAAAGCATCTAACCGCTCTCTTTACTTAGGTTTATCTGCGCTTTTACAAAAACATTTCCCGAATCAATATGCCGCAATTATTGCAGCGCAAATTGAACAAGCCGATGTTTTAGCGTTTGAAGCACCTGAAACCTTACGTTTAATGAATGGTAAGTTGCCGATTTACATTCGCTTTGGTTCAATTAAGCCTGAAAAAGTAACTCAGCCATTCTTAGCAACTTGGCAAGCTCAACCTATTGAAATGGAAGAAGCTCAAGATTTTGCTAACCGTTTGCAAAAAAATATGACTGCCTTGAAAAAATGGGCAACGAAAGAAAATGTTTATTGCTTACGTTTGTATGATGCAGATTTACCTGACTTTAACGTCGCTGTTGACTTATACGGCGATCGCTTACATGTTCAGGAATATGCACCACCAAAAACAATCGATCCTGAAAAAGCAAAAAAACGTTTTAATTTAGCACTCGCTGCAATTCGTGCTGTTACCGGTTTAAACCGCGATGCCATCTTTATTAAGACACGTGCGCGCCAAACAGGTACTAATCAATATACGAAACAAAGCACAGCTTCAAAACGTTTTATCGTTCAGGAAGGTAAAGCTAAAATATTAGTTAACCTGACAGATTATCTAGATACAGGTTTATTCCTTGACCACCGTCAAATGCGTTTACGTATCGCACAAGAAGCTCGTGGTAAGCACTTCTTGAATTTATATAGTTATACTTCTACAGCAAGCTTACATGCTGCTTTAGGCGGTGCTGCAAGTACGACAAGTGTAGACTTATCTAATACTTACTTAAGCTGGTCAAAAGAAAACTTCGTTTTAAATGGCCTGACTGTAGATCACGCAGATGAACAGCACATGTTCTTTGCGAGTGACTGTTTTGAGTGGTTAAAAGAAGGTCACGAACAATATGACCTTATTTTTATCGATCCACCGACATTCTCAAACTCTAAAAAGTTCTATGGTACTTTCGACGTCCAACGTGACCATGTTTCACTCATTAAACGTGCAATGAACCGTTTAAATAGTGAAGGAACGCTCTATTTCTCAAACAACTATCGTGGTTTTGAAATGGATGAAGAGATCGAAGCTATTTTTCAGGTTGAAGAAATCACTTCTGAAACCATTGGCCCTGATTTTAAACGTAATCAGAAAATCCACCGTGCATGGAAAATTCAGCATCCTGGTCTAGATCAATATTAATAAGATTAGAGGTTATTATTACTTCACGGTAATAATAACCTCGCCATGAACATTTCTTGATTCAAAATCATATTTGGTAAATCGGTCTGCTCTTTCCGGTAATGCCATCATTTCTAGTTTCTTCTTTTCCTTACTATCGATAACATGGTTTTGTTTTTGTTCTTGATAAGGTGAAAGTACACTTGTTCTAAGTGCATCCCATCGAACTTGTTGTAAATAATTATCCCCTAACACCTGACGTGCTTGTTGTTGTTCTATCATTGGTTTCTTAGCATCGTCTTGAGCTTTCGCAATAATCACAGGTAAAGCTGCATTTACTGCCCCTGTTTGTGTTGCTAAGGCCCCTTCACTTAGAGGCTGTGCAGCCCATACATTGATGGGTATTAGCGAAATAAAACCTAAAATACACAGCGCAGGTCCTTGTTTATTGTTCATTGCATTTATCCTAAATTGTTATTGTTCGTTATATCGAACAAAATTAACAATTTTTTAAACATGTCGCAATGTTATAAATAGACTTCCCGACAATTAACATTGATCATTTTAAAACCTGAACTATTACACAAGCATTTAGTGAATATTCAAGTTGTTTTATAGATTTTTATCTCAGACTTGTACGACACTGCTAAATCACTTACTGTAATTTTATAATTTATCTGTAAATTGATTTTATTTATAAATAAACACCATTCGAGGTGAAATAATGCTTCAGCAGTGCTGCCAACTATTAGAAGATCGCCAGCTCAAAGTTGCTTTTATTGAGAGTGCGAGTTCGGGTTATTTAACAAGTCAGTTTTCTATTCACAAAAATAGTGGTGCAGATATTTTACTAGGTGGCTTAGTTAGCTACGACCCAAGCATTAAAATTAGTATTTTAAATATCGATCCAAAGTTAATAAAGACTTACACAGCAGAGTCACCGCAAGTCACAGAGGAAATGTGTAGGCTGGGTCAAAGCTTATTTCAACAAGCTGATATTATTGTCAGTTGTACTGGGCTATTAAAATCTGGCGGAAGTGAAACCCCAGAAAAACCTGTGGGCACCTTTTTTATTTGCATTTCTTACCAACAGCATATTTATCATTATCGTTATTTTTTATCTGGTCACTCAGAACAAAAGTTAAAGACATTAACTCAGAAAGTTTCAGATGCCATAATTGCTTTACTCACATCAACCATAAAAACTGATTCAACATAAAAAAAGAGAATATGTTTCCATATTCTCTTTTCGGTTTTAGCAGAAAAAGCTTAACTGAGTTTCATTTTATCGAAGACTAAATGCCCATTTTCGCCTTTAACTAGAATAGTATCACCTGCGACAAAATCACCCGACAAGATTTTTTGTGCTAATGTGTTTTCAATCTGTTGTTGAATCGCACGTTTTAATGGACGCGCGCCATAGACAGGATCGAAACCAGCATCAATCAATAAATCAAAAGCGGTATCATCTACAGTTAGACTCATGTCACGATCAACAAGACGCGAACGTAATCGATCCAACTGAATATCGGCAATACCACGAATTTGTGCTTTTTTGAGTGAATGGAAAATCACAAGCTCATCAATCCGGTTAATAAATTCCGGACGGAAATGCTGACTTACCGCATTCATTACAATGGTACGCACTTCATCGTCTGTTGCACCCTCACCTAGCTCACGTACATCTTGTGAACCTAAGTTCGAAGTCATCACAATTACCGTATTTTTAAAGTCTACTACTCGACCTTGTGAATCGGTTAAGCGGCCATCGTCCAATACTTGGAGCAAGATATTGAATACATCTGGATGTGCTTTTTCAACCTCATCAAACAACACCACGCTATATGGCTTACGGCGAACAGCTTCAGTTAAAACACCACCTTCTTCATAACCGACATATCCTGGAGGTGCGCCAACCAAACGGCTAACAGAATGTTTCTCCATGAATTCACTCATGTCGATACGAATCATGGCATCATCACTGTCAAACAAGAAGTTAGCTAAAGCTTTAGTCAACTCAGTTTTACCAACACCTGTTGGACCCAAGAACAAGAATGATCCACTAGGACGATTCGGGTCAGACAAACCGGCACGTGAACGGCGAACAGCATTCGATACCGCAACAACTGCTTCATCTTGACCTACAACACGGTCATGTAAAAACTCTTCCATATTAAGGAGTTTTTCACGCTCGCCTTGCATCATTTTAGCAACCGGAATACCTGTTGCAGCACTAACAACTTCAGCAATTTCATTTTCAGTTACTTTAGTACGAATGAGTTTTGGCTCTTCGTTCTCCTCTGCAACTTCATCTTGCTCCAGTTGTTTTTGCAACTCTGGAATTACGCCATACTGTAAACGTGCTGCCTCAGCCAAATCACCTTCACGCTGAGCTTTCTCAAAAGCAATACGCGCTTTATCAAGTTCCACCTGAGCCTGTTTAGTACCTTCTACCAAAGTTTTTTCAGACTTCCAGATTTCTTCAAGATCGTTGTATTCTTTCTCGACTTCAGCAATCTGTTTTTCAAGATGAGTGACTTCAGCTTTACTGCCGACATCTTCATCTTTTTTCACAGCTTCCAATTGCATTTTCAACTGGATTAAACGGCGATCGAGCTTATCAAGTGCTTCAGGTTTAGAGTCAATCTCCATTTTAATACGAGAAGCTGCCTCATCAATCAAATCAATTGCCTTGTCTGGTAATTGACGATCAGTGATGTAACGATGAGACATTTTCGCCGCAGCAATAATCGCAGAGTCTAAAATTTGCACACCATGGTGAGTGGCATATTTTTCTTTGAGTCCACGTAAAATTGCAATCGTATCTTCAACACTTGGCTCATCAACTAGCACTTTTTGGAAACGACGCTCTAAAGCTGCATCTTTTTCAATATATTGACGATATTCATCTAAGGTCGTCGCACCCACACAGCGCAATTCACCACGAGCCAACGCAGGTTTTAACATATTACCTGCATCCATCGCGCCATCACCTTTACCTGCACCTACGAGTGTATGTAACTCATCAATAAACAGGATGATTTCGCCTTCGTGTTTTGCCAAGTCTTTTAAAACAGCTTTTAAACGTTCTTCAAACTCACCACGATATTTAGCACCAGCCAGTAATGAACCTAAGTCGAGGGATAAAACACGTTTATTTTTTAATCCCTCTGGCACTTCACCATTCACAATACGCTGTGCCAAACCTTCAACAATAGCGGTTTTACCTACGCCCGGCTCACCAATAAGAACAGGGTTGTTTTTGGTACGACGCGATAACACCTGAATGGTACGGCGAATTTCATCGTCACGCCCAATGACAGGATCAAGTTTTCCAGATAAAGCACGCTCTGTTAAATCAATCGTATATTTATTAAGTGAGTCACGTTGGTCTTCGTGATTATTACTCATGACTTTGTCATTACCTCGAATATGTTCAATTACTTTGCGTAAGCTGTCGGGAGTTACACCTACCGCACTTAAAATATTTTTAGTTTCGCCTGTCTCTGCCAAACCTAATAAAACCCAGTCAGTTGATAAAAATTCATCACCTGCCTTTTGCGCATATCTGTCTGCCAAATTAAGCGCTTTAACGGCTTCTGGGTTTAAGTTGACATCACCCGTTGGGTTGGCAATTGTCGGCGCATCTTTTATAGCCTGTTCAAGTTTTTGTTTAAGTTCAGGTAACCGTGCACCTGCTTGTTGCAACAAACTAATATTTGATGGCTCTTCTAACAAGGTAGACAAAATATGAATACCTGCGATAGCGGTATGGTCTTTACCCATCGCTAAAGATTGAGCATCTGAGAGGGCTTGCTGCAAGCGGTTTGTAAATTTCTCAAAACGCATTCTTGTTATTCCTCACAACAAATTTGTACTTGTCTAATAGATGGGAACACTTCTTCGGATTTCAAATAAATTTTTATATATTTTTCATAATGTTATAAAAATAACAATGAGTAAAACTCCATTATAATATGGGATTGTTTTGTATATATTTCAAGTACAGTTCAGCTACATTTTATTAAAATGATTGAATATTTAGATTCATGCTTATTCTTACTACGCTTTTCACAAACTCTTCATTGAGAATTTAGTGATTAAGCTTTAGTTTATCTTGCTAGTTTCCTACTCGTTTTGAAATGAAAATGCACTTTAAACACATTATATTAACAACAACTTGTCTTTTTACTTCGGCACTAGCAATCGCTCAGCTTCCACAAGACTCCAGACGACCTGGTGGAATTGCAGTTGTTCCTCTAAGTACTGATATTACTCAGGTCACTTTTCAACAAAAGCCTGTTTTAATTAGCCAAGAAGGTCAGCAGCGTTATGCCGTGCTTGGTATTCCTTTATCTACTCCAATCGGCAGTATTCAACTCGACACAAATAAAGCCCCGATTCAAATAGAAGTTAAGTCTTATCCTTACGCAGAACAGCGGATTAAAGTCACGAACCAAGATTATGTGAACCCTAATCAAAGTCAATTAGACCGCTACGCTCAAGAAGCAAAAGAACAAAATGATGTGTATACCTCATTTACACAGAGCTCATGGCAAACCCTACCTACATTTATACGCCCGACTTCAGGGAAATTTAGCAACTCTTTTGGAAGAAAACGCTTCTTTAACGGCGAGGGACGCGCGCCTCACTCAGGTCTAGATATTCCTGCGCCAGTAGGACAAAAAGTTGTTGCTCCCGCAGATGGTGTGGTTATCCAAACTGGATCTTATTTTTTTAATGGACAAACCGTGTTGATTGATCATGGCCAAGGCTTAGTCAGCATGTTCTGCCATTTAAGCGCAATTAAAGTAGAGAAAGGCCAACATATCCGCCAAGGAGAAACACTAGGTTTAGTAGGCAAAACAGGACGCGTGACAGGCCCTCATCTGCATTGGGGCATGAGCCTTAATAATGCTCGGGTAGATCCTCAGCTTTTTCTAAATACAGCTCGTTAATTTAAAGCTTTACGAAAATACTTTGGCGCTTCGACATAGCCTTCTCTTAGGTAAAATCGATGTGCCAAAGGTCTTTGCATTCCTGAATGCAGTTCCATTCGATCACACCCTCGGCGTCTGGCTTGTTGCTCAGCCTCCTTTACGAGTAAATGCCCTACACCTTTGCTACGCATATTCTCATCAACACACAGATAGCATATTTTGGCAAAGTCACCTTGTAAGGCAATTTGCGGAATAAAGTAGAGAGATAAAAAACCATAAATTTTAGCCCTCTCTTCAGCAATCAAAATTTGTGAATTAGAGTCATTATGGAGTATCTCAAATTTTTCTTGAATAAGAGCAAAAGGCTGTGGGTATCCCATCTGTTTAAGTAGATCACATATAGCTTGAGTATCTTTTGATTTAGCAGAACGAATATTCATCTTTCTTCTCCCTATTATTTTTTAGTTATTTTTGACAATAAAAAAGCCAACTCTCATGTCAGCTTTTTTTAATTTCTAGTTAGCAAAAAAATGCCTTATTCCGCTTCAATAATTTCGAAGTCATGTGTAATTTCAACACCACCGTCAGAAAGCATTTTACTTGCTGAACAATATTTCTCGGCAGACAATTCAACTGCTTTTGCAACCTGCTTTTCTTTCACAGCTTTACCAGTTACCACAAAATGTAAGTGGATTTTAGTAAACACAGCCGGAATTGCGTCAGCACGCTCAGCTTTTAAATTACATACAACATTCGTCACATCTTGGCGAGATTTCTTTAAAATAGTCACAATATCAAACGAAGCACACCCACCAAGTCCCATTAATATCAATTCCATAGGACGTGGACCACGGTTTTCACCACCATACTCAGGTGAGCCGTCCATGATGACACTATGCCCACTATCCGATTTCGCTTCAAAAGCAACATTCTCTAGCCAATGTACACTTGTTTGCATTGCAACTACCCAAAAAAAATTATAAATTTAAGCAGGGTCTGTTGACATTTCATCTATGGATTGCGTTATAGCTAAAAATTAATCCAAATAAGACGCAAAACCCAGACAATGGCAATCCTTTGTCCAGTTTTGTAATAAAGTTTGTGAAATTTCAGCCATAATCTGAGTTGCAATTAAAGCAGCGCAGGCATAGCGCAAGACCAAGTTATTTTGTACGTTCCATTGTTAAGATCTATTTATTTAGAATGGCTAAATTTCATAGTTCTTATTTGGTACGTCTAAAAGAATTGTCTTATGTTGCAACCATCTGTGAAATGTCAACAGGCCCTTGTTTTGTACACTAACATAAAATGAGTTGATAAGGAATTTCATCTCTTCTGTGTAATAGCTCATCTCGAGCTTGTGTGAATTGTTTACCCTATTCGGAACATATTAAGCATGACTTCAAATTTTTCACAACTCAGCACAGATGCTTTATCTCCGGGGCAACTACCTGAATCCGTTAAAGCATTGTTAAAACGTGCTCACATCAACAGATATCCAAAACGAACCACAATTGTTGATGCCGGAACAGAGTCAAAATCTTTATATTTAATTTTAAAAGGCTCAGTTTCAATTATTTTGCGTGAAGATGACGAACGTGAAATTGTTGTTGCGTATTTAAATCCGGGCGATTTCTTTGGGGAAATGGGGCTTTTCGAACCGAACCCTCAACGTACAGCCGAAGTTCGAACTCGTGATGTCTGTGAAATTGCAGAGATCTCTTATGACAACTTCCACGAACTCAGCAAACAATACCCAGACTTAAGCTATGCTGTTTTTGCACAATTAGTTCGCCGTCTAAAAAATACGACCCGTAAAATGACAGATCTTGCGTTCATTGATGTGTCTGGTCGTATTGCACGTTGCTTAATCGATCTATCTTCTCAACCAGAAGCAATGATTTTGCCGAATGGTCGTCAAATTCGTATTACTCGTCAAGAAATTGGCCGTATTGTTGGATGTTCACGTGAGATGGTTGGCCGTGTACTCAAAACCTTAGAAGATCAAGGTATGATCCAAACTGATGGTAAAGCCATTCTTATTTTTGATGCATCATTAGAAGAAAACACTGTTTCTGATGATGACTACGACGATGAAGAATAATATTCATTAAATTTTTAATAAAAAGCAAACTTCGGTTTGCTTTTTTTATATGCAACAATGAGTTAATACACAAAACTTACAAACTATTCTAATTTTATGATTTAAGTTGAATACATATTCTCCGTTAGGCTAACTCAAAATTTCCAAGGATTCCGCTGTATGCAATTTAACCCACTTAGTCGCACAGGCCTTAAACTTCCAGAAATTTGTTTAGGCACCATGACATTTGGTGAGCAAAACTCCCAACAAGAAGCTTTTGAACAACTCAATTACGCCTTGGCCAATGGTTTATATTTTTGGGATACGGCAGAGATGTATTCTGTTCCACCAAAACCTGAAACTTATGGCGCAACTGAAACAATTATTGGCAATTGGTTTGCCCAAAATGGACAACGTGACAAAGTCTTTCTCGCATCTAAAATTGCAGGTCCTGGCTTTGGAGGAACACACATCCGAGAAGGCAATACACGCTTTAACAGTGATCATATTGCCAAAGCTCTAGATGGATCACTTAAACGCCTCCAAACGGACTATATCGACCTTTATCAACTGCATTGGCCTGAACGTCATACCAACTTTTTTGGTACGCTCGCTTATGGTAATCACCAAGCTGAAAATGATTACGACACAACACCTCTAGAAGAAACATTACTCGCTCTACAAGAAGAGATTAATCGCGGGCGCATTCGCTATATTGGTTTATCAAATGAAACCCCGTGGGGCACTATGAAATTTTTACATTTAGCCGAAAAGCTAGGTGTCAGTAAATTTGTAAGTGTTCAAAACCCTTATAGTCTTCTTAACCGTACTTATGAAATAGGTATGTCAGAGATTGCTAAATATGAGGATGTCGGATTGCTCGCCTACTCTCCTCTGGCTTTTGGTTACCTAACTGGCAAGTTTAGAAATGGTGCACGTCCCGCTAATGCTCGTGTGACACTATTCCCTCGCTTTAGCCGCTACAGTAACCCTCAAAGTGAGTGGGCAACTGAACAATATGCACAGCTAGCAGAAAAGCATGGACTAAGCTTAACTCAGATGGCCTTAGCTTTTATTAAACAACAGTTCTTTGTGACCAGCACAATTATTGGTGCCACTAATTTAGATCAACTCAAAGAAAATATTCAGGCATTTGAGATTGAATTACCAAGTGAAGTTCTAAAAGGTATTGAGGCCATCCATACTCAACAGCCCAACCCTGCTCCTTAAATAAAAAACGGATGCTTAAGCATCCGTTTTCTTTATCTATATAAAATTTACATCTTATTTACGGCTATTATAAACTGCCATTGCCGCAGGTAAGTTTTTACGCATATCACCAATACGTTGTGAGTTAGATGGGTGAGTAGACAAGAAGGATGAACCACCGCCACCTTCAAGCTTATTCATTTTTTCCCAAAGCGTAATCGCTGCATTTGGATTATAGCCTGCACGCGCCATCAACATTAAACCACCTTGGTCAGCACGACTTTCCAAGCTACGAGAATATGGTAAGCCCACACCCACTTGTGTACCTAACTGAGCAGCAGCAGTACCGAGTTGGCCTACATTATTACCCGCATAGCTTAAACCGATACCTAGAGCTAAATCAGTTAAAGCTTGTGCACCGATTTTACTTTTTGCATGCTCTTCTAAAGCATGTGTCATTTCATGTCCCATAACAGCTGCAATTTCAGCATCTGTCAGGTTCAATTTATTCACAATACCTGTATAGAACACGACCTTGCCACCAGGTGCAACGTAAGCATTAATCGTATCTGATTTCAACACCGCTAACTGCCAGCTAAATGGTTGACCAGTCTGATTCATCTGGTTGGCATATGGTTTTAAACGGTTGAATACAGCATTAATACGGTTATATGTACTAGAGCTTGTATCGAGAGCACCCTTACCACGTGCTTCCTGCACCATCTTATTAAAACCTTGAGCAGATTGAGCATTTAAGGTTGCAGTATCTGCACCAGCCATGTCCGCTACTGTTGCACAGCCAGAAATGGTCATCACACTTGCTGCACACAAGCTTAAAAAGAGTTTTTTATTCATAACACAGATCACCTAAATCGATAAAAAGCTGTTTATTCTTTTGCACTTATTATAAGAAATACCACTCATGCTTTGAATGTCTCATTTCTCCATGATCATAGTATTTATGTAACGATCAAGTAGATAAAGTCATCAAATAAATCCAGAAAATTAAACAGATTACATTTAAACCCAGATAAACATGACTTAAGGTTTTAACTTTCTCTTCAAGATTAGGACTTTCCCTTTTCCAGAGTAAATAACTATTTTGTATGAGTACAACAGGAATTAACACACATGCGAACAAAGCCGACAAGCTCATAAAAGCTGTCATAAAGAAATCTTCATGATATTCCTGTCCATAAATAACCAACATCGCCAGCGTGGGTGAACCACCAATAGCAAATAAAAAAGAATAAAAAATTGTTTTTGAAATAGTTGGTTGCAGCTTCATCCTGAGCCCATCCTTCCTTATCTATATATAACGTTTTAATCTGAATCTAATAAAACGAAAACTGCACTTTAGTCGGGTATAAAAAAGCCCCCTTTCAGGAGGCCTTTTTAATCTTTGCTAATTAAGCAGAGAATGGATGACGTAAAACAATTGTTTCTGCACGATCTGGACCAGTTGAAACGATATCAATCGGACATTCGATTAATTGTTCAATACGCTTAACATAAGCCAAAGCATTTGCTGGTAATTGATCGATACTAGTTAAACCAACAGTCGACTCGCTCCAACCAGGCATAGTTTCATAGATTGGCTTCAAGCATTCAAAAGAAACTGCATCTGAAGAACCTACACAACCTGAATCTGTATTTTCATAACCTACACAGATTTTTACTTCTTCCAAACCATCTAAAACGTCAAGTTTAGTTAAGCAAATACCTGAAAGTGAGTTTACATCTACAGAACGGCGAAGAATTTCAGCATCAAACCAACCACAACGACGTTGACGGCCAGTAGAAGCACCAAATTCATGACCAACTGTACCTAGGTGTTTACCAATCGGATCACCAGAATCAGCAGCTGCATCGTAAACTAATTCAGTTGGGAATGGACCAGCACCTACACGTGTTGTATAAGCTTTAGTAATACCTAATACATAATCAAGATGTAAAGGCCCCATACCTGAACCAGAGCTTACGCCACCAGCAGTTGTATTTGAACTTGTAACATATGGATAAGTACCGTGGTCGATGTCTAGAAGTGAGCCTTGAGCTCCTTCAAACATTACAGCCTTACCTTCTTTGCGATAGTCATGCAATACTTTAGTAACATCAATCACTAATGGAGCAAGCACTTCACGCCATTGGTTGCAAAGAGCCAATACATCTTCAAATTTAACAGCTTCTACACCGTAGAACTGAGTTAATTGGAAGTTATGTAACTCAAGCATTTCTTGAAGTTTTTCTTCTAACGCTGCACCACCACGAACAAGGTCAGCAACACGCACTGCACGGCGAGCCACTTTATCTTCGTATGCAGGGCCAATACCACGACCTGTAGTACCGATTTTAGCATTACCACGTTTCTTCTCACGTGCCTGATCAAGTGCAATGTGGTTAGGCAAAATGAGTGGACAGTTTGGAGAAATACGTAGACGTTCTTTAACAGGAACACCTTCTGCTTCCAAAATTCCCATTTCTTCAATTAACGCGGCTGGTGAAAGTACTACACCATTACCAATTAAGCACAATACGTTTTCACGTAAAATGCCTGATGGAATGAGGTGCAATACAGTCTTTTTACCACCTACGACAAGAGTATGACCTGCGTTATGTCCGCCTTGATAACGTACTACCGCAGCCGCCTGATCTGTGAGCAGGTCGACGATTTTACCTTTACCTTCGTCGCCCCATTGGGTACCAAGTACCACAACATTTTTGCCCATAATAGCCTCATTACATCATGCTGTTAAAATTGGAAACCACCAGTAAAAATTTACCGTTGGCGATTAAATCTTTTCAATATTCCATTGTCCATTTTGCGACACGAGTTGGTGGGTCGCATATGGAATAGAACTTAAATCATCATTACCTAACAATTGAACTACACGTAAACCTTGAGCACGTGCATTCGAAATTGCTGAGAGTAAATCCTGTTCTGAGCCTTTTGGAGCAACAACAGTTTCGATTTCGGCGAACTGATTTGCACCTAGGGCATATAAATCACAACTAAAGCCAGTAGCAGGACGTGCGCGGCCAAAGTGCTCACCAATACCATCATAACGACCACCCTGCGCTAAAGGCGCAGCACGATTCGGTGCATAGACCGCATACATTAAGCCAGTGTGATAGTGGTAACTACGTAACTCTACAACATCAATACCGATATTGAGATTTGGCCAACGGCTTTTAATTTGCGCAAGTGTTGTTTTAAGTGCATCTAATGCTGATTTAAATTCAGCATCTTGTAAGATGTTTGCACTTAAATTCGCCTGCAATGCTTCTAGATCACTAGAATAACGGCCAAGCGCATAGAAATCAGAACCCATATTGAGATTTTGAGTAAATTCAGCTAACTCTGGTAACGCTTTTCTTTGATAAAGATCTGAAAGCTCATGCTCTTCATTTTTTGACAGTCCAGCACATTTTACTAAACTGCGGAACAACCCTACATGGCCCAAATCTAAATGCGCGCCTTGTAAAGTATAGATGTTCTCGATCAACCCCAGCATAACATCGACCATTTCGACATCAGCTTCGATACTGTCATGCCCGTATAACTCTGCACCTAATTGTAGAGGCGCACGTGTGGCATTAAAATTTTGTGGTTTAGTATGTAATACAGTCCCTGAATAACAGTAACGTGCAACACCTTCAACTGGTCTTACATGTGCATCGATACGTGCAACTTGCGGCGTCATATCAGCACGAACACCGAGTAAACGGCCTGAGAGCTGATCAATGACCTTAAAAGTTACTAAATCTAAGTCTTGATTTGATTCTGATAATGAAGACAACGATTCGATGTATTCGATAAATGGTGTATATACCAATTGATAACCTCGTACCGCGAGGAAATCTAAAGCTTCACGGCGAAGTTTTTCAATGACTTGCGCCTGTTCCGGCAATACATCTGCTACCCCGTCAGGCAGCAACCATGTCTCTGAAATGGTCATATTTCAAGCCTAAAATCTGATCAACGTGGAACGACCCCACATAAAAAAATCGGGAACACACCCGATTTCTCTTAGTGTAGCATGATACTTTGTGCCATGCACCTGACAATTTGCATAAATCTTTCTTAATAAACTCTAAAGTCAAAAAGAAGATTTTATGAATTAATAATAATATTCAATACCTTATTCTCATTCACTCATATCATAGACAAAAGTTCTTCGACCAAAGAATGGGCCAATATCTGAGCTATCTCCTTGTTGCCAGTTAACCAGATTTAATCTTTGAATAGCTTGAGCTGCTTGAGTATTAAAAGCAAAGCAACCTTTTTCAAGATTTGCAATTTTTAGCTTTTGTCTGAAAGCAATTAATGAATGCACATTATTAAGCGGGTTATCTTCTATAGAATACAAATGAGACTTTTCATACGCTAAATTTCTATCAGCATCCCACCGACTACTTGATATAAAATTAATAAAAAAAGCAGACTGGTTATTATTATTTCCCAATGCGCTTTGAATATCACCAGTTTCTAAGTTTTCTAAAACAGTTAAGTTATAACCATACCACTGCGAATTTAGAAGCCTAAAATACTTTTTATCTTGGCCTAAGTTATTATATCTTTCGACAATTGACTGCTTTTTCTCACTAAACGAAGGATTTGAATTAAAACTAGATATATAAGAAATATAAGATTGATTCCATTGAGTTTCTTTTAAACGATAACAATAACTATTTTTTGGAAACCTAACATTCTTATAATTTTGGTAGAAGTCTATTAAATTTTTATCAAGTTGATTGTGAAGGCCCGTTTCTAAATTTTTATTTTCTTTATAGCCCGGTAATACACGATCAAAGATATTTTCACCCTCTAAATTCACAATTTCAAATTTTAAATTTTCTTTCAAATCAGGCGTTAATTCATACGTCCAACTGCTCGGTGTTAACCTTTTCAGAGTATGTGTTTGTAAGGTCCCTTTATTTAAAACTTTCTGTTCAGTTAAAAGTTCAGTTTCTAGCGGTTGGTTATGTGACTTTGCAAAAAAGATTTCATTATTCTTAATTGAATATTGAGTAATTTCAAAAGAATCACTATAGATACTTGAAGAAATATCAGAAGGTTGATAATAGATTTGGTAAATTTTGTCTTCTTTTTCTAAATTATTTTCGCCTTGATCATGGGTATTTTGATCTGAGCCTTCACCACCGCAAGCAGCTAAAATAATAGTAGATGTAAAAATTAAAAAACCACTTATTCTTTTTGAGTTAAATTTCATATGAACTCTATAATTAAAATTTTAATGTTTGCGAATCATACAAATAGATATAATTTTACACAACACTAATATTTAGAATTTTAATTATTTGAACTTTTCATATTAGAAATTAACAACCATAAAAAGGGTATTAATTTAACACCCTTAAATGATTTAAAATCATATTTAGAAAGAATCACACAGATCCAATAAACGATTTGCATAGCCCCATTCATTATCGTACCAAGCGAATACTTTAGCTTGATGCCCTACAACCATAGTTTGAGTTAAATCAACGATGAGTGAATAAGGTGAATGATTGAAATCACTCGAAACTAATGGCTCATCTGTTACCGCCATAATTTCTGCATAGTCTGTTTGAGATGCTTTAATTAGTATTTCATTAATGTGATGCACAGTAATTGGAGATTGCGCGATAAAAGTTAAGTCAATTGCCGCCACATTAATAGTTGGTACACGAATTGAATAACCATCAATACGGTCTTCCATTTTAGGCATAACACGCTTTAATGCGCCGAGTGCACTAGATGTGGTCGGGATAATATTTTGCCCTGAAGCTCTAGCACGACGTAAATCACGATGTGCGTGGTCAAGAACAGATTGATCTGCTGTCACTGCATGAATTTCTGTCATAAGCGCAGTTTCAATACCGAAAGCATCATCAATGATTTTGACTAATGGAACTAAAGCCTGCGTAGTACATGAAACGCTTGATATGATCTGATCAGTCACTTTGACTTCATTATGGTTCACACCATAAACAATGGCTGCGTCAACATGATCAAAAGGTGCCGCCCCAATAATGACCCGCTTCGCCCCTGCTTGTAGATGACGTGTCGCATCCGCATGAGAACGGAACAGTCCTGTACACTCAAGTACCACATCAATATCTAAACTAGACCATGGTAAAAGTTCAGGTTGTTTCTGCTTTAAAACCTCAACTTTTAGCGTTCGTTGATTTGACTGAATATTCAAAAAAACTTTTTCATTTTCAATGAATATATCTACATTTCCATTGAAGCGGCCGTGCGTAGAATCATATTTAAATAAATGCACTAATGTCTGGACATCTGCTATATCGTTAATCGCCACGATTTCAAAATGAAATTGTTTTGGGCTTTCGAACCAGGCGCGTAAAACATTACGTCCAATCCGACCAAACCCATTAATGGCGATACGTTGCATGACCAATCCTTATCAACAAAACTACAAACTAAAGAAGGCATATAGTAAAGCACGTCAAGGCCAATTGAATATAGATTTTTAGCCAAATCACAGTTTTGTAAGATATTCCTTTTAAAATCGTTGGTTCGGTGGGGTTTTTCCGCTACAATTTAGCGTTTTTAAAAAATAAGCCCCGTATCACATGCAAGGTTTGGCATAAAACAAACAGGCATTGATACATTTAGCCAAATTCGAAAATATGGAGTGACTTGGTTGTGAGTACTCGTTTAATGACATCTGCTGAAATTCGTGAAGCATTTTTGCGCTACTTTGAAACGCAAGGGCATACACGTGTCGCGTCGAGTTCTCTTGTTCCTGCCAACGACCCAACTTTATTATTTACAAATGCTGGGATGAACCAGTTTAAAGACTGCTTTTTAGGTCTTGAGAAACGTGACTACGTGCGTGCAACTACATCTCAAAAATGTGTACGCGCTGGCGGTAAACACAATGACTTAGACAACGTTGGCTACACTGCACGCCACCATACATTCTTCGAAATGTTAGGTAATTTCTCATTCGGTGATTATTTCAAACGTGATGCACTTAAATTCGCATGGGAATTTTTAACCAGCGAACAATGGCTTGCTTTACCAAAAGATAAACTTTATGCCACGGTTTACCACACCGATGACGAAGCTTACGACATCTGGAACAAAGAAATCGGTTTAGCACCAGAACGTATTATCCGTATTGGTGATAATAAAGGCGAAAAATACGCATCTGATAACTTCTGGGCAATGGGTGATACTGGCCCATGCGGTCCATGTTCTGAGATTTTCTTTGACCATGGTGATCACATTTGGGGTGGTTTACCAGGCTCACCTGAAGAAGACGGTGACCGTTTCATTGAAATCTGGAACAACGTTTTCATGCAGTTTAACCGTACTGCTGATGGCGTGCTTCACCCTCTTCCTGCTCCGTCTGTTGATACAGGTATGGGCTTAGAGCGTATCTCTGCTGTATTGCAACATGTTAATTCAAACTACGACATTGACCTGTTCCAACACTTATTAAAAGCTGCCGCAAATATTATTGGTATTGAAGACCAAGGTCAGCCTTCTTTACGTGTTGTTGCAGACCATGCGCGCTCATGCTGTTTCCTCATTGCTGATGGTGTAAATCCAAGTAATGAAGGTCGTGGTTATGTACTTCGCCGTATTATCCGTCGTGCTGTTCGTCACGGAAATAAACTTGGTGCAACGGGTACGTTCTTCTACAAAATGTTGCAACCTTTAATTGAAGTTATGGGTGATGCATATCCAGAGCTTGCAGCGCGTAAAGACGTGATTGAAGCAACTTTAATTCGTGAAGAAGAACAGTTTGCTAAAACACTTGAGCAAGGCTTAAAACTACTTGAAGGTGAGCTTGCTCAATTAAAAGATAAGACGATTCCTGGTGCCACTGTATTTAAACTTTACGACACTTACGGCTTCCCGACAGACTTAACTGCTGATATTGCACGTGAACGTGACTTTATTATTGATGAAGCTGGTTTTGAAGTGGAAATGGCAGCACAGCGTCAACGTGCTCGTGATGCTGGTAAGTTTGCCGTTGATTACAACAACATTGTAAAAGTTGAAGGCGAAACTCAGTTTGATGGTTACATCAACACTACTGGTCAAGGTCAAATTGTAGCGATCTATAAAGATGGGGTACAAGTTGACGAAGTTTCTGAAGGTGATGAAGCGCTTATCGTTTTAAACCAAACTCCTTTCTATGCTGAAAGTGGTGGTCAGATTGGTGATACTGGTATCTTCAAAAACGAAACTGGTATTTTTGAAGTTCAAGATACTAAAAAGTCAGGTGGTGCCTTTGTTCATCAAGGTATTGTGACCGTTGGTAGCCTTAAAGCAGATCAAAATGTTGAAGCGATTGTTAAAGCAGACATTCGTGAAGCAACTGCACGTAATCACTCTGCAACTCACTTATTACATGCTGCCCTTCGTCAAATCTTAGGTTCACATGTACAACAAAAAGGTTCTTTAGTTGCAAGCGATATCTTACGTTTCGACTTTGCTAATGACCAACCTGTAACTTTTGAACAGTTACAACAAGTTGAGCGCTTAGTGAATGCAGAAATTATTGCAAATAGTGCTGTAACAACCGAACTTCTTGATATCGAGGCTGCAAAAGCTAAAGGTGCCATGATGTTGTTCGGTGAAAAATATGGTGATGAAGTACGTGTACTTTCTATGGGTTCAATTATTGATGAGAAAAACTTCTCAATTGAACTTTGTGGTGGTATCCACGTTAAACGTACAGGTGATATTGGTTTATTCAAAATCACTTCTGAAGGTGGTGTAGCTGCTGGTGTACGTCGTATTGAAGCTGTTACAGGTACTAAAGCGCTAGATGTAGTACAAAAAACTGATGCTGATATCCAGCACATTAATGGCTTATTAAAAGCACAGAAAGACCAAACTGTTGAGCGTGTACAAGCCAATGTTGAATTGGTTTCTGCATTACAAAAGCAGATTGAACAGCTCAATCAGAAATTGGCAAACTTCCAAGCGTCAGAATTGATTGATCAGGTACAAACCATTGCTGGTCGTCAAACGCTTATTACCACTGTTCAAGGTGTAGATGCAAAATCACTTCGCAACTTACACGACAGTGTTAAATCGAAATTAGAGAATGCAGTTATTGTGTTAGCTGGTGTAGAGGGTGACAAAGTCAGCCTACTTGCTTCAGTTGCATCACAATACACTGCAACTCTAAAAGCAGGTGACATCATCAAACATCTAGCAACCGAGTTAGGTGGTAAAGGTGGTGGTAAACCTGACTTAGCACAAGGTGGCGCGCCACTTAACGAGAAGTTTGGACAAGTTATCGCAGCATTGCCTGCATGGCTTGAACAAAAATAAGACTTCACTTTTTGTGTAACTGACCCTGAAAAGCCTCTCAGGGTCATGGCTTATATGGAACAACTATGGCATTAATCGTTCAAAAGAATTAATGCCATTTAGCCACTCCAAGACACACTAAGACAAAAACTACAATAAAAGCCTTATTTCTCAATATTTCCCCCATTTTTAATATAGACACACTAAGACATTTTAGGACAGAATAAGCCCTATCAATTATGTACACATACGTGTACATATTCGCACTTATCTCTTACTTGACCAAAATTATGTACACAGGTGGACTATGGCTTTAACTGAAGTGTGGCTAAAAGCTAATAACGGCAAGGCACGTGATAAGGTTGAAGAAATAGCAGATCGGGATTCAATGAGTGTCAGAATCTCACCTAAAGGTAAAATTGTATTCCAGTTGAGATATCGATTTGCTGGAAAAGCTGAACGCTTAGACTTGGGCACCTACCCTCATATGTCACTCAAAGATGCGCGTATTAAAGCTGGTGAAATGCGGGCACTTTTAGATAAAGGAATGAATCCTAAAGTTGAGGTTCGTGTACAGCAGCAAAAATACATCGATGCAAGCACATTTGAAGATGTCTTTAATGACTGGTATGAAAGTTATTGTCTAAAGAAAAAGACTTCTGCACAGCAAATTAAAAACACCTTTGAACAACATGTCATCCCTGAAATTGGTGATTTACCAGTTGACCGCATTACTCTGCAACAATGGTTGGCCTTACTTGAAGAATTAGCTGATGATGTACCTTCGATCGCAGATCGGGTATTAACGAATGCAAAACAGGTTCTAAAATGGTCTAAAAAAAGACAATTGCTTGAAGTGAATGTCTTATCCGATATCTATGCTAAAGAAGATCTAGGAATTGAAAGAAATAGAGGTACCAGATTTCTTTCGGATGAAGAAATTAAAATGGTTTTGATGGCTATTGAAGAATCAAATATTTTGCCTAAAAACAAAATTTTCTTAAAACTATGTTTAATGTTTGGTTGTAGAAATGGCGAACTCAGAAAAGCCAAAAAGACAGATTTCGATTTAAATAGAAAGGTTTGGATTGTTCCTGTAGTAAACAATAAGACTGGCAAGAAAACTGGCCGTGAAATTATTCGCCCTATTTTGCCTGAAATGGAGGCATTAATTGTCGAGGCTTTTGAATACAGCACATGTGAGTACTTCTTAACTAATGACAGTGAAGCAACCCCTATGAGCCATGGTTCTTCAAATTCATTGCCTGGTTATGTAATGGAACGCCTTAGAAGACATCATGATTATCACATGAAACATTGGTCGCTTCATGATCTACGAAGAACTGCTCGTACTAATTTCAGTGCATTTACATCGCGTGATGTTGCACAACTCATGATTGGCCATGTAATGTCTGGTGAACAAGGCACATATGATTATTATGAGTACCTACCCCAGCAAACTGAAGCATATGCAAAATGGTTAGAAAAAATTAAATTACTTACTAAATAATTGAGAATTAAGAAATGAAATATTGGGTTTACTTTTATATCGAGCATACAATTAAATATGGTGAACCTTTCTATAAAGAATCTGGGTGGTCTTTGGGTTTTAAGAATAATTATATTGTTGTAAGTTTGATGCATAGCTGACGAAGGTTTATTAAATAATTTTAGAGGGATCTTAAAATGTGTGCTAATTACGAACCAATACATTTTATAAAACGAAACAAGTCTATTTTGCTTCGTTTTATATAAATTAAAAATATATTTATTTACATTGGCTCAACATATCAAGTTTGTTATTTACTACCTTAGTTTTTACATCCAGCAAACTTAACAAACTTGGGAATAAATTATCCTGACTTAACTTTTGTTTAGTTTTTTGGCTTAAACAATTCACTTGAGCAAGATTATGTTGTTTCCAACTTTCAGAGAACCACATAATCATTGGTACATGTGTTTGTTGGCTCGGTGCGATTGCATAAGGTGAACCATGTAAATATAAACCATGTTCTCCGGTTGATTCGCCATGATCAGATAAATACCATAAACCTGTCTGATACTTTGATATTTCTTTTAGAGTATTAATCATTTGGCTTAATACATGGTCTGTATATACAATTGTATTATCATAACTATTTAGCAATTCAGTTTGCGAACAGCCCTGTATCGCATTAGTATCACAAGTCGGTTTAAAAGGTTGATATGCCTCAGGTGCACGCTTGTAATATGCAGGTCCATGACTACCCACTTGATGCAGAACAATCAAACGCGGACGATCATCATCTTTGGCAATAGTAGCCAAATACTGCTTTAAGCTGTCAATGAGAATGTCATCATAACATTCGCCATCTTTACACCATTTTTTCTTTAAGTTTTCTGGAATCTGGTATTGTTCAACGCGATCACATGCACCTTTACAACCCGAGTTATTATCAATCCAAGTCACTTGGTAACCCGCACGTTTTGCAATATCTAATAAACCTTCGCGGTGACTAGCTAATTGCTCATCATAATCTACACGTGGCATACCCGAGAACATACATGGCACAGAAACAGCTGTCGCCGTACCGCATGAGCTCACTTGCGAAAAGTTGAAAATATCTTGTTTAGAAAGCTCCGGATTCGTATTTTTTGCATACCCATTTAGAGAGAAACTTTCGGCACGTGCCGTTTCACCGACAACAAGTATCATTAACTTAGGGAGGTTCTTTTGTACTTGCTGAACTTGATGAGCATCTTGTCCATATATCACAAGAGGCAGATTTTTCTTCGGAGCCTTCTTATGATAGTAAGACATAAGCGATGAAATACTATTTTGCGGTGAAATCATCCCTTTTAAATCACGATGCTCACGAAATATTGCAGCGAAATCGACATAGTAAGTAAAAAGTAAAACACCGACCACTGCAAATGAAGCTACCAGTGAGAATACTTTCTTCAATAACAACCGTGATGCTTTTTCTTGTTTAAATTTAACTTGAGTAATTAAAAAAATGGGCAAAATAACAAAAAAAACTGTCCATAAAACAAAGCGTAAAGAGATTAGATCGGTAACTTCCGAAACATCGGTCTGCACCATATTTTGAATTTGGTCGGGTGAAATAATGATACCCAATGTGTTTACAAAATAAGAGCTAAAGCCACCAATAAATATCAATAAAATTGCAAAGATTTTGGCAGTCCATTTCCAATTTATTAATTGAAAAATTAAATTATATGCCGCTATTAAAATAACTAATGTCGCCCCTAAGAAAAGAACTGACTTAATACCATTATAAGGTGTAAGTTGATGGATTTTTTTAAAAAAACCTATATTCAGAAATAAACCTAGCCAGATAGATAAAAGCAAATTAAAATTTAATAGTGTAATATTATTACATATCTCTTTGAATTTTAAAAAATTTACTAGCATTTGAAAACCATTAAATATTAAAAACTCGAAATCTTAGCTAGTAAAACTTAAATAGAAATTAAAAAATGAGCTTAGTAACCAATAAGAATACAAAGCTATATTATTAAAAACAAATCTTTAAGCTCATCTTAATTTTAAAAATTTATTGTTTGATAAATTTATCATTTGAGACTCTTAGATGAATAATTCAAGTCATGAAATGAGTGAGTATATAACTAAAGTCCCCCAAGTTACCCTTCTATTCTGGATTACTAAAATCTTCGCAACTACTTTTGGTGAAACTGGCGGAGATAGTTTTTCAATGTCATTGAAACTTGGGTATTTAACTAGTACTTTTATTTTTGCCATAGTTTTTATTATCTTATTGATCTGTCAAATTAAGGCAAAAAGTTATAAACCATATTTATATTGGTTTACCATTATTGCGAGTACAACTGTTGGTACAACATTAGCAGACTTTGTCACTCGATCTTTAGGTATTGGTTATAGTGGAGGAAGTAGCTTACTCCTCGGCTTAGTCATCTTCTCATTATTGGGTTGGTATAAAGTTGAAGGCAGCGTCTCCCCTCATACCGTTAATAAACCTAAATCAGAAGTCTTTTATTGGTTAACAATTACCTTTAGCCAAACTTTGGGTACAGCTCTTGGTGACTGGTCAGCAGATACGATTGGATTAGGCTATAGTGGCGGGATTGCTCTTTTCTCAGCACTCATTTTATTGATGGTGTTTTTGTATAAATTCACTTCTGTTTCACGAACATTTTTATTCTGGAGCACTTTTATTTTAACTCGTCCTTTGGGTGCTGTAGTTGGAGACTTTCTAGATAAGCCCCTTTCCGCTGGAGGTTTAGACTTAAGCCGTTTTGCAGCATCAGGAGTAATATTAGTTGCTATTTTAATATGTATTTATTTTAGTAAAAATAATCAGTTAGGTAATGTAAAAAATGCATAAATTGTAAAAGCTCTCCTCAGAGGGCTTTCACACAAATTCCTACACTCACATTGCTATTGATCGTATGAGCTGTGCATCCTGATAATAGAATGCACAGCACTGTGATTGTCAAAGCTATCTTTGAACGTCTGCAATGAAAGACTTTCATATAACAACCCGATTAGCGATCCAGCCATAGAAAAACTGCTCTTGGCTTTTATTACGCTCACAGATTTCAATGTAACGCTGACCTTGCATAATATTAAGGACGCGGACTAAAACCTTTTCCCCCTCTTTGCCACGTTTTGCCAAATAAGTTTTGAGTGCATTAAAGGTTGCTGGACCATAAATTCCATCTACAGATAAATCTGGCCACCCTGCTTTACCATTATTATTTAGGAGATTTAAAGCCCGTTGTAAAAGAGGTTTTGCAAAGCTGGTACCACAATTCACTCCAGTATCTAGAAGTTCTTCAGCTACTGCAGAAGAAATAGCATTTACCTGGTCCAATCGTGGAGCTGTCCAGTACTGCTTCTTGTAAATCGCTTTAGCCACATCAAGCGGCAAATCTTTCATATTACCCTTATAGCCGTTTGAACGCGCGACCGCTTCAGTAATACCGTATTTGGTCGCCCCTCCTCGATCCGCTGGGTTATTTACGTAACCACCTTCGCGTTTAATTAACTCATCAAGATATTGTTCAATATTCATTTCGGTTTCCTTCAGATGTAAAAAAACCGCCCGAAGGCGGCATTAACTGTTTGAAATATCGTTTTTGGCTTTCTTAACTTCTTTAAGTACCTCAATAATGGTCTTACCTTCCTGTTTGTTAATGAAGTTAAAGATCCAGCGAACTAAAGCCCAACCGGGTAAACCACAAACAAAGAAGAATCCACCAAGTGCAATCATCCCCCATATATCAGTAACCCATTCATGAAGCCCCCACTTCACGATAATGAATGAACCGCCAGCAAGGCTTGATACAACCGTACAGATCAAACCTACAGCCCACTCTTGTGGTGAACGTGGCATACGTGTCATTAATACAACTGCTGCAACCAAGCCGACCGCTAAAGCCACCACAATTGCAACCCCATAAAATTTTAATAGTGCTGTAAAACCGCTTGTAGAAACTGGTTCCATGCCTTTTACTCCAGAATTAGGCAATAAAAAAGCACCCTTTTGGGTGCTATGAATTAAATAAATTTAAGCTTCAGAAGTACTCTGAGTAATCTGATTTGTATAGTTCCAAACCGTGTTTTCCCATACATCACGTGCAGCAACACGAATGTAATATGGAGTAGTTGGTTGTAGTCCTCCAAAAGTAGTTGTTAAATCTGTGCCGGTCCACGTAGGCGGCATTTGTGTAGGATCAAAGTTAGGTGTAGCGCTTAGCCATACTGCATAGTCTTTCAGATCAGGTACTTCACTAGGCACCCAATTCACCGTAATAGAATCTACGGTTGCTGCTGTGTACACATTGAGAAGTACAGGCGGTACTGGATTACTAATACTCAATTCAGCATATGTACTAACTTGGTCGCCGTTCTTGCTGGCCACTCGAATTGTGTAAGCTCGGCCTAAACCATCTTGCTTAGCCTCTTCGATCGAATAACTATAATCCGTATTGGTTGTATCAACTTGACGAATCATTGCCCCATTAGACCAAACCTGAACACGATAACCATCTGCACCGGTTGAACTCTGCCATTGAACTTTGAAAGTGGTACCAACAAACGGAGATTGAAGCGATAAGCCTTTAACGCCTGCAGGACGTCCACCACTTAAAGTATAGCTATACGCCGTAACCTCATCTAAGGTCTGCTCTTTACGCTCCAAACCATTAAAGCTTGTGAACTTTAAAAAGATTTGTTTTTCTACTAGACCCTCATTGTACGGATATTTGAATATAGCTTTATCCAAACGAACAAATGGCTCACCAGCGTTGTGACTTTGTGCATCATCAAAACGTCCACGTAAAACATCACTTAAGGTATAAAGACCAGATCCGTTTAAGGTGGCCACTTGATAATTAAAATACTCATCCCCCACTTTACAAAGTGTTTGGTCAGCTTGAGCATCTTCTAATGTTCCACTGAAGATCTGGCTTGCTGTATTTAGCTCAACCTGTAATGTCGCGTCATCTGCATCAATGGCGGTGACAACCTGCCCATAACGTGCAGATCCATAAATTGTGCCAATCATTTCATATGTCGTATTATCAAGGCTTGCCCAAACATTACAGCCGCCCCAATTAACGCCACCTGAAACTGCCACCCAAACTTGACTCTTACCATCTGTAAGTTCTAAAGGTGGTTCAAAGATAGCTGGAGCATTCACATTACCCGGCTCTTCATTTCCGCCCTGATAACCATTTGACGCTTGAGAGTCATACTCAATGGCAGATCTTGAACCTACGGCCAGTTCTTCAGCCGTGATAGTTAATTCACCGAACTCATCTTCCTCAATACGTGTAATACGTACAGGAAATTGAATTAAGCCCAATGCTTCATCTGTAATAGTGACAATATCCATTGGCTCTAATCGGCAGTACTTCCAACCCAAATCAAATTCATACTCATTGCGAACATAAAGCAGTCGTTGTAAGCGAAGTTGTGCAGCATGACGTGCTATCTTCGGTTCACAAAAATAATGGCATTCCACAGGATCCTCGGTACGCAAGCCAAACATTTCAATATTTGCTTGGTCCTTGGCTTCTGTTGTTTCAGTGTTGTACTGGTTATAGCGATTAATGTATTCAATCTGCACATGATTATAGGCATCTGTATCACGGCTACGGCGCACACGTACTGGCTCATCCTCGCCAATAAAGTCATTATCAGTTAAGTGGTAAACGGGTGTGAGATCAGGTGTAAAGGTAACGCCGTTACCCGTTATTGCAGAGTCCCCAAAAGAACGGATCTTTAAGCCATCCGGGCTAGGTACCACAGCACAGTTAACAGCCTCAACAATCTCATTGATAGTTTCATAAGCTGGGCGTTGTTCTGTGAATGCAGGACTAATCAAGAGATTAGCTGCCCGGCAATAGGTTCTAAACTCTTCTAGATCTGCAATGTTAAGATTTGGGGCTGCGCCATGTCGTGGGTGTGTAATAAAATCTTCAATAACATCTGCCGGGTTAGCATCATCAATTGTGTCAGATAGCGTGATAGTACTGATCACTTCAAAATTATGATTTGAAAGGCTGGCGCTATTACCCATCTCATAATTAGCTACAGCTACATATCCCAAATACGGATAATTAATTGCCTGTTCTGGATGCTTTGATACTAGCCATCCCCACGGCGGATTATTATTTCCATCGAATAATTCAAATTTTAACTGGTCGATAGGATCTAAAGTTATAGATCCTTCTTGTTTAGGCACATATTGCTCTTTATCTACCCAAATTAGGCCAATCTTTTTAATCTGGTTTTCACATAAACCGAGCATGAGAGAGGCGCTATAACTAAAGGTGGTATTACTGGTTTTAGTACCCCCACCCTTACCACCAGACTTTTGAACTGTTGTATGAGGTGTAGCTGTAAAATCTCCATACCAAAACATATTAGCCGCAACACGGGTTTTGCCATAAACCAATGGCTGGCAAAGCCCATAAGCTGACTGCTGGATCCGCATAGAGTTAATACGGGTATCCGTTGTACTAATTGTAGTACTACCAAATAATCCACCCATTTATTTAAGCCTCTTCATACGAAAAAACCCGGCAATTCGCCGGGCTAAACTTCCTTTTGTTCCATCCTGAATAATGACTCCCTGATGGATATAACTGTGAATGACTTGTGGCCACTCAATGACAATTGCCCCATGGCTGATGCATTTGCCAAAATGATATAAAACGATGTCACCAGGTTGTGGCGGACCTTCGACCGGATCACATACACCTAAAATGAGTTCTAAATAACGTTGCCCCATCTGGTGTAAGTGCCAGTCATGTGGATATGGCCGCGGGTCTAAATGGTCCATGAGTCCAACTTTTTCATAGACTTCACAGATCAATGTACCACAGTCCACCCCCACACCTTTTACTCGCCCTTGATGATGGTAAGGAGTACCAAGCCATGTAAGCGCCTCCTGAACCGCTTCAATATTTTTTTTCACGTTATCAAATTCCTAATATCAAAAAACCCGCCGAAGC
Source organism: Acinetobacter sp. 22512 (assembly GCF_052044755.1). Taxonomy (NCBI): domain Bacteria; kingdom Pseudomonadati; phylum Pseudomonadota; class Gammaproteobacteria; order Moraxellales; family Moraxellaceae; genus Acinetobacter; species Acinetobacter sp. 22512. Next base: position 100,685 of record NZ_JBQENP010000011.1, on the reverse strand, counting down.
GGGTATTAATGAAATTTAACTTATTGTGAGAAGTACTCAATTATGAAGGTGTCTGCAAAGATATTTGCTGCAAAGAGCACGTCACTAAATGAAGTCGAAATATTGATATGAGAGTAAGCATCCCATAACTTGTATTGATTACCCCGAACGTTGCTGAGATATTCATTAAAAGCATTCAATAAACGACTAGCAGCTTCTAGCTTAGAAGTATCATAATCTTGCATCAGAATATGAAAGATGAAAGCTACAGTACTCGGCCCATTTCTTCGTGTTTCTGCAATGCAAAAGTCAATCTCACTGATCCCACCATAACTATGAATCGAATCAAGTACAAAACTTGATAAGTCAAAAGTAGGTTGTCGATTTGCAATATTGCAGCCAATCAAGTAGTTATTTGCAGCATAAACTTGATAATGCAAATATCTAGCTGTGATGATGTTTTGCAACTCGTTATCAGTAATGATGTTTTGCGTTGTAGCAAAATTACTTCTTGAAGAATATTTGCCGTCTAACATTGTTAGTGCGGACGCATATTTTCCCGTTGTATCTAAGCCCATTACTACTGCCATTGACCACAATCGAAATCCAGCCGCATAAAAGTTTGAGTTCACTGGTGTGGTAACTTCAATCAACCCTGCATAAGCTTGACTAGACAATCTTGAGACTACAGCTTTTAAAGAAGCAATTTTAGCTTGATCGTCATGTCTAAGTGCTAATTGATACAGCCCCCAAACCACAGGTGACACATTTCGAGAAACAAACTGCAGCGCCTTATAATCTGCATCAGGACCTAAATTTATCTGATCAACACCACCGTAATATGTAGTCGCCCAATCAGAAAATTCTGTGTAAAGCCTGTCGAAACTAGATACACCTTTGTGCAAATGCTTAACGACTTTTGCAGCAAGGGCATTAATAATGCCTCCCCCTTTATCATCAGTTGTTGCTTGATATTGGTACCAATCAGCGAGACCGCTAATTACATCACCCAACTGAGACATGATTTCGCTTTTGCGAACCGGAGAATAAGACGGGTTCGAAGATGCAAATCCGACAAGCGGATTCAAAACAATGTCAGAAAGAACTGTGGCATCGGTTTGTAGTTCATTTAAATTGATCTCAAAAGCATGAGTCCACGCCCAACTTTTAACATCCGGAAGTTTCTCAATTGTGAAGTTTGTTGTTCTCCATCCAATGTCATAGCGTATATAAGTTGAACCTGTGAAATTTTCAAAAATTGGTGATTTAGCACCGATAAACTGATTTTCAATCGGATCACGAGCGACATCGCCTATTGTATGCACCCCTGAAAAACTCAAAGCTGCGTCTGCAACTATCACGTTATAGCCAGATCTTTGCGTTTTTACAGCCGTAGAATTCAATTGAATACGAGACACAACACCGTAAATTGTATTTTTCGGAACATCTAACACACACTGTACATGCTTTTTAACTGTAATCAGACCGTTTTTATATATACGTGTTCGCGTAGTAAACTTTAAAAACTTTTGATTAACTTCAGCATATGTCGTTGAAATTGCGTTATATGAAACAGATTCAATTTCAGTGAAGAGAAGTCCTTCTGATAATACTCTAAAACTCGCATCTTCATAGCCAGCAGAAAAATACTGAACATTCCCGCTGTTATTTCGAATAAGTAAATTTTGCTCTATACCAGCATACGTTGCATTATTAGTAACGATGCTATTAATCAAGTATCCTGTTGTTTTAACTAAGTTAACTATATCTCCTCGTTCAGTTATGATATTTACGCTATCACTTGAATTTGGGTATGAAACACGTTGAATTGCATAGTCTTTAACCTTCGATTTAAAAACCTGAATTACATATTTTTTTGACTCTTTTGCTCCAAAATTATCAAAAATTACTAATCTGCCGCAGTGCAGCGAGCCGTCAGCGTGATAGCCATAGTTCTTATTTCGGCGCCCATTAAAGTCTCCATCTTCAATCCACTGGCAGTCATATTCAGTACCGTTTTGATCTAGAACCTTAATATATTTATCACTAAAGACCTCGCCCTCTTTAAATTTAACTTTAATGAAGACTGGTCTATTATTAACCGCGACATTAAGTCTGTTTTTAACTTCAGATTCATAACGTGTATAACTATTTGTGCTCAATGTCGTCTTTTTAATATTAATCCAAGCATTAAAATTACATAAAGCATTAGTTATGATTTGTACAGAACCTTTCAATAAAATCTGAGGTAGTGCTTTTGTTACTACATTTGCAGTTTTTATACTAAAAACATAGTTGTTATATGTTTTAGCAAAATAATCAACAATTGACTGCTTTTCAATAATATATCCATCTGCCAATATTTCGGCATAAGGTATTGAAAAGGTGACTAAATTTGTAGATCTATTGTACTCAACTGCTAGTGTTCTTGTTGCATCGATATTTCCATTCGCTGTTGCTCCAAACTTTCCTAATCTATCGTAAATTAAACGATTATCGATTGTAGATAATGCACTTGTATCGAAAAATGCAGGAACTCGAAACAAGATAGTTTCATAAGCGAAGTTGTTATTAACTATAATTTCATCAATATTAGATACTCTATATTGAGCATCAATGAAACTCGTATATAAAACATTGTTTAATATATTCTCCGTTTCAATTAAATTGATTTCATGCGTATTTGCACTATCGATAATTTTAAAATTAAGATTACGAATATTAAAGCCAGCAACAAGCTTTTTAATATCAATAACAGAGTTTTCTGGAGTATTTACACTAATATTAAGCTTCTCACCCGCTTTATTAATCTGAAACTGGTTAATATAATTATCAGTTTCTAATATATTTAGTTTGGATAATTCACTACTAACTAAATTGAGAGATAAACTATCATTTAAAGCTTTAGTTTGTTTATTAGCTTCTACGCCCGTTTTGCTGTAAAGCAAATTCATCGTAATCAAATGTTTACCATCAGCATAGCCTTTTGCCTGATCTAAATCACTTAAATTAGTTACTGTCCAATAATTTCCATCTGTTGAGCCTACTGGTTTATTCCAGTACCAGACCTTCCCTGTATCTAAAGCTTTTGCATAACTTTGACTTTCAGAAGGCCTAGAAGCCGTTAATAAAGCAGTCGTTGGATATGTAGGACTTTGAGTTTCAATTGGTTTAATGAAATCTACAATTGCACCTAGATTTGTTTTAAATTGTGCCTCTGTAACCGTCGGTCCGATTAAGGCATCTTTATCAGGAACTGCCATAATATTTTTCCCAAATAAAAAGCCCTGCAAATCGCAGGGCTTTGATTGAATATTGAACTGTTAAATAGAAGTTTCTGGAACCGGTACGAATGGTGCCCCTCGGAAGCGAGCACGGTTATTAAAACGATTAGTACATGTATCAAGACGTTTATCACAACCCGGATAAACACGAATCGCCTCACCTATCTCTGGCATTTTTAAAAGTGGCAAAGTTAAGATTAGCGAACCAGCTTCATGCAAGCGTACCGTTCGTTTAATTCCGATATTTGCACCTTCTAAAAACTCCACAACACCTTGCGTAAACCAACCTTGAGGCTGGCTTAAATCGCAAAGAATGCGGTTAGGCGTGCTATTGGTACCAATGGTCGTATTTACAGCAAAATCCGCACTTAATAGTCCACATGCACTATCAAACAGAGTGTTTAAACAACCTGGTGTATATAGATTCCGTGGCATTTGAAGTTTTAAATTATCAACATCAGAAACCACGCTTGCGTTAATTTCATATCGATTAAGCTCAGGCTCAACAATACGCCCTTCAAATAAAACCAAAGTGCCAGCACTAGTATCGGTAGGAGTATTCATATCCATGAAAATTCGTTCCAACTTAAACCGAGCACCATCTAAAATTCCGTTATGAAATGCCTGAGCTATGGGTACATCGCCGAACTTGGTATTTTCAGTTGCCTCAATAGTGATAGATAAGTTATCTACTTCAATACCTAAAGAAAGGCTAGTCCCCTCTCGGCTGATAATTGGTCCATCAGCACGAAACTCCTTACCTTGCACCGTCAAATGAACGTCATAGTTGGTATAGCGATACTCAATACCTTGTATGGTCGTAATAGTATAAAGATCGGCCATGATGAACTGATCAGCATCTAACAAGGCTATAAGTTTTGGAGAGGCCTGTCTCATATCTTATTCCCCAAAGTACCAATTAATTCAACCTTCCCTGCTTTCCAAAGCTTATGCATAAAGTTGACATATTGCTGTGTGTCATCTTTAAAACGGCAACGGTAGTAAAAAGTACCCGTCACAGTTACCTCTACACCTTCCTCGATCGGCTGTGAAAGTACATATTTACCGTCACTCGTTATCTGAGCAGTTGCGTTATTCCACATAAGCTTTTCTTGGTTTGTGTTCCACATTGTTTTGGCTGGTGTTTGATTCCACATATTGGGATCTACTTCACCTACAATCTGCTCCTCTGTATTACCTAGAGGCAATTGGCTTGTGTACATATCCTTGTATAGCTGGAAAGTTGTAGCAGTTCCATCACCAATAAATGTGCAATTAAACTCATTGTCATCAGGCATCTTATAAAGAAATGAATCAAATGCCCCACGGCGCTCTAAATAAAATCCTTGAAGTTGCTGCAATTCCTTTCTCCCCTTATTTTCGCGCAAGAATGCGTAAGACAACGAGATTTCATATTTAGGTGAGGCCTGAAAGCTTGCTCGAAGCTCTCGGCCATTAATGGAGGTCATGATTTTGGTGTTAAACATGGGAGTAATAGATGTATCCCATTCAAGACCGGGTAATTCTGGAAATAATACGTTTGACACTTACACCTCCTTATTTACCGTTTTTACCAAATCCACGGGCATAACTTTGCAAACCACTAGCAACTGCACGACCATTGCTCTTCAAGAGCCGTTGAATACTCTTGGCATCAATTGCACTAATACTAATGGTTGCTCCAGCACCACCACCTTCAGCAACTGCAGCCGCGCCAAAGCTTGCCCCATTACGCAAGGCTTTACCCATTTCACGGATTGTATTCGCATGTTGTGAAGGTAGAACCATTTCATCTTCATGCAGTTGAGTAACAGGATTCACACCGGATGGAATGTCGTAACCGCCTCGAGCAGATTTAATCTTGCCCGCTAGACCAGCAACCAAACCAAAAGCAGCCGCACCAGCACCAACGGCTAAAATTGGACCGACATATGGAATTGCGACCATTGCTTTAAAAGCTCCGGCCATCGCTTCCCATGCCGACATCATGATGCCTTTGATAGCTTCAGCAGCTTTTAAACCTAAACGAGCTAAACCACCTGCTGCAGTAACGCTGGTACGTGTTGCTTCACCTGCTATGGTTGCCCCTGTTTGAGCAGCTTGGCCAGAAGCTTCTGCTGCTGTTTCAGCACCAACAAAGCCAAGTTTACGAGCCAATTTAATGGCTTGGATTCTTAGCCATCCTTGCAACTCTTTAGTAGCTGTTTGCAAGGCAAATGCTCCCATGTCAGCAAGCACTGCTTTAGTTGCGTTACTCCAAGTGAGGGTACCATTCATAAGAGACTGAATGCCCTGATCCCAAAGGTTAGAAAGACGAGAAGTAAACCCACCGAACTTAGCCTCAAAGTCTTTCATTTCCGCATCACTGATTAAGCCCATAGACTTAGTGTCAGCAACTTTCTGGTCTGTCTCTAAATCAGAAATGTTGTTTGTGATTTGGTTTTGATTGCCTTGTTTGCCAGTAATACCGGTTTGCTCATTCTCAAGTGCTAAACGCTCTAAAAGACCTTGCCGCTTAATTTCACGTAATTGATCTTCGAGCTGTTTCTCTAATTGAACTTTGCGAACGTTTGAAATTTTCTTGGCATCATATTCAGCTTGGATCCGTGCAGCTTCGATTTCATAAAGTCGTTGTGCTTGCTGTTGATAATTGTCTATTTGTTCTTCACGAGCTTTTTTGTATTCCTCAAACTCTTTTAAACGAATAGCAATGATCTTGTCTGAAGCATCCTTTTCGGCTTTGACTTTTGCAGCTGCTTTTTCATCGGCAGTCATCTTGGATTTTTCAATCTCATCTAATGCCTTTTGCAGATCTAAAGCGACTTTCTTTTCTTCGGATGCATATTTATACCGAATATCAGCCAGCGCTTTAGCTGCCTGCTCAGCCTGTCGTTGACGCTCTTTAGCCTCTTGTTCAGCTTTGGATTTTGCAGATGATTTAGATCCGCCTTTATCATCCTTAACGCCTGTACCAATCCCCTTATTAGGATTTGGAGGTGGAGTGCCAATTCCTATTTTTGGCGTATCTGGTTTTTCAATGGGTTTTGTAGGATCCTTATACACATAGTTGGTAATTTTTTTACCACCTGCGGTAGTAACATCGAGAATCCGTTGCCCAGCAGTTACGAGTGAATTAGTGGCTGTAGCTGCCCCTGCATTCCATGTGTTTTTCAGGTCATTCATTCGGCCTTTCATTTGATTGGTATATCGATCAGTGATACCGCCAAGTTGAGATAAGCCACCCTCCCATGCTGCTTTCGCACCTGAGAAATTGAAGTGAAGAATATTGTTAACAACACTACCAAATGTTTGAAACTTAACTTGTAGAACATCCAGACCGTATTGGATAGTGCTACGAACCATATCAAAGCCAGCCATAAGGCCATTAAATGCAATGATAAGAGCTTGGCATACTGTAACTACAACGGCGCGAATAATTGCAAAGGCGGACTGAACACCAACCTGAAAGCCTGTTACTACTATTCCTAAACCACGAATCACAACCGATACAGCATCCATAAAACCAATTTGTGCTACTGATCCATCACTGATATTGCTCGTCAAATCCTGCCAAATCCCACCAATGGTATTAAAAATATCCTCAACAATACTAAAGAAGCTGCCAAAAATACTGATAATAGATTTTATGGAATCATCAATTCCTTCTTTAGATTCAACTGCAAAATTTAAAAATCTATTTGCCAAGTCTGTCAATGCTGGTGCTGCTTGAGCAGCCATTCGAGACATAACACCTTGCACAGTTGAATGAATCGTCTCTAATGCTGTATTGAATTCTTTCGTTGATTGCATTGTTTCTGAGCTCATGATCACCCCTAAATCATGAGCTTGTTTTGCGTATTCCTTTAATTTTTCGGCATTATTATCTAAAAGTGGTGCCAATAATGTCGCATCATCAGCCAATGAATCCATATAAAAAGTCATTTCGGCTTGAGAGACATTGGCCTTTTGAAGGGTTTGATGATACTTCTCAAGAATTTGAGGTCCAGATAAACCTTGAAATTCTTTAGCAGTTACTCCAACTTTAGGGGCAATCTTTTCAAAGAAGTCGGCCATTTCTCCGCCGCCTGTTTGCATGAAGTCACCAAACTTATCGTTGACATCCTTCATGATGTCACTCAGCTTATCTTGCTCGACACCAACCTTCTTTGCAGCAAATGCCCACTCTTGAAACTCTGTTGCATTGGCATTTGCTAAACGGGATTGTATTTCTATTTCTTTTGATGCTTTCCCAACTGCTGAAACTAAGTCAGGTATTGCACCTATAGCCTCAGCTGCTGTTCTAGCCAATTCCTCACCAATACCTAAGAGAAAGCCTCCTTTAATTAGTGAGAAACCACCCGTTAATGAATCTTTAATATCATTGCCTACACTCTTAAACTTATCTGAGATGTTGTTTGCAAAATTATTAAATTCTGAACGTATACCTGACAAGTCGATTTTAAGATCAATGCCTTGACTGGAATTTTCAATTTTCCTTGAAGAATCTGAAACTATTTTTTCTGCATCTTTCATCCCCTCTTTTAGTTCAGAGGTCTTGGCACCGACATGGACTTCAACACGGTTATTGTTTGCCATAACTTCCTCACTGGCATTAAAAAAGCCCCTTGAAAGGGGCTGAGCTAAAATAAAAAAACCTTGCAATAGCAAGGCTTTTTAAGGTTATTTATGGCAAGTTAATCAGCCATATTTTTTGGCAAAATCTTCATCAGAGGTGCATAGATAAATTATGCCCTCAAAAAATGCAATTATTGCAGGCAATAACGTCCAGCAAAAAATCAAATAAAGTATCCCCATACCGACTTTGCCCAAGTAAAACTTATGAACTCCTATACCCCCAAGAAATAGAGCAAAAATCCCAGCAGCAATTTTGCTTTTCTTTCCATTTACTTTTGCGTCTTGTTGTCTTACACCACATTTTGGGCAAATTTCAGCACGTGCATCAATTTGCTGACCGCATGCATAACAAAATTTAGTTGGAACCATTTAAATACTGCCTATTTAATTTCAGCTTTAATTTTTTGAATCATTTTCTGTTCCAAAACACCACGTGAAACACAAGTTAAAGTGATATTTTGAGTTACATCACCAACTTTATAATCACCTTGCAATGTTGTGCGAACATCTAAAGAATTATCTGCAATTAAAATATTATAAGCAACCTTAGTACTGGTTCGATTATCTTTTAAATAATCAATGCCCATTGTTGTTCCGCAATCTGCTAAATCTGGTGTAAGGCGATAATCACGAGCTGCAGTAGAGATTACTCCAGCATCAGCATTAGCGCTCATAATCTGTTCACCATTAATTGCTAACGCACGTTGAGCTGCTTTAAAAATTTGATCCTTCGTAGCGCTCACTTGCTCGCTTGCACTTTGATTTAATGTGACAGGCGCTTTATATGTCGTTGCACAACCTACTAAACTAGATCCCACCACCAAAGCAAATAATATCTTTTTCATGATTTCACCGATTGTTATAAAGTGAACCTAATTTAACAAACCGATTACTTTTTGTCACATTGAAAAATTAATCAGGGCAGCCTTAACCACCCTGCGGAAAATTCGACAAAACTTCCAACATATCATCCTCGTCATCCTCTGAAACTGTGATAGCTTGCGGAGTTTCATCAATTCCCATAAATGCTTCCAAAATACGGCAAAGGCGCTGTATTCCAATATGCGCGGGAGGGTTACTTTGCTGATACGCACTTAATGCTCTTAATCTAGGCAGGTCCATTTCATTACGTACATAGTCGTAATCTTTACCTATCGTTAGTACTAAATGCGTGTACAGCTCCTCCCAGTTTATTCCCCCGAGCCACCTGCTGCGCTGTCATCATTCCCTTTAAGACCAGACACAGACATTACAGCTTCCATAACCTCAGTGAGTTGATCCATATAAATCATCTCTGCCACATCATCACGAGTGATATCCGGGTAATTTCGCTTAAGCGACTTAAACGCAACATCAATCACGGTACCCACATCATCGGGCTTAAATGCTTGAAGAGCTGGCAATAACTTTTCAACCGCACCAAGTGACAAAGGAGCAAATACAAATGGCTGACCATCAATAATAATTGTTGAGCCACGTGGGTTATCAACTTGCTTAAATTGCATTTGGCATTACTCCGATAAATCTATTTTGAAAACACGGTTAAGATCGTCAGCCATAGGCTGGAATTCAAACTCAGGAATATCGTAATCGTCCTGTTTTGAACTGAATCCAAGTTTGTTACTGGTGCAACGGAAAAAATTCATGTGCATGAACTTGCCTTTGTAGTCACGTTGCAGGTCAACGGCAAACTCTGGCGTATAACCCATATCTAGGTTAGATACAGTGATTGACTTAGCACCCGCCACCATTGCTGAATAACGGAAGTTAATAAATACCGTTTTACCTGCATCTGCAGCAGCAAATGTATAAGCACCGGTTGCCGCATCTACACTGTATTGCCCTGTTGCTGGTGCTGTAGGTACACGTTTAAGTGGGATTGCTTTAGCATCTGTTACGCCTAGATCCTTTACATATGTACCGCTGTTAGGAACAACTGGTGTAACAGTGCCACCAGCCGGAATCACTTCACCATTAATGGTTTGGGAAACTGTTTCGATTCCACCCTCAGCAACAACGCCACCGAAGAAAATGGAATTTAATAAGGTACCGTTAACACGTCCGAAAGAAGCTTTACATTTAATGGTACCTTTACCGCGTGCAGCATCTACGGCGAATTGACCACGACCGAAAAGCTCTTTTAAGTCATAGCTAATATCTACACCAACGGATTGCATAACCCCCACTTCAACTGGTGTGGGATTACTAATCGGTTGCCCGTATACATCTTGAATCGGTGTAGCAAAGATCTTGCCGGCACCAAATAAATATTGAGCCATTTATTTTGACCTCTCTAAAATGACAAAACCGCCATAGAGGCGGTCATAAAATGAAGTTAATTGGTTGTGAGGATCCGGATAGGGATAATTGCAATCGCCTGATCATCCAGCATGTTTTCTACTGCTTCATATACTTCTACGGTGCCATCGATCCAGCAATGCTCAACCAAACCTCCCAAGGTCTGACACTCATTAAAATCTGGATGATCTGGCTGAATAGCTTCACGTACACGATCGATGAATATATTCATCTGTGATGATGGAGGTTTATCTCTATCAGCCTCATGGATATAGAGATAGACCTCAGCAGCAAGTTCAACTTTTGAATCCATACCATGTACAGGTACTTCCTGCTGATTGCCTTGTGTAATAAACATTGCAGGTCGTTCATGAGGCAATACATTACTAAAGTGACGTAAACGGCGACTGACCGTAATCAACCCCTCTACTTTTGTGCTTAACCGATCAAATAAAGCTTGATAGATTGCTTCGCTATTCACCTGCTAAACCCCGCTCAATTGCTGCATCAATATTTTTCGGCACAATCTTGGCCACGATATCCAGTGAATCACGCATGAACCGCAATTCCCTAAAACGTACATTCCTTGAATGGGCCTTAATATTGACCTGAACCGGCGAAATAGGCCGGCCAAACGCCTGCTTAATTGTCCTTAGGTGTGCTTTAACACCCAAAGCTCCATTTAGACCAAATTCATGTGCAGGTGCATAAGGTACCAAAGCACCACCAGCTCCTACAGTTCCCTCAATGGAATCCTTATCCTCATCCACCTTTGATGAAACGGATCCACGTAAGCGGCCTGACTGAACTTTAAGTCGTTGGCCACTTAACATGTCTTCCTGAACAATCCGCTGTAAGCGCAAAGTAAGAGCGTTAATCGTGCGTCTTATTTCAAACCTAACGCGATTATTCATCTCATCAAAATTGACCTGAGTATCAACACGATAATCGCTCATAGCTTATTTACTCTTTAGCAGAGGTAGCCGTTTTCTTTGGCTCAACAACTTCAACATAACGCTCAAAACCTAAGGGCTTTAAAATATGGATAATGTCATTATCAGATTCTAAAACGCCGTTTTTGATATCTAGGTTTTGTCCAGCAATAACGATTTTAGTTGGCTTGTAACCTTCTGGTGCCTGATATTTAAAAGGCATGGGTCTCTCCTATACGACAAAAACACCAACACCTAAACGATTAGGGTTTGTGCCTTCGTCATCGATTGGAATGGAATTTTTTAACGCAAGGTAGCGTTGGCCATAGATGCTGAGATCATAGAAAGCTTCTTTCGATGATCGGGAATAACTCACGCTTTGGCCGGCAATTGTCATACTCGAGGCGGTACCAAAAGCAGCACCATTGCCGCTTACGGTACCAACTTTAAGAATGTGTGCTGCATATAGACCTACAGCACGTTCCTTTAATGCCCCGAACTCAATTTGAGAAACAATCAGATCCGCCTCTTCTAATGCATCCTGAATTCTCTCATCTGGCAAAGACATTAAACTCGAATCAGTCGAGAACTTTTTACGAAACGTTTGTACGTCCATATGTCTACCTTATTCCTTAGCCTGAGCTAACTTAGCTTGTAACTGCTCAAGTGTTTCATCGTCACTGAACGTTACTTCAAGTGCAGTTAATTCAGCTTTCACGGCGGCCAAAGTAGCTTCTTCTGCAGCTTTTGCCGCATCACCTGCTGCATCGTTTTGCTTGCCGCCTTTACCACCACGGCCACCAGTTTTACCCGCTGTTTTTGGCTCATCTTCCGCGATTTCCTGAACTTCAAGTTCACCGATATCAATAAGATGTTTAGCAAACTTATTTTTAGTGAGCTTCTTGTGCGCTTCTTCATCCACAAGAGTTGGTGTGCCTGTAGGTAAAACAGCAATACCAGAAAAAACAAAAGCGGCCTGTAAGCCGCTATAGATATAAGAATATTTCATACTGTTTTAATCCTTACACGTGATCCAAGTAACGGAGAGAATCAACACGCTTCAACCATACGCCCTGATATTTGTAGTGACCAGGCACTTTAATATCCACACCAACTGGTTGAGCTGCCAAGAAAGTGACGTCATCACATTTCATTTGGATGCATGACGGGTCACGGCGGTAAATAATAGAACGGTCAGCACCTGCCGTACCTTTACCATTTGAACGACCTAAACCACGAATGGTTAACGGCTTACCTTGTGATGCGAAGATGTTATTTTCTTCAATGAATTTTAAGAATGTCTTTCCGCCAGAATCAGCAACTACACGGGTAGAAAGATGTAAGTACTGATTTGATGCCATCAAATAAGTATCTGGCTGTACGGATACATCCCCATCAACAAGATCTTCAGCATCTGCCAAGCTTGCATTGAAGTCACTTAGTACTTCTTCAATGGTTGCAGTAGCCCAGTTATGTTGGGCTGTAACAATGGTTACACCCGTCTGATTTAAGAAGCCTTTAACTCCGGTAAGAGCATTGCCATACCAAGCAATGTTACTTAAGTGTTTTTCTGCAGCTAGACGAGCGGCCTCTACTTTATCTGCTTCAAGTGCTAAATTTAATTTTTGGGCTGCTTGTAACTCAAACACTGAATACATATAACTGATCGTGCCGACCTTCACTGGCAATTGAACAGTATCATATTCAACTTCAGCCACGGGAATATCATTACCAGTTCCTGAATGATCTTTACCCATACCCACACCCTTCTTACGGCTTAGGATCTCTCCTCCACCATATACGGCATTGACAGGTTTAACAGGAATGTATTTAGCGTAATCCATCACTTGCTGAAGCTGAGGACCCATTTCGTTAAATTCTTCCAATTTAACGAATAACTGGGCTAATGCATCAATATTAAATGCATCCCCAATATTTGCCTGAACCATTTGAGCTACTGGTGTTAGACGTAGCTTCATTGCTGCCAATTTACTCATAATTATTATGCCCCACGTAAGCGAACAGCAGCTAAGCCCTGCTCATTTGAAATTGTTTCCCAAGATGCGTTCGGTAACTCTGTACCGTCTGTTGCTGTTGGGGATAAAGAACCTAACGGCGCTGCTGTGGTACCGTTAGCTGTTTTAACATAAACCTTTGCGTTGATATCGGTGACTGGTGCGGTGACCTTCACGTAAATCGAGCCTATCGTCATAACCGGTGCTACATCAGTAGCTTTATAGGCTTCTTTGCCATCAGCCGTTTTGCCTGACTTACCTACGCCGTGACGTACGATAATTCCAAACTTGGTATTAGTTGCACCAGTTACCGCTGAAACTGTTTTTCCGTCAGTACTTCGTACAACCACGTCACCATCGTTTACCAAACCGGTACCAGCCACAGGCAGGGATAAAATATCCTCTGGGCCAATGAGGTGAAACTTCATACCGGGTACAGCATCGTATTGCTTAACCATGATTTACTTCCCCTTAGATTGTTTTGTATGCGTTTTCTTTACTGTAGGTCTTTTCATCCCCACCGCCTGCTGGGTTACCATCGCCTGCTTTAACATTTTGCTGCTGGTGAAGAGCATCACCTACAGGATTAGAAGGATGTGTACCCTTCACAGCACAGAGTGCACGGAAAGTTGTATCGATCTGCTCAGGCTTTGCGTCACCTACTGATACGCTACCCATCAAAGCAGTTACTAATGCATCACCAGCTTTTGCAGCAATAACATCACGCTTGATTTGCTCACATGAACAACCTTCCGTTTTAACTGACGGCACCAATGCTTTAGCATCAGCAATCACAGCAGCACGCTCTGCAGCAGCTTGCTCCAGCTTTTCAGGTGTCATTTGGTTTTTTTCCAGATCACCTACTTTTTGCTCAAGAGCAGTTTTTTCGGTATGCAATTGATCTACGACTGCTTGAATTACTCCAAGCTCATCACCGATAGAAAATTGCTTATCACCAACTTTGAGCTTTGCCGCCTTTAAATTGTCAAGCTGCTCTTGCTGGATTTTTAATGCATCCGCTAAAGGCGTGTTGTCGCCAATGTTATAGCGCACACCATTTACAATAACTTCCATTGATATATTCCCCTTATGTGGAGTTTGTTGTTTGTCACCGATGCGGCAATCACCACCACAACGGCCATATTTAACGAGCGCTACGTGATTGCCTATAAAATTGATAAATTTCGCTTGATATGGCGTACCATCTGGCGCCTTACCCTGCTCAACGATTAATAAGGCTCCATAGCCAAGCGACATTTCTAGCCGCTCGTTGCTTTGGATCAAATCAATACTGATCTTGTCTTTAATGAGCAAATCACCCACCAGATAATCGCCTTCCTGTCGAACGTTCTCACAATAGCCAATGTGATAATCCTTCCAGTTAGATGCGTTAATTTCATTTTTAGGCGGGTGATAGTCAGTAGCGTCTACACCATTGAAGCTTTGAATAGCCTCAGGTTTGAAAAGCTCTTCTGCAGGCGTGTAGACATTGATGACTTGATCAGCGGTATAACCTTCCAGAGATGGAAACTCATACGCATAGTACTGTCGTACTTGTGGCGCTTTAGCTAAGCGAACATTGACGCATTTCAGATACCCCTCTTTGGTAAATGAGCGTGTCGATTCGCTTGGCGCAAAGTCACCAATTTTGAGTTGGTAAATGGTTTTCATAAATTGCGCTCAATAAAAAAACCACCCGAAGGTGGCTTTATTAATTTTCAAAATTACGTTCTTGAATAGGTAACAGAAAAGTCTTTAGCAGAACCGAAATCTACACCATCAATAAAAATATTAGTTTTAATGGGTTTGATATTCGGCGGCTGCAATCCTTTTAAACTTCCCACCACCTCTTGAAACTTTTCAGCAGCCTTACCCGCCGCCTTAGCCAAGTTAGGAAACCCGTCACAGCAAGACATTAACCACAGTGGAGTGAAGTCGCCACCAGTTACAAACCCGCCTTTAGCAAATTTCTGTGCTTGTAAACGGCGATAAAACCGTTTTTTACTAAACTTTTTGCGTTTCATGGCCATAAATCCTTATTAATGGTATTAGGCTTTTAAAGCCATAATGATCGAATCTAATTTCCAAAGCAGAATGGGGATTGAAATTAAAAGAACTGACAAGAAAACCTTTTTCAAAGTGAGTTCTCGGATCTGGTTCATTTGCTCAGGGGTTACGTTACTTACTTCATCCCATTTTATTGGAGGGGTAGAAACAGTTGGTGGTGGAGGCTTAGGTTTTTTAGAGCTTTCTACTCCATCTACTTTAACTAATGGGGGTGTACAAACAATCGGCGGAGTGGGTCTTCTTGGACCGTGGTCCTTCCCACACTTCCAGCATTTCTCGCTAGCGTTAGAATCAGTCAATTAAGATATCCTCATAGTTAGGCAATGCCGTGCAACGACATCGGATAGGCTGACCGGGATGCCCCCCTTCTGGCGGTGAATCCCATCTGAATGTCTTGCCCTGTTTATGTTGATGATCTGGGCGTACACGCTCATCTTTCGCCGTTTGCCATGTGTATGTCTCAACACCCATCGAAAGCTGTCGAGCTTGGTTAATTTGTCCGTTAATCTTGCCCATCTGATCACTAGCAATAAGACGTGCACGATAATCAGTAGATAACCCTAATTGCTTAATAGCTTTGGCCAACTCTTCATTGGTTTGTCCAGTCTGCAAAGCATTAGTAATTAATACTTCAAGCTTATCGGCATATTGCTGTGGAATGGACTTAATCAAACTGACATTAGCCGTAATGTTTAGATCTACCTCATCCTGAATATCAGCAGCTCGATAGAACGGCGTAAGATCCACACCAATAATTGTTTTGGTGTGCTCTGCAATTTGCTTGTCCACTTCCTTTTGGGTGTCAGTCACGACCTTTGTGGCTAACGGTCGCGAAACCTCAACAACATACTTCGTGAGCTTTTCCCTAAACGCCGTCATCATGTCAGAAAACCAAGCATCACCGATATTCTGGCCAACTGTAGGAATAACTAACTCTTTAGTTTGTTCCTGACAGTATTTTGAAATAGCCAGTAATTGCCGAGTGTAATAAAGCTCAACACGGCGATTTACGTGTACGGCTCTAGGCTTAGAAGCTTTACGACCTTTTTTACGTTTCTTCGCCTGCTGGAGGTGTGGTTTCAGGATCTGAATTATCGTTGTCATTAAGCTTCACCATTGTCTCAAGCTCTTTGATATGAGCTTCATCGATCACTGAATAAACACTGTCAATAACAAGCTGTTTTGCTATCTGTGGCTCGGTAATGATGCCCATTTCTAAATACCTGGAATCCCGTTCAGCGTTTGCTTTTTCGACCTCAGAACGGACTTTTGCGTCTAATTGCCATAATGGGTTAAACACAACATCTAAACTTGGAATCTGACGACCAAATGTAGCTTGAACAATTACTCTTAAAAGCTTCATCATGAATGGCTTTAAGGACCATATTTGCTTAGTTGCGATACTGTCGTAATAGTTCCGTGTGTCGTGCTCACCAGTTGCGTTCATGCCTGCAGGTGATTGCCCAAATAAAATCGTATATGGCATATCAGCTGCACCAGCAGTTTGAATCGAATACTCACGCATGAGGTCAGGCAGACCGCCAAAGCTATAAGATTTAGAGTCATACTCCTCCTCTTTATCCAAGACGATCATGCCATTCAAGCCCTTAAGCAATCCGACACTAAGAAAACGTTCAGCTACGGATTTCATATCCTCTTTGATCTTATCGACCAAGTTAGGTGTTCTAATCACGTCAATTTTTGATTCATGGACCAGACTAGCAGTGGCTTTCTTTACGGCAGCATGATCAAGTAGATCCTCATAAACTTCCTGTAAGACACTTACAGGCTCTTCATTGACCACATCTGCATGACCAAATTTAATTAAGCGGGTGTGGTGGATCCGTTGGTTAGATTTACCATCAAGCTTTAGCTTGTAAAATTCAGGCTGCTTTAAAACGCCACCTGCCTCCTTAGGCGATAAATATTTACTGGTATCAGCTTCAATGTGCTTTTTCTTAAGCACCGTGAAAAACTCTAAACGACCAATACCTAACTTGTTTAAATCAAACGGTTGATCTAAGTTGCCGCCGTCTACAGTCCCTAGAAGCACATAGCAAACACCATATAAGCGAGAAAGTACCAAACTAGATAAAAGCACCCCATCTAAGTTAAATGCCTTACACGCCTCTTTAAGCTTTAGTAAATCGTTATCCTGAATCCCTTCAAAAAACCAACCAGCTCGGAGCATGTCACTTGCTGGACGGTTGACGATTCGCTTAGCTAACCAGTGTTGATACACGGCTTCTAATTGCTCATCAGGAATTACTTTCTTAACGAAAGAACCGTGTGAAGCTTTGTCACGTTCGGTACCAATATTTGAGACAAAGTTTGTATATGCCCCTGCATCGCCAATTGCATCGGGCTTTTTAGTTTCAGCCATAATTTCCTCTAATCAAATACAGTTGGCTTTTTGGCTAATGAATCATTAATTGCATCAATGGTCGGGTCCCACTGGTCGTCATGATCATGTGACCAATCAGCAGTAAGGCCTTCAATCTCTTCAATGTAGTTCAATAGCCACGGTGCATTAGCTGGTAACCAGACACGGCGTTCTTCAACATAAAGAATGACGTCCATTGTCCTTGATAGTTTGTCAGTACTTCGCTGAATCGCACGTATTGGTAAAGTGGTCTGCTTAGATATGGACTGAATTAAACCGGTACCACTCGCCTTATCCTCTACGGCCATATAACGAAGCTTGCCAATCTTTGTGTTACTGTCCTTGTGTTTATTGATAAAAGCTTTAGCTTCTTTCAATAGCTCTGGTGCTTCCCATTTGCCACGCTTCACATCGATGATGTAAAGGTTATTGTCATAGCCAAGACCTGCGCATAAGAACACTGAAAAGTCATTATGCTCTTTGGTCTTCTGCGCCGTATCAGCCCAAATCGCACGCCATTTAAGAACAGGTAGATCTAGATAACGTGGGAACCATTCAGCCTTAACCAGATCACCACCCAGCTTTTTAGGGGCCTGCTGGTATTGGCTTGCAAATGTATAACGGGATACCGTAGCGCCGTCTTTATCCTGTCCGCCTTGTTCGAGTTGCAATAGCGATTGCAATGATTCTTTTAATGGCCAATAACTTTGACGACCTTTCGCATCTCGCTCAACATCACGTGGAATTTTGCTCTGTATTTTTTTGGGCAACTTACTGATGTACTCATCATCGATAAGAGCGGGAATACTGATCTGCTCCCACTCACCAGGTACATTACCCGTCATCACAAAGTTAGTCGGATCCTCAACGTGCAAACGCTGCATGATCAGAATAATTGGCGTATCAGATTTAGCTTTACGCGAGTTGACCGTGTTTAGAATCTTACGGTTAGCTTTACGTCTAGCGGTCTGGCTAAATGCATCCTCAGGCTTTAATGGGTCATCAAGAATAATTGCACCGGTAAAGCCTTTATCCGCTAATGTACCAGCACGGCGACCCGTGACCTGCCCACCCATTGATGCAGAATAAACATGACCAGCATCATAACCATCAACGGTAGTTTTCCAGCTCGACTTAGCATCCGTACTGGTAGAAATCTTTACTGGCCATAAACTCTGAAAGTCTTCCGACTTAACAATGTTTCTGGCTGTTGCCGATACATCCTCAACTAGTGACTGTGAGAAAGACAAATACAGAAACCGCGAACGAGGATTACGTGCTATACCACGGGCAATAAGGTTTGTAAGTAATTCAGTTTTACCACTACCCGGTGGAACGTTAATAACTAGGTTCTTAACCTTTCCAGCGATTACCTCGTCAATCTTGTCGGCAATATATTCATGATGCCAATTGACCGAAAACTTAAAGCCCATACGTGGCAAGAAAAAAGCACGAGTGAAAAATAAATGTTCTTTCTCACATTTAATCCGCTTAGCTTTGGCTTTAACAGGATCAATATTCGTTCTCGAGTTCATCTATCGCCTGCCTTACCTGCTCATCGGTAGCAGTCACATAGGTAATATTTTCGCTTTGTAATGGACCACCACCAGCGCCTGTAATTTCAGTCTTATTCGTGTACTTGCCGCCTATGTCCTCAGCAGCTTGCTTAAGAATGCTTAAAGCTGCTACACGGTTTCTACTGTGCTTTTGATATTGGCTTTCGTAGCGCTGTAAACGCACCGCTAAATTTGCAATAGGGATTGCCTCAGGCTTACCCAAAAACATTTCGCGAGTCTTTTCAAAATCTTTTCTTAATTCTTCGCTCAGGTTCTCGCCTGCCCGTTTGGTCGGGTCGTATTTCTCACACTGCTGTTTAGTAACTTTTATCCCGTATTCTTGGTTGACGAGCTCAGCAGTTTCTGTGGGTGTATTAAATACGGCAAGTGAGCGAACTATAAAGAGTTTTACCTCCTTTTTTAGAGCCGCCATATCCTCAATCCTGTCAACCTACGTCAACCTAAATAGCCAAAAAAAAGAGCCTCAAGGCTCAGGTAATTACGCAGTTTCCACAACATTTCGAAATATCTAAATCAGAAACAAACGGCGGGTTTTTAGCGACTTCAATAAGCCGCTTAACGTTTTCATTTGCACCCCAGCGTTTAACAACACCGATAAACTCTTCCACATCGTGACCAGCTAAATAGTGCTTTGGTAATCCAGTATGATCACTGTAAATAATCTCACCGTCCGAGTCTCGTTCTACACCAATGTGATAAAGCTCATGTTCAAGCAAAGCACAGAACTCGCTATCGTTTGCCTTTTCACAAAAGCTTGCATCGATTGTGATTAAGTAAACTGGAACGAATCCGAACCAGTCGCGCATTTGCTGCTCTTGTCTAGCTTTGCGCCAGCCACCAACATTGAACATGACTTTTTCGCACTGGCCTAACACCATAGCTTGTTTGCTTTTATATGCAGAAGAGGCCCAAGCAAATGCTAAAAATTCTTCATTATCGTGAAGCAGCTCAGCTATGTGATCGTGATCGGGGTTATAAAGAGGTCCACCTATCGTTAAGTAGTTGGCCACAACCCATTTCTTTAGGTCTGGAGCTGGTATTAAACGAATTACTTCCTCTTCTTCAGCTTGATCAATAAAATCAGTTGGTGGAAATGGTCTGATCTGCTCCATTGAATATTTGCCTCTTCAAGTTTTTAAGCCATTGGCTTGCGAAATGAGCTTGGATCTGTAATGGACCTGATTCATTAATCTTAAATCTTGGTGCTGCCTCTAACCGGACAACGGTATATCCCATTGATTCAGCTACATCGTAACGGTCCATACTCCACGCTTTTGTAGCCAGCTTGCCTTTTCGTCCACCAGACCAAGGTCCACCAGCAATTTCAACTAAAATACGATGTTCAATTAAATGAAAATCAAAACGCCAATGCTTTGTAGATTTAAACTGGAATTTCTTTTCGTACTTAATTTCCAGATTATCCAAAGCTTGAGTAAATTCTTCTTCAGCCTCTAAGTACTTTTGAGTAGCTTTAGGTAGTGGTCTAGATTTGGACTTAGTTTTAGGTTCTTTTTTTCGTGTAAGCCAAAAGTATTCTGTAGAATCCATTATTCTCACCCATAAAAAAAACCGCCCTTAGGCGGTGGCTAAACTCACAGGCAATATGATATTACTTCTTAAAAGTTGACTTATAGAGCTTTGAATTAAAGTAATCCGTAATTTCTTTACCTTCGTTTTGAATTTTTTCCTCATTTAAGGGTAAAAAATCTAATTCAAATTTCAAGCTCATATACTCTGGAATAAACTTCTTTATAGGCGGAGGTGGTTTAGGTCCACCTTCTGTAATTTTTTCGATTAATCCAGCTAACCATAAAATATACTCACCTTCTGAATTATGAGGAGGAATCAAACTCACATCTATTTTTACTTTACATTCATCTAATGGTCTACTAAACAATTCAACAAAATCAATAAAATTATATTTTAATTTAAATTCTGTTCCCTCAATTTCTCTGCGTATACATGTCATAAGTAAGTTCATATTTTCAATACAGTCATGTGAAAACAATTCCTCATCTTTAATTTTGTTATAAATATTTTCCGCAAACATGAGATACTGTGGCATTTCAGCAGCTCCTCATTTTTATAAAGTATTTTTCTTAAGGTAGTCCTATTATAACAATGTTGCAACAAGAAATTTTCCATTTTTAGTTTAAGGAAATTTTAAAAATTATAAAAACGATTATATTCAATAAATTAGTACGAATAAAAGCTAGGGAAGTTTGATTTTTCTATTGAGCTTTAAAATGGATTATTGTGTTTAAATTATCAATTTAAAAAGCTTGCCTAGTAGGCAAGCTCCCCCTTTTTTGATATTTGCGCTGATCAATAAGGTTTAGTGTTACTTAAAGCAACACACTGATAATACAGAAATATTTAAAAATAAAAAAGCCCACTTCCTATTTTTATTCAGAAATGGACTTAGCGAAAAAAACGCTTAAACCTGAAATAGGAAATATCTATTCGGAAATATTTCCAACTTCATATTGGCATAATATTTAAGCACTAGCAATAGGGATTGAATTAAAAACATCAAATATTCATATTTAAATAGATAAAGATTTCTTTTTTTAAATGGTTTTATTTTTAGCCTACATAATTTTTTTAATTATCAAAACTTATAAAGAATATGTGCCCATCAATAGGTAATACTTAATAAGGTCTTATGTGCAGTAACCATTAGGCTCTAGAGAGTAAGAACTCAAACTGACTAAAAATAAAAAATAATTAATTTTCAATATCAATGATCATATACTGCAAAGTTATGTATATTCCAACTTCTCCATTGTTGAGTGCCTCATATAAATCTTCATCAACGAAATCTCCAGATTCATCATATAGCCATTTATGAATTTGAATAATTTGTATATTCCCTTTTTTGTCTATTCTTGCTATTGGGTCTATTACGGACCGAACTATCACCTTCTTCTTCGTCTCAACATCAAGCAATGTGATAATTGTCATTTTAAAATCCTTATAAATATCCTGTATAACAACTACGCTCAATCAATAAAGATTTTTATATTGAAATTCCTCAAATAGCAATCTTTTCAATCTAAAAAATAAATAAAAAACACTTTAATAGTATGTGCCTATTAGAAAAGATACCTTAAATATTCTACTAGCAATAAAAAACCGCTTTAAGGGCTGTTCATCTAAAATTCACAGGTACTTAATGAAGTTTTTTTTCTGTCTTTGTATCTTTCTGGGCTCACAAATTTTTCCAATAAAGTTAGTTAACCACAAAATACTTTCTTCACGATCTTCAAAATGAGGTATAAGACTTAAATCTACTTTTATCTTGCGATCAGCTAAAGGCAAACTTAAACAATATTCAAAGTCTATTGAGCTGTACTTCAATTTGAGTCTTTTTTCTGCAGCTTGATTCTTTATCTCAGCCATAATGCGATTTAGATTAACAATCAAATTATTTGAAATTTTATTATTTTCATATACCCGTTCGTAAACTGTCTCAGCTACATCAATGTAATTTATTAGCTCTACATTCTTATTCATAACATTTGTACTCCGTTTTTTATAATTATCCGTCTAAAATAATGTTTATTTGAGTTAGTAAATCCTTCGCCTAGGTAAAGATTGTTTAAATTCTGTCACCCTGATTTTAAGTAAATATTTGAATTTATTATGCAATTACTGATTTTTATAATATTTATATACATCATTCTTCTTAACGCCCCTCTTTCTATCTTTTGCCCATCAAGTTCACCACCAACACAGATATTCATTTTATTAACCAGTTTATAATCAGACTGAACTATAACATGAAAGAAATCCTCCAGAAAAAAGTAAAAAATTTCTTAAATTAATCAGATAGCATATATGTCTGATTTTACTTGATCCCATAAATTAATTATTTCATCTCTCATTTCAATTGGCTGCTTACCAGAAATTATATAAAACGTTTTTACTTCTCCGTGGAAGCTTACTTGAGTTCTATAATATGACTCTGTTGGCCTTTGCATACATGTTCTTGGTCCGTACTGCTTTGGAATACTTTCTGGCTTCAAATCCAACTCGTCTTTCGACAAGAATTGACCATGTTGGTGACCACCGATAAATAAAGTCATACTTTCACCTAAAAATAATTAATATTTACCAACATACTAAACATAAAACAAAAAATCAAATTATTTTTATTTTTCAAATACTTATTTCTCAATAGTAAATTATTTACTACCGAGAACCAAATCATCAAATTAATTAAAGAAAAAACCCCGCCAATAATTGATATTTAGCGGGGCTTTACATGCCGTAATACGTCCAGCAAGAAAAACATAAACATTAAAAAACCCGCTTCTAAAAAAGAAACGGGGCATAAAAACAAAAACTTTCAGCGCAGTATTTGTGACATATCATACAAATTAGAAGATGTATTTACAACATACTTTAAACTTAATTTTTTGATGCTCTCAAAATATCCAAAACTCGCTTTGACATTTCATGCAAGTTGGACCCTATTGGTAGCCAAAAATGATAATTAATGTTGTCACGGTTAAAAACTTGCTTGTAGTACTCAGTTTTGAATGATGGATCAATGTCAGAAGCCTTAAGTAATCTGCCTTCTTTTTCGATCACTTGCCCATCTAATTCACCACCAACACAGATATTCATTTTTACCAGCCTGGACTATATAGCAAAAAATAAAAAAAATCCGTACCTTGGGGAAAGTACGGACTAAGCTTTTCAACTGAAAAACACTATAATGGAAATAAACACCTTATAGTAAGTTTAATATACGATAAATTTCATGTTTTCTCAAATCCTAATTAAAAGCCCACCATTTGGCGAGCTTTTAAAACAATTTGGTGCAACGCTTATAACTTTGTCCCACCATATCACAAATCTAAACCAAGTGTGCTGCACTGTCAAGATTGCATTACCTCTATTTTACCATCCAAATAAGCCAAACCTTTATCAATCTCAGCACGTACTTTTGCTTTACTACATCTATGTACATTGGCAATTGTTAAATACGACCAATTATTTTCATAATAAAGTATTAAAAACCAAGCTCTTTCTTGTAGAAATTCTCTATTATCGTTATGCATTTTAGCCAAGAGCTTACTTACTTCAACTGCCTCATAATCTTCAATTTCGCATGGCATAGAGACCTTACTTGATCTAATTCTAGTTGTGTCATTTTGGTCAATTAAACATGCTAAAGGATTAGCAGAAACTTTAGATTTTGTTGATCTTACCCATAGACCATATTGTTCCAACCATTGATGAGCAGAACGTTTAGACCAGTCCATTGTCTTGTTATTAACTTTTGCATTCATGTTTAAACTTCCCTCACATCAATATTGTGAACTGTTTTCATCAGGTGTTTTTTATTTCGGTAACTCGGTAGCTTGCGTGTAGCTATAGACTTCACATCTTCAACAACGTATTCACCTGATGTCGTGAAATAAGTGAAATCGGCAAAATATCTAAGTGCTGGTTTAGCTCGTTTCTCCCCTTCTAATTTTGTCTTAGGTGCCAATTCAAATTTTGTGTGATGCTGCAATTCTTTAATTTCACCTCGTTGTTGTAGAGCCTTTAGCTCGATATACCGTTTGTATTCTTTAGTACTGTCAAAAGTCATTCCATCCAATTTAATTTTCGAAGCATTAAACTTGTTTCGACCCTTTTTCTTTTGAACTTTCGGGCATGTAAGGCGGTAATCAGCAAGGCTCATTGATGACATCAAGCACCACCTTTCAGTAAATTTTCCAACTGATTAGCAAAGCAGTTATAAACTCGTGCTTTATCTTGATCACCAAAAAGGCTTGAAGCATGGGCATCGTGTTTATACTTTTGAACTAGGTTTTCAATTGAACTTCTTAGCTCATCCACATTCGCTTGTTGTTCTTTTTGAATCTCCCAAGCCCACTTTCCAGATTTACACTCAAACTCACTCATGGCTGGTTCCTTTTACTTCTTCCATGTATGGCAAATCAGCATCTAAGCACTCGCACCAAGGTCTATCTTTAAAAGTAAAAATGTGCCAACCATTCTTCTCGCCGATATACGTCAAGATTTGTGGCTCATGAATCCACTTGTATTGTTTGCCGATAACTAGATTCATTCCCCGCCTCCGTATATTGATTCGTGGTCTTTGATTGCGCGTTCTAATGCAGGTCTTTCAAACAATGTTGCGTACTTACTGCCATGTTCGTTAATACGGCTTAGAATTTCTTTAGCTTCTTTAATCCCACCATCAAACGCATTGATCTGATCAACCGACTCCACCAGACGCTTGAGGTCAGAAAGGTCTACAAAATATTTTTCTCGGTCAGCCTTACTAATTTCTACACTATGACCACATTGGAATTCGTAACCCTCATTCCATTCGGTTGCGTTAGAAGGAGCTGAATCTACGATTTCTTTCGCGTATTTCAGCCCTTTATCTCTAATTAACTTAGATGCTTTCATACATTTGCCCCATCAATTAACTTAAGAATATTTCTAGGAATTGGCATTCCTTCCCGACGGCACATCTCTGCGTATTCGTGCGGATTATCGAAAGGATCTGGACCCCACTCTTGTTTGATCTCAGGCTCTTTTTCCTTGACCTCAAGTTTTTGAACTGGTGCAGGCTTACGGCCATTGATTTTTAAACGTTCCATCAATGATTTGAGATGCTTTTGCGCTTCGTCATTGCTCACAGGAACGTGTTTAGGTTCTTTGTGCTCTAGTTGTAGCGGTGGAGTGTAAAACTCTTGCTGACGACCTATTAACTGAGCTTTAGCCACCATCACGTTGTAGGTCCCGAAGAAATTATCTTGAGCCGCTCGCATTTGGCCGGCTTCGATCAAGTACATCACTTCGTCTAATGCATATTTTGTAATTTGGGTAATAACCACTGTTCGGTCAGTCGTAAACTTACATGCACGTGACCAAGCTTCTTCGGGAGACATCCAACTTTCACCAATACACCAGGTGCGAAACTCGGCAAATGACGGCATAAAGCGTCCACCTGCTGTAAGTAAACGAGCAAGTGCGTTGTTAAATTGGTTTTGTTGAACGCCAACCAGTGTTTTAAGTGCGATTTGCTCAACCACTGACAGAGGAATTGCACTTTCGCCTGTTGCTGGAAATTGCTTATTGAACTGAGCAGCGTAAACAGTGCGAAGAGAAGCGATTAATTGACGCACTTCGTTCAAGGTAATCTCATGCATGACCTACCTCCTCACTCACTAGATACTTTTTTGAAGGGGTTACATCCACGATTTGAGACTGGTTTTGTTCTTCAAAAAGATTTGCGAAGTAACCCGGCTCTTGTGTTTTTTGCCCAGCTGAAGTGATTTGCTCTTGCTTCTTGCGGTTAGCAGCAACTTGTTTCTCGTTGTTTTGAACCCAGGAGAACCACTTAACCAACCAGATGCTTGGTGTATTCAACGAGCTTGATTCGTTTGCAAAGTACCAGTCACCGAAGTTTTGAATCATGGTTCTCAAGTCGACTTCAGGTACCGAAACATATCTTTGTTGAACAAGTGAAATGAAATCGTATTGAAACTCGCTGTATTCAGAAATGAATTCACGCATTGAGTAACGCTTGTGGTCATCGATCTGATACTGAGCAAATTGAATTGGAGTTAATTGCGAATTTTCTCCACGCGTATTACCACTACTATCAATAATTGGTTCTTGGTTCTTGGTTAATGGTTTATGGTTATTGGTTGGTTGCACGCCCGTTTGTTCTTCGTTTAACGGATTTTCAACGACCGTTGAATTTTCGTTAGACGAATGATCATCTTTTGATGAACTGCTGTTGGACGAGCCTTTCTTTTTCGCTGCACGTTTTGCAGCAGACGCTTTACCAGCCTCACTCGCTTGTTTCTTTTTCCCGTGATATTCAGCAATTTCTCGTTCACAACGATTATTGCGATAAACACCATCTTCAAGAATGAAAAACTCATCAAGTACATATTTGAGAGCTTCTTTTTGCTCTTCGGTAGTACATTGCAAACGGCGTGCTAGACGATCAATGCTTGATGCATCAATCGCCTTTTCTGTGTCGTAATACATATCTAATAAGTCGCGGTAAATCGCCCGCTCAATTAAACTGAGGTGGCGAGTCGCATTGTTAAAGTCACCAATATGGTGTTGGTAATAGTTCATGCTGCCCCCTTCAATTTTGATTGATGAGTTTCAAAAGGATTATTTGCTCTCGCAATTGCTGCCATTGGATATGGCGATACAGAATTCCCAACCATAAAAACCTGATCTTTTTTGGATAAAGGCTTACCATCACTTCCATATTCAATAATGTAAGAATCAGGAAAGCCTTGCGCTCTATAAAGTTCACGCGGCTTTAACATGCGAATGCATATGTCAACAATTGCCCAAGGTTCCCCCTTGATCCAGACAGTAACGAGGGCTAAACGATCTTTGGTGGTGATTGTGTCCATTGGCTCAGTGATACTTCTTGCATCGCCATTGCCGTAGTAATTAATTAAAAATGCAGCTACACGAAGGGCACCCTTATAGTTATCTTTACTCAACTTGGCTGTAACTAAACCATGATGCCCACCTTTCACTTGAGCACAAATGGTTGAAAGAGGCTCATCAATTGACCAGTTCCGCTGTTGAGATGCGTTAGCAAACTCAGTAATAAACGGAACAAGAATTGGACTTATTAAAGAACTATGGCCGCCATACCCTGCTGTTGTCGTTGCCAGTGGTTCGCGTATGTCATGGCCGAAACTAGTTCTGAAATCACGACCAATAAAAGGAGTGGCAGAATTAACAAAAAATGGCTCTTTGGTTTCAATAACAAATTTTTGAATGCCCTTCGCAATTCGTTTTAAGGTTGCATCAGCTAAAGGACCTTGAGGCCTATCAAATATTGAGTTGCCTAAATCCGAAAAATCAATACATTCGGCAGTGGGACGCCATTTTTTTAAATTGCCCTTAGGTTTCTTTGAGAAGTATTTTTCTGGCCATACTATTGGTTGCCCATCACAGCGTGCAATGAGAAATAACCGCTCACGTTTTGTTGGCGCCCCAAAATCAGCAGCAATAATATTTTTTTGCCACTCAACTTCATAACCAAGTTGTTCAAGACTACGGACAAAGTGTTTCCAAGTTTTACCTTTCTTCTTTGGGTTCGGTACTAAGAATTGATTGTGACGAGGAACTCGCTCACCAGGCTCTGCAATTCGATTTACCTTTTTGCCATTAACATCAATTTTATCGAGTGTAATGACTCTGCCTGTTACTTTGTCTCGTTTTGCAATTAAAGGTCCCCATCCTAAGATCTGCTTAACATTCTCTAAGCTGATCACATCAGGTTTAACTTTGCCTGCAAACTTAAGAACAACCCAAGAAAGGTCACGTATCTCTTTTTTACGTGGTTGACCACCAGCAGCTTGCGAATGATGTGTACAGTCGGGGCTTGCATGAAACCAACCGACTTGATGTCCATCACAAATTTTAATCGGATCTACTGCAAATACATCCTGAACATAATGCTTTGCATGAGGATGATTAGCCTCATGCATAGAAATTGCTTTTGGATTATGGTTTACAGCAACATAAACAGGCCTGTTTAACCCCATCTCTAAACCAGTACTTGCACCACCACCGCCAGCAAAGAAATCTACAATGATTTTTTCAGAAAAATTTAAGTCGAATTGAGTTCTAAATGAACGAGCAGCATCAACAAATGCATTCATGCTTCACCGCCTTCTTTAATCTGAATGTATGTGCTACCCAAGAAGCGAATACGATCAGCACGGCTAAGGCTTCTAATAATTTCCTCAGCATGGTTATACGTAATACGGTGTTGACGGACTAAAGTTTCTTTAAAGTCATCTCGCTTTACAGCTGCATTTTTAGTATCAGCTTTGATTCGCTCAAGGTTCTCTTCACACTTTTTGATTAATGCTTTAAGTGTGTGGAGAGCCGGTTCAAACCAGCTCTGGATTATTTGCTCTTGATTTGATAGATTAGTTTGCATATTCGATTCCTCTAGCCAGTAATTGAATTAACTAAGCCTGATTTCCGAGATCAGGCTTTTTTAATATCCAAGCTTTTCCTTTTGACCACTGATTTCGTCATGAAATAAGTCATCAACTGTTTCTATACGGTTCATCCAACTTTTAGACATGACTAAAAGTGCTGCGACTCGCTCTTTATCAATGCTTTGATAATCTTTCGGTACTACTTTCAAACCTAAACAACTCAAGAGTTCGCAAAAACTTTCAATTTCAGTTAAGCCATTATTTTTCTTGTCATTTTTCATTCTCGACAAGGTGCTTGCATCTACATTTAAATGTTCTGCAATTTCGACATTCTTATTTGTTGCAAGTGCCTGCAAAATTCGGGATACGTCATTTCTGGCACTTGCAGATAGATCGACTGATAATTTGCTCATGTTTATTCCTAAGCTGTTTTTGATGTACCTAAAAAGAAATCAAATAGGCTTTCGTGAGTTAATTTTTGATTGCTTGCATCAACCATTTTTTGAATGGTTTCCATTCTTGGTCTTTTGCGAGCATGGATTAAATGAGTTTCCATATATCCGTATGAGACTTCTGCTTCTTTGCAGAATTTGAGACGGTCACTCTCACTTAATCCGCGCCAATAGCTATGAAGAGTAAGCATTAATACACCTCACTGGTAATTTTATTTAATAAATATACCCACAAGGTAAATAAAATACAACCTATCAGGGTATATATTTTTTCTACCTATTAGGTATTTTTGAGTTCAGCGCTAGAGGTGAATTGAAAAATGAATGAATTAAAGACTATTCATGAAATTAGGCTTGGTAATACAAGGAAATTAATGAAGGAATCGGGACTAACTCGTTCTGAATTTGCCGAAAAAATTGACATGTCTTATGGTTTGTTAAGCCAATATGTTGGGAAAAATCCAACAAAGAATATTGGTGATGAAACTGCATTAAAAATTGAAGAAGCTTTTAATAAGCCTCGTGGATATTTAGATCAGTCTGAAGGTCAAAATACAAACTCACAGCAAATAGATAGCGCTTCAAGTTTTAAACAACTCGATATAGAGGCATTTAAGAAAAAATATAATATTCCTGATAGCGAAGATGCAGTACTTTTCACTAATATTATAGAAAAACCTCTAGTTATTTCAAAAAGATGGGTTCCAGTAAAGGCGTATAGCAAGATGGGCATGGATGGTTATTTTACAGACATGGGGTATGATGGTAATGCTGGTGATGGATACATTCCGACTCACACTGCTGGTGATCGATCATATGCAATTAAAGGAACTGGTGACTCAATGTACCCCGCTATCCGTAATGGCTGGTATGTAGTCTGTGACCCAGATGCAGAATTAACGCCGACTGAATTTGTGCAAGTTTGTTTAAAAGATGGTAGGTGCACAATCAAAGAATTTATTGGCATTCATAATAATGTTTTAAATCTTTTAGCTGTAAACGGCGGCGAACGCTTAACTTTTGATATGGATGAAGTCGAAAGCATTACTGCTATTACCGATATTGTACCTCCTAGCCAACACAGACAACAGCATCCTAACGCTCATTAATTATTTTAATATACTCTTATTTAAGCCCACCAATTGGTGGGTTTTTTATGGCCTTTACATTAAATACACCTAGGAAGTAAAAAAATAATCATCTAATTTCACCTCACAGGTATTTACTTTATTTTACCTTGCAGGTATATTTTTCTCACAAACAACAAAAAAGCACATCGACTCTTCTACCTTCCGATGTGCTTTGCAAACTGCGAGATCAATTATGAATGCAAAAGCAATTCCACACAAGCATAAGGTAGCAGGCCTTACAGCAATTACTGTACTTGTAGCCCTTGGTTCTTGTGAATACCGTACCGCTAATTCTAGCGTCCCTTCTAATTACTCATACGAAAGCAAGCAAATGGTTGCTTCTGAATATGAGCTTTTAGGTGCTAAGCAAACTGGTGAAAAAACTGGTGTAGCTGTTATACGCATTGACGGCTTTAAATTAAACGTAAGCTTTGATTTTGACGGTGTAGCAGACAGTTACGGCATAGCAGGATCTGACTTTACAGCAGCTGAAATTACCAACCTTTCTATTGAGTCAGTAACGGACCTTAGCGGCAAACCTTGGAACGACTTCACTAATCTTGATGACCATAAAAATATAAATATTTTATTGGTTGGCTATATCGATCGTAATAAATGGTTGGAGGCAGCCTAATGAAAGATTACAACTGCCCTACTTGCAAGAAAATTATCCCTGTTGATCGCTCAGAAATCAAAGCTGGTGATGAGGTTTCATTTTGCAAAGTAACCCAAACTTCCAACTCTGCTCGTTTTTCTTCTAGAGAAGGAATTGTTGAGTGCCGCGAAGGTGATGTTGTTTTAGTTAAATATCGAAAGGAAATTATTCCTTTAAATATTAAGGATGTTTCACCATCTGATGCGCCAAGCCCGCTTACTTATGCATTTGTTGGCACATGCGAATGTAAGGAGGCTGAATATGTCTAATTTCAAAAAACACCCGGATGGGTACAAGTCTTATTTAGGCCGCGACAATACAGGACTCTACTCTGTTCGAATTGGCTGGCAAGTGTATGCATCTAATGCTAATGGCTCAGTTCTTTACAAAGTTAAAGACGAAACTAAGACGCCTTTAGATGTTGAAAAGTTCAAAACTGAATATCCAAAAGTTTGGGAAGTATTAACTCAAGAGATCAGCTTTCAACGCAAAAAGAAATTAGCTATCGATTTGGGTAACTCACATATCTCATCAATTGAACGCAAAGCGTATAAGCAAAAACGCGGTTTTACTGGTAGTAGATAGGAGCAAAAATATTATGGCTATTGAAGTTTTTACACCTGAACAAACGCTATTGGTTCAAAGCGTTATTTGTTACCTATATACAGACCCTGGTCTTGGTAAAAGTTCCATCGCTCATACAGCTAACAAGCCTGTAATTTTTGACTTTGACAAAGGTCAGCATCGTGTAGCGCCTGAGCTCCGCCGTGGCACCATTGTACGCATTGACACATGGTTAGATCTTGAGAACTTAAAGGACAGTTTTTACGACAACTATCAAACAATTGTGGCTGATACTGTTGGGGCTATGCTTGATGCTATCAAAGATCAATTATTAAAAAATCCTGATAATAGACAACGTGACCAAACTCTAACCCTTAAAGCGCAAGGATTAGCTGGTAACAAGTTTATGACTATGGTTCGCAAATGGCAGAGCCTTGGTAAAGATGTGGTGTTTATTGCCCATGCCATTGAAGAGGAAGCGGGTAAAGAAAAGCTAAAAGTATATCGACCAGATTTAGCCGGTAAAAACCGTAATTTACTTTACCGCATGGCTGACGTAATGGGCTATCTCCACTCGGCCACTGATGAGAACGGCGATACTATTCGTACAATTCTTTTCAATCCTACACCAACTCACCACGCTAAAAACTCAGGTCGCTTGGGTACGGTAATGACAACATCAAGCGGTGCCGAAATCTGTACTGGTCAAGTACCCGTACCTGAGTTAAGCAGCTCCCCTACTTTCTTAGCTGATCTACTTAAACAAGCTAAAGAACACATTAACACTCTGACACCAGTACAAGCTGCTGAAATTAAAGCTCAGGCAGATTTGAGTAACTTTAAACAATCTTGTACTGAGGCAAATCACGCTGGTGATCTAAACCAGCTTACTGAATCTCTCGATAGAGAACACAAATATGCCCTACCTATGTGGCATGCAATTCAGTTACGTGCCCGTGAAATGAACTGCACTTTCGATCAAGAGAAGAAGAAATGGAATAACCCGCCTGAGTTTAAAGGAATTTCAAATGAACAGCGTGATGAATTACAGGCATTCATTGATGAGTGCGGTTTAGACGTGAAATCAGTTTGTGAGCATCTAGGCATTGATGCCCTTACTCAAATTGAAGCAGCAAAACTTACGGCAGTTAAACAAGACATTGAGACATTGGCTAAAACGGGGATTACGGCATGAATAATTTACTAACAGCATCTGAAGCATTTGCAGCTCTTCAAAAAGGTAAAACTGTTCTTTGCCGTTACGCTGGTGATGGAACACTTAAAGCTGATAAGTCATTCAGCACCTTAGATCAAATGCCAGCAACGGTATTTGGTCTACCCCATTACGAGTTCTGCATTCAGCTTGAAACGACTGTTTTAGCAGAAATTACATTCACCAAGCCAGTTGAACCGCATGATTTAGAAGATGGCCAAGTTATCTATATTGTTATGCCTTCCCATGTCTTGCGTACCACATATAACTCTAAAAATGGTGAAACTTGTCTAAGTGTTGGTAATGGGTTTGCACAGCTTGATGAAGAAAATGCAAAGCTTCAACTTCAAGCTATAGGTAAAACTTTTGGCAATATGATTACTGATATACAAGTAATAGACGCAACTAAAGACAAACCAAGAGGTCAAAAAGGTAAACAAGCTAAAGCTGAGCAAACAGTAGTTTCAGAAAAGACTGCTGAAGTTATTGCTGAAACAAAGAAGCCTACGATTGTTATAACAGAACAAACTAATGTCACCGTTTCTGAGGATCTATTAGTTTCTGAAACTACTGACCCGACATTAGATCCTGAATATCAAAAAAACCTTGATACCCTTCTGCTACGAGTTAGGGAATCAAAAACACCTGACGAAGTGAATGCAGTTTATCGCTATACCCGTACATGGTCAGATAAACAAATGGATCCTTTACTCAAAGCTACTCACAAGCGTTTGACTGAGCTTGCAGATGAAAAGCCTATAGAGAGTGAACCAACATCACTAATGGTTCAGATCCAAAACGCGCCAGACATCACAACATTGAATGCTTTGGAAATAGATGTGGCCGCACGAGATCCACAGATTCAATCACGACTCATGGATTTTGTTAAGAAACGCCGCTTTGAATTAGAGAATCCTACATCTACACCACTTCAAGAGGCTGAGCCTGATTATTTATTAGTGGACGGTTTCTAATATGAAAGATCAGTACAAGAAAGTGAGCCAAAAACACATGCTTGGTTTTATGTACTACTTGCAATTGCTGGGCTACGTAATAGTCCGGCAAGGCATGGATCAAGCAATGTTTCTAACAAAGCATTATGCGGTACCAGTCGCTTGGCGCCGCATAACGATCGACTATCACAACCGTTTAAATAAACCGGCACAACAACTTTATAAAGAGTTTGTTGAGTGGACTAAAGAAGAATATTTGAGGGCGTAGGAAATGATGGATTTAAAAACAAAACAAGCTTTTTGGTCTGAACAATTACCTTTCTTTAAAGAAAAATATTGGATTCCTGGACATTTAGACGTACTCGAATTTGATATGAATGGCGGTTGTTTTGATATTGTTGACGGTATCAAAACCGATTTAAGTGCAGAAGACCTTTTTGATATTTACCATCGTGTAAATAGTGGTTGGGCAATGTGGAAGAAAGCCGTAAATTTCATGAAATCCAAAGTACCAACGTGGATTAGCGTGACTGATGAATTGCCAACTACTGACATAATGGTACTTATTTGTTGGGCAGATGCTCCTGATGTCACCCCAGAACAAGACTATATGACTATTGATGAGGATTTAAATAGCGTATGGGCAAACTATCAAAATGATCCACCTTCACATTGGATGCATTTTCATAGTGTGCCAAAAGTATCGGGAGCTGAACAATGAGCATAACACTTAGCGGTCATCAACTAAAAAGCCTTCTCGAATTTGTAAATCCAGATGGTGAGAAAGATTTAGATCAACTTGATAATGAACTAACAATTAAATTCTTTGAAGATGGCCACAGTGGAAAAGGCTATTACTTTTGGATGACCGAATATCCAGAAGAAGGTGCAATGAAGTTGGATATTGAATCGGGAGCTGAGGGATGAGTGAATTTGAAATACTTGAATCAGCACCAAAAGATGCTACCCATTATTTTCTTGTGCCTAATGGATCTGGTGAACCTTATTACGTTCTTGAAAAAGAAAAAAAGTTCTACTGGTTTCACGGTCAGGATGAAATAACTAAGCCACACATTTTAAGTTGGATTAAGTCAATTGAATCACTGAAAGAAGTTAAAGCGGAAAGTAAGGAGGGGTAAGGTGGATAAATATCTGACATCTAACAATGTGTGTGAGATGTTTCATATTACTAAACGCACACTTAATCGGTGGGAAATTAACACACCTTGGGGGATTCCATTCCCAGCCCCGGCATTAAGTTCTGAGGGCGGAACAATGAAAAGATACCTCGCTACTGATGTAATGAAGTGGGAGGAAGAATGCCAGCAAAAGAAGCAACTAAAAAAAGCTATATAAGTTGTACCGAAGCTAACAATCAGCAAACTTGATGAAATTAGTCCAGATCAATGATTGTTAGCATATTTACGTTACTATATACTGTCCGCCGAATCACGGCTTGCTAGATAAACTCAGCAATTTCATTTATGTACATAATGGTGTACATATAATGAAACCAAGGAAGCAAGAATATACTTTTCCCGTTTAATTATAAGGGTTTAGGCGATATGGCATTAATCGTTCAAAAATATGGCGGTACTTCTATGGGTACCCCCGAGCGCATTTTAAATGTTGCTCGTCGTGTGAAGCGTTGGCATGATCACGGTCACAAGGTTGTTGTGGTCGTATCTGCAATGAGTGGTGAAACAAACCGCTTACTTGCTCTCGCTAAAGCCATTACCGAAACACCTGACCCACGTGAGTTAGACCAAATGGTTTCAACCGGTGAACAGGTGACGATTTCCATGTTAGCTATGGCACTTAATTCGATTGGTGTGGAAGCTAAATCCTATACCGGACGTCAAGTCGGTATTAAAACTGACAGTGCATTTACCAAGGCGCGTATCGAGTCTATTGATACAGATGTCATGACCAATGACCTAGATGCAGGCCGTGTTATTGTGGTTGCTGGTTTCCAAGGCTTTGATGCTAATGGAAATACCACAACACTAGGTCGAGGTGGTTCAGATACTTCTGGTGTTGCTCTTGCTGCTGCTTTAAAAGCTGACGAATGCCAGATTTACACTGATGTAGATGGTGTTTACACCACTGACCCTCGCGTTGCTCCTAAAGCCAAAAAAATCGACCGTATTTCTTTTGAAGAAATGCTAGAAATGGCATCATTAGGTTCTAAAGTTTTACAAATTCGCTCAGTAGAGTTTGCCGGGAAATATCAAGTTCCTTTACGTGTATTATCAAGCTTTGATAATGACGACGACGGCGTTTTTGACGACGAATTTAAAGAAAATGTTGGTACACTCATTACTACTGAGGCAGAAGATACTATGGAACAGCCAATTATTGCAGGTATTGCTTTTAACCGTGACGAAGCAAAATTAACGATTTTAGGTGTACCTGATGAACCAGGCATTGCTTCTAAAATCTTATCACCAGTAAGTGATGCCAATATTGAAGTCGATATGATAGTGCAAAATGTTGAAGAAGATGGCACAACAGATTTCACTTTCACTGTAAACCGTGTTGATTTAGCGAAAGCTGAAAAAATCTTAAACGAAACTGCTAAAAATATTGGCGCACGTGAAGTTTCAACACGTGATGACATCGTTAAAGTATCTATCGTAGGTGTTGGTATGCGTTCACACGCAGGTGTAGCGAGCAAAATGTTCACTGCCCTTGCTGATGAAGGTATCAACATTCTTATGATTTCAACTTCTGAAATTAAAGTTTCTGTGATTATCGACGAGAAATACCTTGAACTTGCTGTTCGCTGCTTACATACCGCTTTTGGTTTGGATCGTGAACATGGTGAAAGCAGCGCTCGCGCTTAATTTTACCAACCGGTCAAGAATTCATTAAAAAATGTTTACTTGTCCGACAATAATCAAAGAAAACACAGAGCCGCTATAGTTTTTTTTATAGCGGCTCTGTTATATTAAACGGAAAGTTTTTTGGCAGAGATTATCAAAATATGACTTTGTTCTCATATTTCTGTTAGAATCTGACTGAAAACTGAGGTTGAGCTTTTTATTTGGGTACCAATATTGCAGTTTTAAGCGTTTAGCAAGGAGATAAACATGCTGATTCTGACCCGCCGTGTCGGGGAAACATTAATGATTGGGGATCAAGTCAGTGTTACTGTGCTTGGCGTCAAAGGAAACCAAGTTCGTATTGGTGTGAATGCACCAAAAGAGGTTTCTGTTCATCGCGAAGAAATTTATCAACGTATTCAACATGAACGTGCAATGCATGAACACCTTCAACATCTTGATCAAGATTATCAAGTTTCTTATGAAGATGATAATTATGCACAGAAAAACTTCAATCGTTAATATGAAGTTGTTCTCTCCCTAATTAAAGCGACTTTATAGTCGCTTTAAATTTTTTAAGTGGTTGTATTTATAGACCTAAAGCACGTTTAACAGGTGCATAGCTACGACGATGCTGATCAATCACGCCATGCACGGCAATCGCTTCAAAATGTGCTTTGGTTGGATATCCTTTATGTTTGGCAAATCCAAATAACGGATATTGCTGATCTAATTCTGCCATTTGTCGATCTCGTGTCACTTTCGCCAAGATACTTGCTGCACTAATTTCAGCATGGCTTGCATCTCCACCAATAATGGCTTCACAAGGAATAATAATTCCTTTCGGAATTTGATTACCATCGACAATCACTTTTTGAGGTTGCGTTTTCAAGCCATCAACAGCGCGTTGCATAGCCAAAAAAGTCGCCTGTAAAATATTTAGTTCATCAATTTCAGCATGAGTTGCTTCAGCAATTGACCAAGCTAAGGCTTTTTCTTGTATTTCAATAAACAACTTTTCACGTTTCTTTTCAGTTAATTTTTTAGAATCATTTAATCCTAAAATTGGATTATTCGGATCTAAAATAACGGCTGCTGCCACAACCGAACCTACTAAAGGCCCCCGTCCCGCCTCATCTACACCAGCAATAAACATCAACTCACTACCTTTAAATAAAAGAGGCTGATCAATAGTAATCAGCCTTCTTTAACACATAATTTATTAATTACTTTTGTAAAGCTTCTGCCACACAAGCGTTTACAGTTTTAGAAACCACTTGGTTTACGATTGTAGCACGTGTATTTACATCAAGTGCAGCTGCAGCTAATTCTACTGCTGTCACACTGTTTGGAGCCTTTTCGCTCACACAACCACACACATTCGTTTGGATGCTATCACGTTGCTCAGCAGTCATATATTTTGTTGCTGTTTTCCAAGCTGCAACATTATTAATCTCTGTAATACATTTCGCATTTACAGCAACCTTTAACGCAGCAACGCCTAATTGTTGAGTTGTGGTTTGTGCAGAAGCAGCACCTGTACCAGTGCCTGTAGTTGTTGCACATGCTGTTAAAGCTAAAACAACTGGCGCTAGAGCGAGCATCAATTTTTTCATCATTTTTTCCTTTGATTGAACGTTGGCAGCGCGTATTGTGCCTAAACTCAACTTTAGAAGAAACAAATAATTTGATGCATTTATGCAAACTATTTTGCCGAGTGAAATTCAGCTCATCAAATGCTTTTTGGAGTAAAACGTTCTGTTTTTAGCACGCTCTGTCACATATAAAACATTTCTCAAAATCTGTGCTTTCCCCTAAAATCACAAATCAAAACGACAAAAAAAGGGTCTTTTATGCCTACTGCTTCCTCTCAGTATTACACCCGTACAGCACAAATTCTGCATTGGGTGATGGCAATTATTTTCATCGTCGCATGGGTTATTGGCTTTTATAGTGGAAATTTTTTAAGCTATGACGTTGATGGCAGCTTTAAAGGTGATGTGATTACGTTGCACAAGAACATTGCAACCACAATTATCTTTTTAGTCATTATCCGGATTTTATGGCGCTATACACATCCAGCTCCAAAACTACCTGACACCATGTCACCGATGATGAAAACTCTGGCACACGTTGGTCATCTATTCCTTTATGTGATTTTGGTTGCTTTACCTGTTACGGGTTGCTTGTTTAGTTGGAGTGCTGGTCACCCTGCCCCTGTTTTATATTTGTTTGAAATTCCACGTTTAGTGCAAGATAACCCAGAGCTTTTAGCTGTTGTTAAACCATTACATATTTATATTTCTTGGTTTGCAGGTTTTCTTATTGTAGGGCATGTACTTGCAGCTTTGAAACATCACTTTATTGATAAAGACAATATTTTAAATAGTATGACCAAACAGCCTAAATAAACCTGATATATAAAAAAACCGCCCGAGATAGGCGGTTTTTTTATTTAGATTTTTTGGATTTCTGCAATCCACTTTTGTTTCTCTTCATCTGAAATGAAAGAAGCTTCAAAAGAATTAATTGCGAGTTGTTTCAATTCATCATTGTTTAAGTCTAATGCTTGCTGGATGGCAAAGAAATTATCATTCATATATCCACCAAAATATGAAGGATCATCTGAGTTAACCGTCACATGTACGCCTTTTTGTAAAAGACGGCGGATATTATGATCTTTCATATCCTTAACAACACATAGCTTTAAGTTACTTAAAGGACAAACCGTTAACGGCATTTTTTCATTAATTAAACGCGCCATTAATTGTTCGTCTTCTTCAGAACGTACACCATGATCAATACGATTCACTTTAAGTAGATCTAAAGCTTCCCATACATATTCAGGGGGACCTTCTTCGCCAGCGTGAGCAACGATTAAGAAACCTTCTTCACGTGCTTTTGCAAAAACACGTTCAAATTTAGCTGGCGGATGCCCTACTTCACTTGAATCGAGACCGACTGCAATAATGTCTTGTTTAAATGGTAAAGCTTGTTCAAGTGTTTCAAATGCAGCTTCTTCACTTAAATGACGTAAGAAACACATAATCAGTTGAGAGCTGATACCAAACTTAGCTTTGGCATCTGCACACGCACGCTTTAAACCATTAATCACAGTTGAGAACGCAACACCACGGTCAGTGTGGGTTTGCGGATCAAAGAACATTTCTGTATGAACGACATGATCTTCGGCACATTTCTCAAAATAGGCCCACGCTAAATCATAAAAGTCTTGTTCATGTACAAGAACATTTGCACCAGCATAGTAAATATCTAAGAATGA
The DNA here is from genome assembly GCF_052044755.1 of Acinetobacter sp. 22512. Classification (NCBI taxonomy): domain Bacteria; kingdom Pseudomonadati; phylum Pseudomonadota; class Gammaproteobacteria; order Moraxellales; family Moraxellaceae; genus Acinetobacter; species Acinetobacter sp. 22512. Next base: position 60,472 of record NZ_JBQENP010000011.1, on the reverse strand, counting down.
TTGAAGATTATGAAAGTTATAAGCTTGCTTTACTTCTTCAACAGATTTGTAAGGAATCTGAATCTGATTGCGCTGGGCAATTGCAAACATTAATTCAGGTTCAAAAGTCCCTTCAATATGCACATGCAATTCGGCTTTTGGTAAGGCGCGAATCAGCTCGACTTGATTCATATTAACTCCACGTCTAAAGAAAAAAGGGTGTGGTCAAAATCACACCCTTTTATAATTTTCTTCTTATTGAAAACTATGTCTAAGATAGCTCAAGAAGAAAATTACAAAAAATCATATTAACCGCCAAACGCGATAAATTTAAATACCCAAAGTGCAGCAATAATCCATACCATGTACGGTACAGTTTTTGCCTTACCCGTGAATAATTTAACTAATGCATAGCTAATAAAGCCCATTGCAATACCATCAGCAATTGAATAGGTGAATGGCATAAATACAATGGTTAAAAATGCTGGAACAGCTTCAGTAATATCATCCCAATCAATGTGAGTGATCCCTTGGATCATCAACACACCAATAAACAATAAAGCTGGCGCCGTTGCAAAACCTGGTACAGATTGAGCAAGAGGTGCTAAAAATAAACAGCAGATAAATAAGACTGCAACCACAACAGCAGTTAAACCAGTACGTCCGCCTGCTGCTACACCTGAAGCTGATTCAATATATGGTGTAGTTGAAGATGTACCTAATGCGGCACCTGCAACGATTGCAGTAGAGTCTGCGAATAATGCTTTCTTCAAACGAGGTAATTTACCGTCTTGTAAAAGACCTGCACGGTGTGAAACACCAACCAAAGTACCTGTACTGTCAAACAAGTCGACAATAAAGAATACGAAAATGACGCCGACCATACTTGCAGTAAATAGACCTTCAAAGTCCATTTGCATGAATGTTGGTGCAATTGAAGGAATTTGACCCACTACACCCTTAAATTCATTTAAACCTAAAGCAGTAGCGATGGCTGTAACAACTAAAATACTAATAATGATTGCACCGCGAACCTTTAACTGGTGTAAAACCACAATCATTAAAAATCCGAATAACGCTAATAATACTGTAGGCTGTTTGATATCGCCCAAACCGACTAATGTCGCTTGGTTATCAACAATGATTCCAGCATTTTTTAGTGCAATCAGTGCTAGGAACAAACCAATACCACCGCCGATTGCAAACTTAAGTGACATTGGAATCGCATTAACAATCGCTTCACGAATTTTAAAGAAACTAATTGCAAGAAAGACAAGGCCTGAAACAAAAACAGCGGCTAAAGCTGTTTGCCATGGCACGCCCATTCCCATACAAACCGAGTAGGTAAAGTAAGCGTTTAAACCCATACCAGGGGCCAGTGCGATTGGATAATTAGCAATGATCCCCATTACTAAACATCCGATTGCTGCTGCCAAACAGGTCGCAACGAATACGGCACCATGATCCATGCCGGTTTCAGATAAAATGAGTGGATTGACAATAATGATGTAACACATCGTTAGGAATGTAGTTACACCAGCAAGAACTTCAGTTCGGAAAGTGGTTTTATTGTCGCTTAGTTTAAATAAACGCTCTAACCAGCCTGCCGAAGAATTGGGCGCCGCCATAAGTAGCCTCTATGCAAAATCTGAACTGTGGAATATTTACGTCTATGTAGGTCGCTGAACAATATTGTTTTTCTGTTCAGTCCTATAAACAAGAATCTCAAATTTAAGAAGCAACAAATATGCCACTCATTTGATGTCTGTTTTCATACATAGCAAATAACCACAGCCCCTCTTGAAACACAAAAAAGCTGCATAACCCCTATGCAGCTTTTTTACTATACGTTCAATAAGTTTAACAGATTCAACAGAAACATGATCAAAATTTATGAAAAGATATGACCAATGACACTGTAAAAAGTTAGAAATTTATAGCTCGTTATTGCTAGAAAATAATTTTTTTCTCGCCTATATATTGTTGCATATGAAAAGAAGCTAAATTGCTGTGATGAGCATGATTCGGATTTCGTTCGATACTTTGTAGGTTTTTTTCAGCTTCTTGTATGATCTGCATTAGCTCTTGATGTCTTTTATTTTGAGTATCTAAATAAGCCCAATACCCTAATACAAAGACAATACCCACAGACAACACTATTAATACTTTATTGATCATTATTATTATCTCTATGTTTTTAATGTTAATGATCTTAACAAAAAATTATAGCTTTGTGAATATTTTCACATTTATTTACAATAAGACACTCTTATTCAAATTATTGAAAATAAAAGTTATTTTAAAAATATCATTAAAAAACCCAATAAATACTAAACTTTTCCATTGAAAAGTAACTTTATTTAATAAGAGCTTATTTTAGTTATTTTTAATATTATCTTTTTATCGGTTTTAACTCTTAAGTTATTTTAAAGATAGAGCATAGACAAATGTGTATACGGCTTGAAATTTCTTTTTATTTGCTAAGCTTTAAATGAAATAAAAAGGAGCTATTTTCGTTAATGTACTTTTCTTTAAAATTGTTTCTTTAGCGACTAATTTCTATGTTGCATGTTTAGCTTTTAAAGTAAAAATTCAGCTCAAAGAAATCTTCATCTTATTTAAAAAATATTTTTTCTCCGTTGACTCTATTGGTTGACTAGCAAAATTACGTCCAAGTTTCATCGTTCTATAAATCGCACCAAGCTTTCTATTTTCATAGATTCACTCCAATAAACGCTACGATAAACTGTACTCAGATAAAAAATTAAATGAGGAGAATACATCATGTTTGATATGCGTTTATCTCACGAGCGTGGTGCAGCACATCATGGTTGGTTAAAATCAAAACATAGCTTTTCATTTGCTAACTATTGGGACCCTAAACAAGTTGGTTTTTCGGATCTACTTGTAATTAATGATGATAACGTTGCTCCATCTAAAGGCTTTGGTACTCACCCTCACCGTAATATGGAAATTATTTCCTATGTACTTGAAGGTGCATTAGAGCATAAAGATTCGATGGGTACAGGCTCTGTGATTGTGCCGGGTGACATTCAGCTGATGAGTGCAGGTCGTGGTGTTGCTCATAGTGAATTTAACCACTCAGCTCAAGAAGGCGTTCATTTCTTGCAAATTTGGGTTGTTCCAAATGAAGTGAATACAGAACCTGGCTATCAACAAGTTCATATTGATGAAGCAGACAAACGCGGTAAATTGCATTTGATCATCTCACCAAAAGGTGGCGAGAAAACTTTATCGATCAAACAAGACATTAATATTTACTCAGGTCTTTTTGATGGTGAAGAAACTGCTGACTTTGTGATTCCTGATGGTCGTTATGTGTACCTACACGTTGCTAAAGGTCGTGTTGATGTAAATGGTAAAACTTTTAATACTGGCGACGCAGCACGTATTCGTGACGGTGGAAGCTTATCGTTTACCAATGGTGATCATGCCGAAATTTTGATTTTCGATATGCGTCCTGAAGAAGTTCCAACCATGCCATAATACAATTAAACCCTCACATAAACTTTATGTGAGGGCTTTTTATCGTTACTTGGACTTATAAAAATTCTAACTCTTCTCAGTGCTCTTCTGAACGTGCCATCTCTGTATTGATATAGCTCATAATCATAGTAGTTAGCCCCTGCACCATTTCATCAAAACTAATATAAGGGTTGGGCAAAATAAGATGCCGTGCGACATTAAAAATTCCACTATTAATACAGATATAGGTAATTACAGGCAAATTATTGATTTTTAGGTATTTTGGATTATGCATCATATATTTCATGATGACTTCCATTAAAGCCTGTTCAATTTTGGGAATGTATTTGTCGTACTGCAATTCTCCTGCATAACGCAAAACAGTCAAATAGCGGTCGTTATTTTTCTTTAATAAATCACTAAAAGTATAAAAAATCATTTCGATGACAGGCTCTAACTCCAACTGTAAAATTGTCGGTGTAAGCTCTGTAATCATGTCCAGAATTTCGCGAACAAAAAAGTGATTCATCGCATCATAAATTTCTTCTTTATTTTTAAAATATTCGTATAAAGACCCGACACTCACTCCTGCAATTTCTGCAATATGACGTGTCGTGGTTCCACTCGGTCCATGAAGTGCCACGGCAATAAAACCTGCTTCAATAATCGTGTCGACAGTGACTTTAGCTCGAGTTTGACGTGGTTTACGCGTAGTCATACGATCTAATTAATAATCCGAACATAAAGTCAGATTAGCATGTAATCTAACTCGGTAGAAATAAAAAAACAAAATCCGAATAGTTGTCAAACTTAAGTGAAAAAACTGAGAAAAATAGATCTCAATTTATCAATCAATTGATGTTTTAATTCATTATTTCCAGAGATTAGAAATAAATTTAATTTATTATTTTTCAAAAAGATAAAATCAATTTATTTAGAAAAATTATTACAAGAAATGTCTATAAAATACTTTTATATATTTAAAAATTTACCCGAATTGAATCCGAACATAATGTCAGATTAATATGAAAAAATTAAAGAAGAGTCATTCAGCAGCTCTTGTCTGCCTCGGTTCTTCTTCCGTTATTCAGCCAAATAATCAAACAAATAACGGAGCAACAACACCGTAGTCAATGCAGAAAATCATCTGTTTTTGAAAATGGAATTTTACAGTGCTTTGTTGATCATTGAGTTTATTGATTTTCATCAAAATGCACCACTACTTTGCCTCAGGGTGTCGCCATGATCTCGACCGCAGTTAAAAAATCATTCAACAAGCTTAAATTTCAGCGTGAAATTGAGCTACCAGATTTTGCTAGCAAAAGTTCAATTCCAATCAGACATTTAAATATTGGTTTTGATGGTAAAGAAATTGATGTCAGATTCTATATGGACAATCAATTTGCTACTTTGTTTTTTGCCACACTTTCGGTGTTTTTAACTTACGGTGAAGATCTGGTTATTGAAACCGCTCGCCATCACCGTGAATTTATCAAAGATCCAATATTAAAGCAGCGAGTAACGTCGTTGATTGGCCAAGAAGCAATTCATTCTAAATTGCACAATGAATATAACGATGCCCTTCAAGATGCTGAATATCCTGTCGCGCTGTATCGTTTTCTTGGCTCAAACTTCTTTAAGTATGTTTTCTTAAAGTTTCCACAGCCACTCAAATTATCAATGATGGCGGGTATTGAGCATTTTACTGCGGTACTTGCTGAATACATGATGAAGCATGAAAAGAATTTCTATTATTCAGATGATGAAAAAAGCCGTGCATTGTGGATGTGGCATATGCTTGAAGAGTCTGAGCATAAAGATATTGCCTACGATGTCTATCAACTTTTAAATGGTAGTTATGCACTACGTGCGTCTGGTTTCTTCCTCGCGCTATTTACCATTTTAGGTTTAATCCCTGCGACTACATTATTTGTGCCTGTGTTAAGAAAGCCACAAGAGATACTGACTTTGAAATTCTGGAAAGATGCTCGTCGCGGTGTAGGCTTAATTTTTGGTCCAAAAGACGGAGTTTTCGGCAGTACGATTGGTCAAATTCTTGACTACTTACGCCCAGACTTTCATCCAAATGATCATGATACAACTGAATATCTTGAGTATTACAAAAAGAAATTGCTGACCGAAGGCGGCGCAATTGCTCCTTACTTTGTTAAAGAATTTACCCCACCAGTACGCATGTCTTAATCGTCCTGCATTTCCAGCTATCAAATAGATAGCTGGTATCTCTTCAAGCTATTTATGGATGAATCATGATTTTATTTGGCAAAAAGAAAGTTAAACCAAGCCAAAAAGCTTATGCCGTAGTGACGGGTGCAGGCAGTGGAATTGGTCGAAGTTTTGCAATTGAACTTGCGAAACGTGGTGGCAGCGTAGTCTGTGCAGATATTAATCTCGAAGCAGCTGAAGAAACAGTAAAACTTCTTGAACAAGAAGGTGCAAAAGCTTTTGCTATGCGCTGTGATGTGGGTAATGCTGAACAAGTTAACCATCTCGCTGAAACTGCTGAAATCTTACTTGGGCACCCTGTGACTCTTGTCATTAATAATGCTGGAGTAGGTTTAGGCGGTAAATTTGACGAACTCAGTCTAGAAGACTGGAACTGGGTCATGAATATTAACCTTTGGGGTGTTATTCACGGTTGCCATGCATTTGTTCCCAAGTTTAAAAAGTTAGGTTACGGCGCGATTATTAATGTGGCATCTGCGGCATCTTACACGGCTGCCCCAGAAATGACTGCTTATAACGTGACTAAAGCGGGTGTGCGTGCGCTTTCAGAAACGCTTTCTGCCGAACTGCGTAAGTTTAACATTAAGGTGAACGTGCTCTGCCCGACGCTGGTACCTACCAATATCATTAAAAATGGTCGAATTCCCGGACGCTATTCAAAGCTGGCAGACCATGCACTGATGAACTATGCGCTGACCACAAGTGATGATGTTGCAAGATTAACGCTTAATCGCCTTGATCAGGATGAGTTGTATACCATTCCTCAAATTGATGCAAAGTTATTCTGGCTCATGAAACGTGCATCTCCAAGCTTGTATAACAAGTTCCTTGGCACATCGTACAAATTATTTAAATAAAAAATTTATAGGTAGTACACATATGACTGCGCAAATGAAAACAAATGCATCAGCAAAAAAAGCTGTCAAATCACCAACCCATATTTTCGATACTTTTATTGTGGGTGCGGGCATTTCAGGGATCGCTGCTGCCATTCGCCTAGATCAAGTTGGTTATACCAACTATAAGATTATTGAAAAAGCTGGTCGCGTGGGTGGAACATGGCGTGAGAACACCTATCCAGGTTGTGGGTGTGATGTACCTTCTGCTCTTTATTCTTACTCATTTGCACCAAGTGCAAAATGGAGCCATTTATTTGCACGCCAACCAGAAATCTTAAGTTATCTGGAAGATGTAAGTAACGAATTTAATGTTACCTCTAAAATCGAGTTTAATAGCGAACTGCTTAACGCAGCATGGGATGACTCACGTCATGTGTGGGTGCTTGATACCACTACTGGTCAATATTTATCTAAAACTGTTATTTTTGCCACAGGTCCAATTACCGAGGCTCAAATTCCACGTCTTGAAGGCTTAGAAACATTTAAAGGCGAAATGTTCCATTCAGCAAAATGGAACCATGATTATGATTTGACAGGTAAACGCATTGCCGTGATTGGTACTGGTGCATCTGCTATTCAGTTTGTGCCACAAATTCAACCAAAAGCGAAAGAACTTTTTGTATTCCAACGTACAGCACCTTGGGTATTACCAAAACCAGATACAGACTTGAGCGAATTTAGTAAATCAGTGATTGCTAAATATCCGGCGATTCAGGCGAGCTGGCGTAAAAGTGTCGCGTTAACACTGAATGCAATTAACTTTGGTTTACGTAACCCTCTTGCGCTAAAACCAGTAAATGTATTGGGTAAGCAATTACTTAAATTGCAAATTAATGACCCAGTGCTACGTAAAAACGTAACGCCGAACTTTGACATTGGTTGTAAACGTATTTTATTCGCTAACAACTACTACCCTGCACTACAAGCACCGAACACCACACTCATTCCTCATGGTTTAGTGAAAGTTGAAGGCAACACAGTGGTTGCTGCCAATGGTGAACGCCACGAAGTTGATGTGATTATTTGGGGTACAGGCTTTGAAGTATCTCATCCACCAATTGGTAAACGTGTCCACAATGAAAAAGGTCAATGTTTACAAGATATTTGGAAAGATAGTTCACCAGAGGCTTATTTAGGAACCAACATTGAAAATGTACCAAATGCATTTTTAATTTTAGGACCTAACGTACTGGTTTATGATTCTTTCATTGGTCTAGCAGAGGCACAGCTCGACTATATCGTAGATGGCTTATTGAAAATTAAAAACAAAGGAATTAGCAAGTTAAATGTTAAATCTGATGTGATTAAAAAGCATAATGATTTAGTACAAAAGCACTTACAAACAACGGTATTTAATAGCGGCGGATGTAAGAGTTATTATCTTGATGCCAACGGTCGTAACTTTGCTGCATGGCCTTGGTCATTGAAAAAACTTAAACAACGTTTGAAAAAAGTAGATTTGAAAGATTATGAAGTGACGTATCAAACGACAAAAACTCACTAATTTGTATTTTCGATCAAATCCGTTGTAAGAAATAGGCAGTGTATTTTAGGTTTCCATGAAATACACTGCCTTCTTCGTTGAATATCTTCAAGAAATAAAAAAACAGGATAAAGATGAAAGAAGGACAATCAAGTCGTACTGCTGAAGCTGCTGCTGCCTTACGAGCCAATCATTTTCAAAATACACAGAACCCTGTATTTTCAGATCCTTATGCTTTTGAGCTGACCAGTAAAGGCTGGAAAAAACTTCTCTCTAATTCACTGATTGTTAAAGTGATGAATTCTGCGGTTTTAAACCGCACTTTAGGTTTACTTACTGGACAAGTGGTCGGACGCTCTCGTTATGCCGAAGATTTACTTGCTCAGGCAGTTCAACAAAATACTCAACAATATGTATTAGTGGGTGCTGGCCTAGACTCTTTTGCACTACGTGAATCACACCATTACCCTACTTTGAAAATTTTTGAAGTTGATCATCCTGATACTCAAACGGCCAAACAAGCCAAGCTAAAAAAGTTAGGAAATATTCCTACTACCGTTGAGTTTGTCGCGATTAACTTTGAAAAAGAGTCTATTTCGGAAGCTCTGATCAGAAGTATCTATGATTCATCTGCTCCTGCATTTTTTTCATGGTTAGGCACAACGCACTATTTAAACCCGCAAACGACCTTGCAAACTTTAAAAAGTATTGCTGAATTTGCTGCAAACGGTAGCGAAGTGGTACTCGACTATTCGACCGATTTTCAGGAATTAAACGGTATTGAGCGACTTGGAAGTATGGGCGTTGCACAATTTACCCATTTGCTGAAAGAGCCTTTATTAGGTCAATTTAAACCAATAGATTTACATCATGCAGTGGAGCAGATGGGATTTGAAGTGGTCGAAGACTTATCAGGTGAAGCCATTACTGAACGATATTTTAATGCACGAATTGATGAAATTCGCCACACCTCAGCAACACGGTTATTGCATTTGCGTTTAAATAGAAAATAATATTGAAAGCCAACTTAGACTTTAAGTTGGCTTTTTTATAATCAAGATTAATAGCACCATTACCAGCTTGAACGCGGCTCTGGCCCATCGACATGCTGATTTAAAAATTGGCGTAAATGATCTAAAAAATGCGCAACTTTTGGCGACAGATTCAGTCTCTCTAAATAGACCGCATAGACATCTGCAGGTGGTGTTTCATAGTCCGCTAGCACTTGAACTAATCTACCACTTCTTAAATATTTTGCTACGTCCCACTCTGCTCGCATCAAAATACCATAGCCTTCTAAGGCCCAATTTAATGCGACTGCACCATCATTGGTACTCAGTTGCCCATGAACTTTAACGGTTTCAACTTGTTTGCCATGACTTAACCGCCAATTCCCATAAGCTGAATCATTTTGCCGAATCACAATACACTGATGCTGCGTTAAATCATGAGGAGTGAGTGGTTGCCCTGCTGTTTTTAAATAGCCAGGTGATGCACATAATAAACGGCGGTTGGCTGCCAATTTTTTTGCAATTAGACGTGAATCAGGTATTTCGCCAAAGCGGATTGATACATCAATGGCTTCATCTGGCAGATTAATCGGGCGGTCTGTTAAATGCAGTTGGACATCGACATCAGGATAGATTTTGGCAAATGTAGAAATCGCTGGCGCAATATAAGAACGACCAAAGCCTAAAGGAGCATTCACACGCAATATCCCTTTGGGTGCTGCCCGACTACTTGAAACCAAACGCTCCATTTCATCAATCTCTTTTAAAATACGAACCGCATTTTCAAAGTAGACCTCACCTTCACTGGTTAAACTAATTCGGCGTGTTGTTCTATTTAAAAGCCTTACACCTAAACGCTCTTCAAGTTGAGTTAAACGTCTAGAAACCGCAGGTGGGGTCAAGTTTAACTCTCGTGCCGTCGCGACAAGACTTCCTTGTTTAACCAATAAACAAAAGAAAGCTAATTCCGTATCTGCGTTCATGATTATTAAGTTTTTTGCAATAGTGATTTAACTTTATATCGATTCATCAGTTTTTTAAAGGGTTTAACATCCATTTCAATGTTTCCCGACATAAGCCATCTCTTATTTAAGAGCATAACAATGTCCACAGAAGGAATGCTGTGGATCAACGGGAAAAAGCCATCTAGCCGAATCAATAGCGGTAAAGAAAGCGAAAACTACCAATCAGGATTGGTAGTCATGAATATGGAGTCATGACATGGAAATGGATATTGAAAAGCGAACGTTACGTCGAATTACTTGGAGAATCGTACCGTTTATTATGTTGTTATACCTTATAGCCTATATCGACCGCGTCAATATTGGTTTTGCCGCACTCACCATGAAAGAAGACTTAGGCTTTACAGCCTCGGTTCTCGGTTTTGGTGCCGGAATTTTCTTTTTGGGCTATTTCTTATTTGAAGTCCCATCCAACATTATTTTGCATAAAGTCGGTGCCCGTATCTGGATTGCTCGAGTCATGGTGACATGGGGTTTGATTGCAGCCGGTATGGCCTTTGTAGAAAGCTCAACCAGCTTTTACGTTATGCGATTTTTACTCGGTGTTGCCGAGGCTGGCTTCTTTCCCGGCATTATTCTGTACTTAACTTACTGGTTTCCTGCACGACATCGCGCTGGTGTGATTGCTTTATTTATGGCAGCCGCCCCAATTGCCACAGCAGTTGGTTCACCAATCTCTGCCGCGTTACTTGAAATGCATGGAATTTGGGGTCTCGCTGGCTGGCAGTGGATGTTCATTATTGAAGCTATACCAGCACTCATCTTAGGCGTTGTGGTTTTTAAATATATGACTGACCGCCCTGAACAAGCTACTTGGTTAAAACAGGATGAACGCGAATGGCTTGTAAAAACCATGAAGGAAGAAGATGTAGGAAAAAATGCACCTCAGCATCACAGCATTCTTCGCGGTCTTGCCAACCCACGAGTACTTGCTCTTGCATTGATTTATTTCGGAACGTCGGCTGGGCTTTATACACTCGGCATCTGGGCGCCACAAATTATTAAACAGCTTGGCGTGACGTCTATGACTGTGGGGCTTTTAAATGCTATTCCTCCAATCATTTCTGTCATTGCCATGGTTTTATGGTCTCGACACTCTGACCGCACCAATGAACGTACATGGCATGTTGCTCTCGCGTGTTTAACCGCAGCGGTTGGTCTCGCAATTGCAGCAGGCACACACAATGTCATTGGATTAATTGCAGCACTTACCATTGTGAATGTCGGTATTAGCTGTGCCAAGCCACCGCTATGGAGCATGCCAACCATGTTCTTGTCAGGATCAGCCGCAGCGGCAGGCATTGCCACTATTAACTCAATCGGAAATTTAGGTGGGTTTGCAGGCCCTGCCATGATCGGCTGGATTAAAGATCAAACTGGAGATTTCACAGGTGGACTCTATTTTGTTGCCGGACTACTCATTATCTCGACCTTACTGACACTAGTGCTGAGCTTCTCCCAAAAAGTGAAAGTAAACGCTGCCAAAGCAACCCAATAACCCTTTTTACACCAATTAGATCTGAACAAGTTTCTTCAAGGAGCACAACATGGACAAAGATATTGCAGTCCAGTCCCTTACGGACACCATGGCCAAATTTACGGCTTATATTGGAAAACGCCTACCTAAAGATGTGAAAAGCAAGTTAATTGAACTGCGTACTTTAGAAACCAATCCATTGGCTAAATCAGTTTATGACTCGATGGAAGAAAATCAGCAAGCTGCGGATAAACTCAACCGCCCAAGCTGCCAAGACACGGGTGTTATTCAATATTTTGTTGAAGCAGGTGCTAACTTCCCTTTGCTTGGTGAACTTCAAGATATTTTGAGCGAAGCAACTGCTGAGGCAACTCGTATAGGTCCTTTACGTCACAACGCTGTGGAAACCTTTGATGAAAAAAATACAGGCACGAATACAGGCACTCAAATTCCATGGTTAGACTGGCGTATTGTGCCTGAACTCGACACTTGTACCATTGATGTCTATATGGCTGGTGGCGGTTGTACCTTACCGGGTGCGGCAAAAGTTTTAATGCCAGGTCAAGGCTACGAAGGCGTTGCTGAATTTGTGATGGATGTTATTACCGAACGCGGTGTTAATGCCTGCCCACCTTTACTGGTTGGTGTTGGCGTATCGACTTCAGTTGAAACAGCAGCTCGCCTTTCTAAGCTCGCGATTATGCGTCCGGTTGACTCAACAAGTGATAACCCACGCGCTGCCTTGATGGAGCAACTGTTAGAACAAGGTCTTAATGAAATTGGTATTGGTCCTCAGGGACTAACAGGCAATAACAGTGTGATGGGAGTCAATATTGAATCTTCTGCGCGCCACCCATCAACCATTGGGGTTGCCGTAAATACAGGTTGCTGGGCACATCGCCGTGGCAAAATTAAGATTAACCCAGATATGTCGTATGAAATCTTGTCTCATGAAGGAGTTGTACTATGAAAAAAATTCTGACAACGCCAATCAAAGATGAAGATCTTTTAGACCTTAAAGTCGGTGATGTGGTTTATTTGACTGGCCGTTTAGTGACTTGTCGCGATGTTGCCCATCGCAGACTGATCGAACAAGGTCGAGAACTACCAGTTAACCTTGAAGGCGGAGCGATTTTTCACGCTGGCCCTATTGTGCGTAAGAAAGGTGAAAACGACTTCGAAATGGTTTCGATTGGTCCAACAACCAGTATGAGAATGGAAAAATTCGAACGGGAATTTATCAAGCAAACTGGCGTAAAGCTTATTGTGGGTAAAGGTGGCATGGGACCAGAAACAGCTGCTGGATGTCAGGAAAATATTGCCGTTCATGCCATTTTCCCAGGTGGGTGCGCAGTTCTCGCAGCAACCTTAGTTGAAGAGATTGAAGGCGCTGAATGGCAAGACCTAGGTATGCCAGAAACCCTTTGGATTAACCGTGTGAGAGAATTTGGTCCGCTCATTATTTCTATCGACACCAAAGGCAACAACCTGATTCAACAAAACAAAGTTGAATTTCAGGCCAAGAAAGCCCCGATTTTAGAAAAAATCAGTAAGCAACTAAGCTTTATTAAATAAACCGCTCCTTAATGAAAGGAAAGCAAAAGCGCCTTTCATTTTTTATTTTTGTACTAAACGCATGGCATGAGGTGTTTTCCCATGCCATCTTTTATAAGCATGAATAAAACTGGCAGGTTCGGCATAACCTAACCACTCGGCAATTTGCTCAACCGAAGCTTTTGGTAATGCCAAATACTGCTCAGCTAGAACTTGCCTGACTTCTTCACGTATCTGAATAAAAGTCATTCCCTCTAATGCCAAGTGACGGCGTAGGGTCCGCATATTTAAATGCAATCGGTCAGCGACTATTTCCATAGAAGGCATTTCCCCTCGCACATTCATAAGTTGCTGTTGCACTAAGGTTGTAAATTTATTTTGTGATTGGCGTTTTTCTAATATTTGACGGCACTGTTCTTCGGCTGTATGTAGCACCAAATCATTTGCCATAAGTAGCTTTTGATCTACTTTTTGCGGGTCAAGAATTACAAAGCTTTTAGCTACACCAAATTCTGGCATCACACCAAATAAGTTCTGATAAGGCTCGGCATCACCTTTGAGTTGGAAAGAAAAAGCCAAATACTGGCAAAAGTTATCCTGTACCAAATCTCGCTGTACCGTAATAAGCGCAGCGGCATCGCGTTCAATAATGAATTGACGCACTGAAGATGGAATATCTTGCTCATCAATTTCGATACGGATTCCTTGCGGTGTATCCGACACATCAAAGCGGGTAAAAGCAAAGGTTAATGTAAAATAGGTCAATGCCAAATCTAGTGCTTCACGAATGCTGGCGCTACTCATCAGAGCCATACCTAATGGCCCAAATGTGGTGAAATGATAGCGTGTGCCCACTTCTAAGCCTAATGTCGGTCTGCCTCCTAGTTGCTCAACCAAGTTATGAATCAGCTGTAATTCCTGATGGCCTGTCACTACCATATTAGGGTCGAGTAATTGTTGTTGGCTAAGCCCTGTCCCTTGCAAAATCGTCTGATAAGAAATGCCTGATTCCACTGCAAAATCAGCCATTAATCGAACACTATGTACACTGCGTTCAAAAGCCCATGCATACTTCACTGTATTGCTCAGAATGTCCTCGAATCACAATATTTTGTCCTCATCCATCCTCTAAATCAAGTTAATAAACGTCTATTCTGCATACAGGAAATTGCGATTTTTTCGCTCACTGTTTTTAAGGATTTAGAGCAGCCCATGTTTAATTCGTCGTCTAATTCAAATAAAAATGTACGTATCGCTATTATAGGTACTGGTTTCGGTGGTCTAGGACTTGCCATTCGTCTCAAACAAGCAGGTTTTGAACAATTTACGCTCTTTGAAAAAGCTGCTGATGTAGGTGGTGTCTGGCGTGACAATACTTATCCGGGCGCTGCTTGTGATGTGCCTTCTCATCTGTATTCTTTTTCTTTTGAACAAGAGCTAGGCTGGAAAAATCGCTACGGGACATCTCAAGAGATTTATCAATATTTACGCCACTGTGCGGATAAATATGACATTCGTCCACATGTTCAATTTAACACTGAAATAGCCAGTGCCGAATTTGATGCGCTGCAAGGTGTATGGCACATTCAAAGCACGACTGGCGAACAGTTTGAAGCTGAATTTTTAGTGGGCGCGGTAGGCCAACTTAACCGTCCTGCTTATCCAAAACTTAAAGGCATTGAAAACTTCAAAGGTAAGGCATTTCACTCAGCACGTTGGGATCATGACTATGACTTAACTGGCAAACGTGTTGCAGTGATCGGTACAGGTGCAAGCGCAATTCAGTTTGTACCTGAAATTGCAAAACAGGTTGCTCATCTCGATGTTTATCAACGCTCGGCACCCTACGTGATTCCTAAACCAGATCGGGTTTATCAACCTTTAGAGAAAAAAGCTTTCCGCAAACTGCCAGTTTTGCAAAGTCTAGACCGTGCTTTGCAATATGGACACCATGAAATTCGTTTGCTGGCCTTTACAACCTCACTCAATGAAATGCCTTTGGTGGAATATTTATTCCAGCGCCACATCCGTAAAGTCGTTAAAGATGGGAAGTTACGCCACCGCCTAATGCCGGATTACCCAATTGGTTGTAAACGTATTTTAATCTCTAACCATTGGTATGAAACACTGACCCAGCCTCATGTCGATGTGATTAATACGGGCATTCAAAAAATTACTGAAAATGGCATTTTAGATACGGAAGGAAATCTGCGTGAAGTCGATACCATTATTTATGGTACGGGCTTTGCCGCAACAGAATTTATGGCGCCAATGCAGATTACAGGTCTTGATGGCCGCACCTTAAAAGACACATGGAAAGATGGTGCAGAAGCTTATCTCGGTTTAACTGTTAGCGGCTTTCCAAATTTCTTTATGCTCTATGGTCCAAATACCAATCTTGGGCACAACTCAATTGTGTATATGATTGAAAGCCAAGTGAATTATATTTTAGATGCCATCCAGACCACCCTACAAAACAAACTTCTGTTCACCAATGTTCGTGCAGAAGTTCAACATGAGTTTAATCAAAGCATTCAAGAAAAAATGAAAAAAACTGTCTGGGCACAAGGTTGTACTAGTTGGTATCAAACTGCGGATGGCAAAAATACCAATAACTGGCCAGGTTTTACTCTTGAATATCGACAACGTACTCGTCGCTTCGATATTGAAAACTACACACAGGTTTCGGCTATTTCTTAAACAAGCTTCACCATAGGAAATGAGAAAAATAAACGGAGAATTTTATGAAGTCTTTTAAAAATAAAGTCGCAGCTGTGACAGGTGCGGGTTCTGGTATTGGACAAGCACTTGCCATTGCACTCGCAAAACAAGGTTGCCATCTGGCACTTTCCGATATCAGTGAAGCTGGATTAGCGAAAACAGTCGAGCTGTTGGCACCCTATTCTGTCAAAGTCACCACTCAAAAAGTTGATGTGGCTAAGCGTGATGAAGTTGCAACTTGGGCAAAGGCAGTAGTAGATGAACATGGCCAAGTTAACCTGATTTTTAATAACGCTGGTGTCGCAATTGGTAGTACGGCTGAAGGTGTGAGCTACGAAGACCTTGAATGGCTGATTGGTATTAATTTTTGGGGCGTAGTTTATGGAACCAAAGAGTTTTTACCTTACTTAAAACAAAGTGGTGACGGGCATATTATTAATATTTCTAGTATGTTCGGCTTAACAGCTCAACCAACTCAAAGTGCTTATAACGCTAGTAAATTTGCCGTTCGTGGCTTTACTGAATCATTGCGCCAAGAACTTGATATGCAAAATGCTGGAGTGAGTGCGACCTGTGTGCATCCGGGTGGTATTCGTACCAATATTGCCAAAGCTGCCCGCATGAATAATAGCGTCCAGTCTTTAGGAATGGATCCTTTAAAAAGTCAGGATGCTTTCGATAAATTACTTCGCACCCCTGCTGATGATGCCGCTCAACAAATTTTAGAAGCTGTTCGTAAAGATCGTCGCCGTTTACTTATTGGAGCCGATGCGAAAGCCGTTGATATGATTCAACGTATTCTGCCACAAGGCTACCAAAAGATTTTTGCAACTGCCACTGCCTTGCAAACTCGCCTACTCAACAAATCAGCAAAATAAAAATAGTGGTCAGCATACTCTTCATTTTAAGAGATGCTGACTGACATTAAATGCTTAGTATGAGTCCTTATTATGAAGCAGCTTCTTGCATGGACTATTCGTACCACACTACGTCCAGCTTTATCCCCTAAAACACCACTAAAGCTACAACGTTTTTGTAGCGATGCAGCCAGTGCAATTGTGCTTGGGCCACGTGGCTATAAAACAAAAAAGCAAACCATCGCTCAAGTACCGACAGTCCATATTCAGCCCAAAACGACTCAATCAGGCGTCGGCATCTTGTATTTACATGGCGGAGGCTATGTGGTGGGTAGCTCAAAAAGTCACACCAAACTTGCGGCGCAAATCGGACATGCAGCTCAAGCACAAGTCTGGTTACCTGAATATCGCCTAGCCCCTGAGCACCCAAGCCCTGCTGCTATTGAAGATGTCGTTGCAGTCTATAAAGCTTTACTTGCCCAAGGACAAAACCCGAAAAAACTCGTGATTGCTGGCGATTCTGCGGGCGGTGGACTGAGTTTAAGTACTGCAATTGTAATACGAAATGTAGGGTTACCGTTACCAGCGGCATTAGTTTTACTTTCACCTTGGGTTGACTTAAGCCTCTCTGGAAGCACGATGAAAACTCATGCTGCTCAAGATGCGATGCTATCAGAGGACTGGTTAGCTTGGTGTGCAAAAAACTATTGCGGACAAAAATCGCTAACCGATCCAATCTGTTCCCCACTCTATGCTGACTTAACTGGTCTACCTCCTATTCTAATTCATGTCGGTACCGAAGAAGTCTTATTGGACGATGCAAAACGTCTCGCTGAACAAACCGAAAAGTATGGTATTCCGACGAACTTGAAGGTTTATGACCGAGTCGGGCATGTTTTTCAGTTTCACGCGGGTATACTAAACGAATCTAATGACTCGATTGAGCGCATTGGGCAATTCATTGATAAACATACACAGTCAATATAAAAATATCGCCAGAGAGGAGTCCTCGGCATGACAACAAACAATTATGACTATGATTACCTCATTATTGGTTCAGGCTTTGGTGGTAGTGTTTCTGCCTGCCGTCTAACCGAAAAAGGCTACTCTGTTGCTGTAATGGAAATGGGACGACGCTGGGAAGCTAAAGATTTTGCTAAAAATAACTGGAATACCCGTCGCTGGATTTGGCGTCCGGGCATGAAACTTTTTGGTTATTTCAACATGCGTTTTTTTCGCCATGTCACCATTATTTGCGGTAATGCTGTAGGTGGCGGTTCAATCACCTATGCCAATACCTTACTGGTTCCACCTGAACATATTTGGGATGAAGGCACGTGGGCAGATGCAGCGGACTGGAAAAATGAAATGCCACAGCACTATGCTGAAGCAGAACGCATGCTTGGGGTGACTGATAATAAAATTTTCGGTCCTGCCGATCATATGCTAAAAAAAATGGGTGAAGCAGTCGGTGTTGGTCATACATTTAAACCCACTCGTGTTGCCACTTTCTTTCCACCCGAAGGTGAACAAGGCGGCAAGACCTACCCTGACCCATATTTTAACGGCGAAGGTCCAGACCGCGGAACCTGTACCGCATGTGGCGGTTGTATGACAGGTTGTAAACACAACGCAAAAAATACCTTAGATAAAAACTATTTGTACTTTGCCGAAAAAAATGGTGCCAAGGTTTACGAAGAAACCAAAGTTGTTGATGTTAAACCACTTAATGGTAAAGCCGATGGCAGCGATGGCTATGAAGTTACGACTGAATGTTCAAGCTCATGGTTTAACAAACAACGCCGTACATGGTGTGTTCGAAATGTGATTTTCTCTGCATCTTCTTTGGGTACGCAAGAGATGTTATTCCGTTTAAAACAGTCTGGTTCTCTGCCAAATGTTTCTGATGATTTGGGCAATCGGGTTCGTACTAATGCTGAGTCAATTTTAGGTGTTCGTTTTTTTGGTAAAGATGTCGACATGAGTAAAGGTGTGGCCATTGGTTCAAGTATTTACATTGACCATGAGACCCACATTGAAGCAACACGTTACCAAACTGGTTCAGATGCCATGGGTCTTATGTGTACTTATATGGCGAAAGGTAAACCGGGTTGGACACGTATCTTCTTTTGGTTATGGGCACTCATTTGCCATCCATTTATTTTTCTTCGCATGAGTAATCCGGTCAGTTTTGCACGTCAGACTTTAATTTTCTTGGTGATGCAAACAGCAGATGCCTCCATCAACATGCGCTTGAAACGTAATTGGTTCTGGCCTTTTGGCAAGGTGTTATCGAGCGAAGGTAAAAAACTACCTGTGTATATTCCACAGGCCAATGCTTTTACCGAAAAAGTTGCCAAAATGTTTAATGGTCACCCAATGACGACCATTACCGAAATTTTGTTTAACGTACCTTTTACAGCCCACTGTATGGGTGGTTGTGCAATTGCTTCAAGTCCAGAGCGTGGCGTGGTAGATGGACAAAACCGTGTCTTTAACTATAAAAACTTATACGTTGTGGATGGTTCAATGTTAGGTGCCAATTTGGGCGTTAACCCAAGTCTTACCATTACAGCACTTGCAGAACGCGCAATGTCTTATATTCCGGCTAAACATACTTTGGATGAGCAGCAAGATCATAGAGTAGATGCAGAAACCATAGAGACCACCAAAGCTTCTGCTTAAACTAGCGAGTCGTTTTATAAAAAAAGCCTATTTAAAAATAGGCTTTTTTATTTCGCTTTTTAAATTACATCGCTACGGCTTTAGCGCGAGCTGCATGCAATTTTTTATAGCTCTCGATCAGACGTAAATGGCGATCAAGCCCTTCTAGTTTCATGCTTGTTGGTGTTAAACCATAGAAACGAACGCTACCATCGACAGAACCTAATACCGCGTCCATTCGTGTGTCACCAAACATACGGCGGAAATTCGTAAGGTAGTCTTCAAGCTCTAGTTCTTCATCTAACATCACTTCAAGCACCACGTTCATGCACTGATAGAACAAGCCACGCTCAACGGTGTTGGTGTTGTATTGCAAGTAAGTTTCTACAAGCTCTTTTGCTTCTTCAAACTGTTGTAAAGCCACATAAATTAGCAATTTCAGTTCTAAAATGGTGAGCTGTCCCCAAACTGTATTGTCATCAAATTCAATGCCAATCAGCGTGGTGATTTCAGTGTAATCGTCTAGCTCGCATTCTTCTAAACGCTCAACTAATGCCTCAAGCTGTTCATCATCCAAACGATGTAGATTTAGAATATCTTCACGGAATGAAAGTGCTTTATTGGTATTATCCCAAATCAAATCTTCAACAAGATAAATTTCTGAATAATCTGGTACTAAAATACGGCAAGCAGTCGCACCTAAATGCTCATAGACTGCCATATATACTTCTTTGCCCATCTCTTCGAGAATGCCGAACAATGTTGCAGCTTCTTCTGCGTTCGACTCTTCGCCTTCGCCAGAAAAATCCCATTCAACAAAGTCATAGTCAGATTTAGAGCTAAAGAAGCGCCAAGATACCAAACCGCTTGAATCAATAAAGTGCTCAACAAAGTTATTCGGTTCGGTCACTGCATTACTTTGGAAAGTCGGTTGAGGTAAATCATTTAAGCCTTCGAAACTACGGCCTTGAAGTAATTCAGTCAGACTACGTTCTAACGCAACTTCAAAACTTGGATGCGCACCGAAAGATGCAAACACCCCACCCGTGCGCGGGTTCATTAAAGTCACACACATTACAGGGAACTGACCGCCTAATGATGCATCTTTAACTAATACAGGGAAGCCTTGCTCTTCTAGACCTTTAATACCAGCAACAATACTTGGATATTTTGCTAATACGTCTTCAGGAACATCTGGAAGTGCGATTTCACCTTCTAAAATTTCACGTTTAACAGCACGTTCAAAAATTTCTGATAAGCATTGAACTTGGGCTTCTGCCAAAGTATTACCCGCACTCATACCATTACTTAAGTACAAGTTTTCAATTAAATTTGATGGGAAATAGACAACTTCACCATCAGACTGGCGCACAAAAGGTAGCGAGCAAATGCCACGCTCTACGTTGCCTGAGTTGGTGTCATATAAATGCGTGCCCAGTAACTCATCATCTGGGTTGTAAATCTCAAGACAATATTCATCTAAGATTTCTTTAGGTAATTCACCATTTGGACCCGGTTTAAACCATTTTTCATCTGGATAATGCACAAATTCAGCATTCGCAATATCTTCACCCCAGAACTGGTCGTTATAGAAGAAGTTACAGTTTAAACGCTCAATAAACTCGCCCAATGCAGATGCCAAAGCACTTTCTTTAGTTGCACCTTTACCATTGGTAAAGCACATCGGAGATTGTGCATCACGAATGTGTAATGACCATACATTCGGCACGATATTACGCCAAGATGCGATTTCAATCTTCATGCCCAAATTTGCCAAAATGGCAGACATATTGGCAATGGTTTCTTCTAATGGCAGGTCTTTACCTTGAATATAGGTATGGCTTTCTGAAGTTAGACTTGGCAATAACAATGCTTGTGCATCTGCATCGATGCTTTCCACTTCTTCAATAATAAATTCAGGACCAGTTTGAATCACTTTTTTAACAGTACAACGGTCAATCGAACGTAAAATCCCTTGGCGATCTTTCTCTGAAATATCGGCTGGTAATTCAATTTGAATTTTAAAGGTTTGCTTATAACGGTTTTCAGGATCAACAATATTATTTTGCGATAAACGAATGTTATCGGTTGGGATATCTCGAGCTGCACAATACACTTTTACAAAGTACGCTGCACACAATGCTGACGATGCTAAAAAATAGTCAAATGGGCCCGGTGCCGAACCGTCACCCTTGTAGCGAATTGGTTGATCGGCAATTACCGTAAAGTCATCGAACTTAGCTTCCTGTCGAAGATTGTCGAGATAATTAACCTTGATTTCCATGCTGGCACCTAAATATTTTTATGTGTCAGCACAGACACATAAAATTCTAAATATTGAAAAATAAGCCGAATCACAGCGAAGAAATTGACTTAAAAAAATGAGAGATTAAAGCCATGTGTTTAATGAACGACTCAATTGGCTTTAATAAGATTGGCGGTATTATAGAGGGATTTTGTGAAGTTGATAACTAAAGTTAAAACATTGCTGCTCACAATGTTTTAACTGGTCTTGAATTTAGTTAAATATTGAACGTTAAAATTTAAAGGTATAGTCAACATTCAACCGCGTTTCATTTGTCGAGTGAAAGGTCATATTGGTAGGCATATCGTTGCGATAGTGAGAAAAACGAGCTCGCATTCCCAAACCTTTTAGCTTACCTTCAGGAATTTTATAGCCTAAATCAAATTCCATCGACTCCTCTTTAAAACGCTGATCGCCATATTGCAGTAAATCAATGTCTTCACCTTTTGCATAGCGAGTCATAAAGCGCAGTCCGTTTAATGAAACATCACCTACCCGCGCATTTTTAAAGTCATATTCATAACGAATCGAATAGACTTTTTCGTCTTTATTTGAATAGTCCGAACTCATAAAATCAAGCGCAACCGGACTTTCGGTTCCCGACAAAAATGGTAAACCAGTCGAGCCAAACGACTGCATGTAGCCCAAAGAAATCGTATGATTTTGATAGTTCAAACCAAATAAGCCACTAATATGGCGGTTATCGACCTCTCCTATTTTTTTGCTTCCCGTTTCCTCACTATTAAAAAAACGCACGTCGCTTAAAAAATTAAGTTGATCATTTAAAGGTTGTTTGCCGTTAAAACCTAAAAATTGTTGCTGGTAAATGTCTTTGAGTTCAGCATGGTAAGCCCGTAGACGATAATCCTTTAACTGATAGCTTCCACCTAATGTATAAAAAGAATCAGTAGTTGCCGCTTTGTCAAAACGATGGTTGATATTGTCTGTTCCCACATCGGTATAACGAATTGAATCACGTTGACGTACTTCATCGACATAAAAGCCTTCGAGTTGAAGATTTGGAATTTCATTTGAAACAAAACGGATACCACGGTAAGTCTGAGGGAACAAACGCGCTGGCGATGAAAAAATGGTCGGCAATTGTGGAACTAAGTCCCCCACAAAAAGTTCATTTTTCCTAAATTTAGCCTTTCCTGTAATGCCTATTTTTCCATAATAATCATCACGCGAGTTATCGGTATTCACTGGTAATAAGCCACTACGCGCATAGTCATCAGCACGGCTTCCCAACAGGTTAAAACCTGCCATTGCCAGTACATCAACACCAAACCCAACCGTACCCTCAGTATAGCCAGACTGTCCTTTAAAAATTAAACCCTGCGCCCAATCTCTGGCTGCTGTATAAGGATAGGGATCTTTTTTATAGTCTCGGTCAAAGTAAAAATTACGTAGTGTTAGCTCAGCTTTGCTGTCTGCAAGAAATTCAGCATGCACAACTTGACTAAATAATGGGCACAAGCATACCCCCACCCACAATGGCGTCTTCTTCATTTTTTATCTCAACTATTTAATTTTTAATGGATTAAGGTGCTGTTTTAAGCGAATAGTTCTGCTCTTTCTTACTTCGGTAAAAAGCACTACCCAAACTTAAAATGAGGAAAATAGCCAAAATAAACACCACACCGTAATAGGCATAAAGCGTTGCGGGTGCTATACCTTTATCCAGGAAGATGCCTGCAACCGTTGGCGATAAAATTGCCCCAATTCGTCCAAAACCAATTGCATAGCCCACGCCGCGACTACGGATTTCAGCATCATAAATTGTTGGAGAAATAGAATATAAACCTGCCACACAGCCATTAATGAGTGTGCCAAGTAATAACCCCACCATGAGTGCAATGCTGACTTGAGATGAGACAGCGACAAATAGGAAAACACATGCCGAGGTTAGTCCTAAAAACAGGCTTAAGGCATAGAAGATTTTCATACGTGATGCCAATAAACCAATAATGGCTGCCCCGAAAATCCCACCAATACTAATTAAAATACCGGTACTTACGCCTTGCTCTGGTGACATTCCCATTGAAATTAGAATTTTTGGTGTCCAGCTCATGACAAAGTAAAAGCCAAACATCACTAAAAAGAATGCAAACCACAAACAAAGCGTTTGAAATCCAAGTTGTCCAGCAAATAATTTGCCCAGTTCACTGCCATTTTGCGTGCTGATTTTTTCATAACGCGGCATAACTGATAGTTGATTAAGACCCATACGATTTACAGTTGCATTAATACGTTCTAGTGCCTGTTTTGGTCGTTTCGCGAGTAAGTAATCTAAAGATTCAGGTAATAACCATCCGCTGATTAGCAGCATTGCAATAGTAGTAACCCCTCCTGCTAAAAAGATTGAGCGCCAACCCAAATGCTCAATCAATGCCAGTGATAGTACCCCGCCAAGTGTCGCGCCAATTCCATAACCAGTAGACATTAAACTAACAGCAAGACTGCGCCAGCGAGCATTGGCATATTCACTTGCCAATACATTACTACTCGCAAGGATGCCCCCCACCCCAATTCCAGTAATAAACCGAAGTGCAGCTAACATGCCGTGGCTTTGTACAAAAGCACAGCCCAGCATGCTAAGACCTGCAATTACAAGACAAACTAAGATGAGTAAACGGCGACCGATTTTATCGGCTAAAGGCGCGAGAAAAATTGAACCGGCAGCCATTCCAAAAAGGCCAGCACTTAACAACAAGCCAATTTGTGCGCCTGAAAGTGACCATTCTGCTGACACGGATGGAGCAGTAAATGCCATTACCATCACGTCAAAGCCATCAATAATATTGAGACAAATACAGATCAAAATGACGAACCATTGATAGCGGCTCATATTGTTTTGATTGATCTCACTTAGAACGTCTCTTTCCATTTGTGTATCTCCCTTGGATAAGACATACACACGACATTGCTGATATGAGCGATTGGGTGGTTATGCACATCCGTATCCATAATGACCTAGAGGAATATTTGTTTTTTGAGCATCCTGCTCTTTTTCTATACTGAATATTTGGATCCAAAAAATCAACTAAAATTATAAACGGATTATTAAAAAGTATATAAACACATAAATTATATAAGTATAAAATTATTAAAAACATAAAATTAGAATGCTTGAATATTTTTATGGATCCATATTAAAAAATCTATTATGATCGATTCCAGAGCATTTTTTAGCCAAAAAAAAAGCTCAGTTTATTTCCAGGAAATGCAAGATGCATTTTTAAAACATCAAAGGATTGTTGTTATGAAACTCAAAAGAGCAAGCCAGCTTACATTGGGACTTTTTTTTGCCAGCCAATTGTTTTACACAACGCAAGCAGCACCTCCAAAAAATCAACAATCACCTAATATCATGATTATTTTGGCCGATGATCTTGGATTTTCAGATATTGGTGCTTATGGTGGCGAAATTAAAACTCCTCATATTGATAGTTTGTTAAAGCAAGGAAAAATGCTTTTTAATTTTCATGCTTCATCAATGTGTTCACCTACTCGTGCACAGCTTATGACAGGTGCAGATAACCACTTGGTAGGTTTAGGTGCCATGTATGAAACATCAAAACGACAAGAAAAATTGGTTGGAGCCGATAGCCCGCGTGCACTACTCAAAATTGATGGCTATTCAGGACACTTAACGCAAAATGCTTACACACTCGCAGAGATTTTGAAGACAAAAGATTATTACACCTTCATGGTTGGTAAATGGCACTTAGGCTATGCTCCCGACCAAAACCCTAAAGCCCGTGGTTTTGATCAATCTTTTGCTCTGCTCGATGGCTTCGATTTACACTTTAAAGACCAACCTAAAAACTATCCGCGCAATACTCAATACACAGAAAATGGTCAAAAGGTCACATTGCCAGACAGCTACTACTCGACCGACTTTTTTACACAAAAAGCTTTTGAGTACTTAGACAAAAATAAAGCGCAAAAACCATTTTTTGCCTACCTAGCCTATACCGCTCCACACTGGCCGCTACAAGCACCCGCTCATTATAGAGACTTATATAAAGGTAAATACGATCAAGGCTATGATGCGATTCGCAAACAACGCTTTCTTAGACAAAAGCAATTAGGATTAATTCCCGCAAACGCAGAATACCCAGTCGAGCGTGGCAACCAAGCTTTAGGCACCAAAAGCTGGAATGAACTCCCCCCCCAAGAGCGCAAATACGAAGCACGTAAAATGGAAGTTTATGCGGGCATGGTTACCCAGTTAGACGACCGCGTGGGTGATGTCATTCAATATCTTAAAAAGCATCATTTATATGACAATACTTTGATTGTGTTTATGTCAGATAACGGCGCTGAAGGTGGTGATCATAATTTCCCAATGGGTGATGCCGACAATCGCTATGAAAATATAGGCAACGCCAGCTCATATGTTTATATGGGACCACGCTGGGCCGAAGTGAGCAGCACACCATTTACCCACTGGAAGTCAGCTGCTTCAGAAGGCGGAGTACGAGTCCCATTTATTGTTAAATCACCTGTTCAGATTTCTAAACAACATGGAATTAACAATAACTTTGCGACAGTCAGAGATATATTCCCAACTGTGATGGAGCTAGCTGGTATTCAAAATAATCAGGTTTATCCAACTTCAAGCACCAAAATTAAACCATCTGGTTTTAGTCTGATCCCTGCGTTTAAAGATAATACTGCCCGTATTCGTCCTGTTAATTATTATGACTTTAAAGAACTGCATGGCAGCCGCTACGCTAAAACTGACGAATGGAAACTTGTTGAAAACTCACCTTCTAAATTTAAGAGCCATGGCTGGGAACTCTACAATTTAAAAACAGATTTTAATGAGCAACATAATGTTTATGCAGCCCATCCTGAGATCGTCAAAGTCTTAAATGATAAATATTTAAGATATGCCGATGAAAATGGTGTTGTGGATTTTGAGCAATACAACAAAAAGTAGAGAAAACCAGATGAAACAGATCATGATGCTTTCATCGTTTCTCTTACTTTGTGCGTGCCAAAAAACCACACCTCAACTAGAACAGACCACCTTGCCCGACCTAGGCACTAAAGCTAAATGTACTTCTTATTCAGGCCTTCCTTCGGGATGGCCTAACAATAAAGAAGCAGGCATGGTCAAGCTTCCGCAAGGAAAAATTGTTTTAGGCACCACACAAGGTTATGAAGATGAACGCCCATTAAATTTACAGGCAACTTCCGTTCCCGCTTTTTTAATTGATGCAACTGAAGTCACCAATGCTCAATTTCAAGAGTTTGTTAAACAAACGGGTTATGTCACCGATGCAGAGAAGCAAGGCGGCGCAGCTATGTTTGTACAACCAGATCATCCAGTTGAAGAATTACAATGGTGGAAATTTGAAAAAGGGGCCAATTGGAAACATCCATGGGGCCCAAACAACCCTAAACAACCCGCACCTCATGAGCCTGTCCGTATGGTGACATGGAATGATGCCTACGCTTATGCAAACTGGCTAGGTCATGACTTACCGACTGAGCTTGAGTGGGAATATGCAGCCAAAGGTTTTCAACAAAATTCCGATATTGGCCCGACCCACGAAGGTCATATTGTAGCCAATTTCTGGCAAGGAGAATTTCCATATAAAAATGTTCAGGAAGATGGTTTTAAGGATATTGCCCCTGTGGGTTGTTTTAGTAAAAACCCCTTTGGTTTGTATGACCTGATTGGCAATGTATGGGAATGGACGCAAACACCCTATACAGGACCACGAGACCATCATATGGGAGATCCATCGAAATATCGGCAAAGTCACGAACAGATTTTGCAATATATGATTAAAGGTGGATCTTATTTATGCGCAACCAACTATTGCGCGCGTTATCGTGCTGCCGCGAGGCATCCACAAGAACTCGACCTTGCCACCAGCCATGTCGGATTTAGAACAGTAAAACGCTTTTAAACGGATTTAAAAATGAAGCATATTTTTATTTATGGGATTTTCTTCTCAGGGACGACCCTTGCCTGCTGTTTAGCTCATAGTGCAGTCGATGTTAATTTTCAAAATACACTCACACTAAAAACATTCAACTTCGACAGACAATATGAAAATGGGACCAGCCCCGATACTCATAGCTTGAGCCAAGGTCTGATCTATCGTGGCAACTGGTCAACCAAACTGAATGAGGTTCAACTACACCTCAATCCAAGCATTCAATATGCTTATCGTCTAAGTAGCGACCAACACACCAATGATATGGTCATACCCTTTGACCCTAACACCAAGAAACAAGCACAAGACCAAGTTAAATATGGCTTAGGTGCTGGAGTTGAATATCAAAACTTTCGCATGAATGTAGGTGAAATCACTCCCGATTCACCACTTACGCCACAAGTGGATACACATCAATTACGCGTGAACTATAAAGGCTTAGAATTAAAATATAAGACACCGCAACAAAATTTCGAGCTGGGTTTGATTAACCGTTATTCACCAAAAAATGAGGAGGACTACCACAAACTCGCCATATCAAAACATGAATCTGACGGGCTCTATTTCTTTCAATGGGACGGCAAAACACCTAGATATCATTGGAAATTTTATAATGGTTACTTAACAGATCTCATCAATCAAAGTTACTTTGCTTTTGATTATCAATGGACGAAGCAGCACACCACAAAATTACGTGTGTTTCGCCACGACGATGTCGGCAAATCAAAGCTTGGCGAATATGACAATACATCTGTAGGGGCCATGCATTTCATTAAACATGGAAACTTTACAACTGGAATTGGCTATCAAGAAAACTTTGGCAAAGATGGTATTCCAAAACTCGACAATATGCCCATCCCGCACATGGTGAACTGGACCTTAGGCGCGTTTACCAAAGCAGATGAAAAATCTTATCATTTCGTTGCCTCGTATGACTTTAAAGACTATATCAAGGGTCTAAAAGTGACCTACAAATATATTTATGGCGATTCATTTCAAACAATGAATCAAAATGACTTTGAACAAGAAAGTGATGTGTTGATTCAGTATGATCTCAATGCTTGGATTAAAAATCTTAAGTTTCTTTTCTTAAATATTAACTACGACACCAAACATGGCAAAAGTCTGGATGAACAGCGCATGATGCTTCACTACACGGTTAATTTCTAAATTTCCACACTCCCATAATGGCTTAACCACAGTCATTATGGATCCAAATTAATATGAATAAAA
This sequence comes from Acinetobacter sp. 22512, assembly GCF_052044755.1. NCBI lineage: Bacteria > Pseudomonadati > Pseudomonadota > Gammaproteobacteria > Moraxellales > Moraxellaceae > Acinetobacter > Acinetobacter sp. 22512. Next base: position 31,578 of record NZ_JBQENP010000011.1, on the reverse strand, counting down.
ATTTAGCCTCTAAAATTCAAAGTAAATACAAAAGTCTTTAATAGCAATTAAAAATCTACAAAACAATCAAATAAAAAGATCAATATTTTTTAAAAAATATACTGCTTATCAATTGACCAATATTTTTGTTTGTTATAAATTGGATCCAATAAGTGATAAGGAGTCGTCACAATGTTTATTAAAAATGCTTGGTATGTTGCCTGCCGTCCAGAAGAAATCCAAGACAAACCATTAGGTCGCACCATCTGTGGTGAAAAAATTGTTTTTTACCGTGGCAAAGAAAATCAAGTTGCAGCCGTTGAAGATTTTTGTCCCCATCGCGGTGCCCCACTTTCACTTGGCTATGTAGAAGATGGAAACCTTGTGTGTGGATATCATGGCTTAGTAATGGGCTGTGACGGAAAGACCGTTTCAATGCCAGCCCAACGTGTAAACGGTTTCCCTTGCAACAAATCATATGCAGTTGTCGAAAAGTTCGGTTTTATTTGGATATGGCCAGGCGAGAAAGCTTTAGCAGATGAAGCAAAACTGCCAACTTTAGAATGGGCAGATCATCCTGAATGGAGCTATGGCGGAGGCCTGTTTCACATTCAGTGTGACTATCGCTTGATGGTCGATAATCTGATGGATTTAACACACGAAACCTATGTTCACTCCAGCAGTATTGGACAAAAAGAAATTGATGAAGCCCTGCCAGTCACTAAAGTTGACGGTGATCATGTGATTACCGAACGCTATATGGAAAATGTGATCGCACCTCCATTTTGGCAAATGGCCCTTCGCGGTAATCACTTGGCAGACGATGTACCAGTTGACCGTTGGCAACGTTGTCACTTCTTTGCACCAAGTAATGTTCATATTGAAGTGGGTGTAGCGCATGCCGGACATGGTGGTTATCACGCACCAAGTGACAAAAAAGTTTCCTCAATTGTGGTTGATTTTATTACACCAGAAACTGAAACCTCTCACTGGTATTTCTGGGGAATGGCACGTAACTTCCAGCCAGACAATGCTGAACTCACCGATCAAATTCGTGAAGGTCAAGGCAAAATCTTTACTGAAGATTTAGAAATGCTGGAGCAACAACAACAAAATATTTTAAACAACCCACATCGCAAGTTACTAATGCTCAACATCGACGCAGGCGGTGTCCAGTCCCGTAAGGTCATTGACCGACTACTTGCCGAAGAAAATAAAACACCTCCTGAAACGTCCGCACAGAAGTTTCCAAACATTCGGATTATTTAAAGGAGCATGAACATGGACGTTATCATTCAAAAAATTCACCAGCTTACCCCGACCATTCGTGCGTTTGAATTGGTTGCAGCAAATGGTACAGAGCTACCGAGTTTTGAAGCAGGTGCGCATATTGATGTGCACCTAAAAAACGGCCTCACCCGTCAATATTCACTTTCAAACTGCTGCACTGAAAAGCATCGTTATGTGATTGGCGTTTTACATGATGCCAATTCACGCGGTGGCTCACGTTGCATCCACACCGAATATCGTGAAGGCGATCATTTAAAAATTGGTGAGCCGCGTAATTTATTTGAAATTCATCCTCAAACCAAACAAGCGGTTTTATTTGCGGGTGGTATCGGTATTACCCCTATTTTGTCGATGGCATATCGGCTTAAGTCGGCCAATATTCCTTTTGAATTACACTACTTTGTTCGTAGTCATGAAATGATTGCCTTCTATGGCAATTTAACCGAGCACTTTGGTGAGCAAGTTCATTTTCACATTCAAGACCAACCAGACACCGAATGTAATATGGCAGAGGCTTTGGGCCAATCTTCACCTGATAAACACTTATATGTATGTGGACCTACAGGGTTTATGCAGTTTGTCATGAGCTCGGCCGAACAAGCAGATTGGCATAGCGAACAGTTACATCAAGAGCATTTTGTTGCTCAAAAGATAGATACGTCCAACGATGAAGCTTTTACCATTGAAGTGAAAGGTACGGGCCGCCGAATTGAAGTATTACCAGAGCAGACAGCAACAGAAGCATTAATTGCAAATGGTTTTGATATTCCTGTTTCGTGTGAACAAGGTATTTGTGGTACGTGCATTACCCGTGTAGTAGAAGGCACTCCAGATCATCGAGATATGTTTATGACCGATGAGGAACATGCATTGAATGACCAGTTTACGCCCTGCTGTTCTCGTGCAAAAACTAAACATCTTGTGATTGAGCTTTAATACCCAAGTTCCTTTATTCAGAAATAAAGGAACTTCTTTCACCTTAAGCGCTGAGAACATTTCTTAGCGTTTCACCCAAAATCACCACACTACTGTGTTCACGCATTAAGGTTTCAGCGCGCCCTGCCTGACGATGTACCAACGCATCGAAAATCGAACAATGCTGCAAATGTGCATAGTGCAAACGGCGATATTCCGACAACGCTTGATTCTGGTCATAGGTAATAGCTTGAGCAGAAGCCATCGGCAATTGATTATTTTTTGCTAAGGCTTGGATGAGAGCGACGTTTTGTGCACCCTCAATAATCGTGTCATGAAAAATGACATTAAAATGGTGATAACGTTCCAGTTCAGCATCGCCAAACTCGTCTGTTTCATTAAAAAGTTTTTCAGTTTCTTGAATACAATGTTGCAGCGTCTTTTTCTGCTCTTCGCTTAAGCCTTGTTCTGCCAAAGTTTTCGCAGCCAAGCCTTCTAGCACACCGCGTACTTCAAGCGCATCATGAACCAGTTGTTCTGAAATTTCACGAACCGTGTAACCACGAGTTGGGTTTTTAATGAGGAGGCCTTCTTGCTCGAGCAACCTAAAGGCAATACGAACAGGCTGCCTTGAAACGCCAAGTAACTCGGCAGTCGGAATTTCGGCAATTCTGGCACCGCCCTCAAGTTCCCCTGAAATAATCATTTTTCTTAGTTTAAGTAAAACTTGTTGTCCTGAAGACATTCGCTGCCACACATCACCAAAAACGTCACTTCGATGCTAGCAAGTTCATTTGCAAAATGAAATAAATTTTCTGTGTGAATCAGTGCTTAAGCATTTCTGTAGATTTTAAAAAATTAATTTACAAACCACATTCAATTAAAGATTTTTAAGATTATTGACCATAATATCGAGGTTATTACGGATTAAATAAGCCAAGTTTATATCAATGCCTTCAAGCATTTTTTCTTCAACTTTCAAAACCACTTCATTACATTTATTTAGCTTATCAATACCACTGTCTGTCAGTGTAATTAAAATACGGCGGCCATGTGTTGGGTCAGGTTTTTTCTCAATCCAGCCATTCACCAGTAAATCTTGCAAAATTTTGTTGGCAGATTGCGGCTTTATGAAAGAGCGCTCAGCAAGCTTGGCATTGGATAAATTACTTTTTGAAGCTAAAACAGAAAGTGCAGTAAATTGCGGTAAGGTAATTTCAAGCTCTTTTAAATGTTCTGTTAAATGTTTACTAATAATTCGGTCAACACGAGCAATCATGTAACTTAACTTAGGCTCATCTTCTACTTTTTTTGGAACTAAATTCGAACGTACCATAACCTTTCATTCATCATAAGAAAATCTGTAGTGAAAGTATGAGGTCCTAACCCCATACTTTCGTTAAAACTTAGCGAGCACCTGAGCTTTGTACTAAATGTACAGGCTGTTTAGGTTTTTTGACAAGAAGTAATGCAGAGATCGCTGCAATTAAAATCACTGGAATGCTTGAACCAATCACGATAGTCGAGCTTTGTCCAAGCGAGAGTAAAAACCCTGCCATTAAAGGCCCTGCAAACGAACCAATACGGCCAATTGCAACTGCTGAACCTACACCTGTTCCACGCATTTCAGTTGGATAATACATAGCAGCCAGACCATACAGCGCCGATTGTCCTCCCACAATGAATAGGCCACAACCCACTGCCGAAAGTGCAAGTAAAGCCACTGTCGGAGAAATTGCTAAACAGCACAGTGAGAATAAAATGCCGAGATAAATTAATTTAATCACAAAGCTCATGCGTAATTTATCAAGCAATACACCCATTAAGATTGAACCTAAAATTCCGCCAACGTTGTAGCCCATCTGTACATAGTTTGCCTGTAGTTTTGATAGGCCTTGCGCACCCATCAGCAACGGTAACCAGTTCAACAAGAAATAAAGTACAACGAGCGTACAGAAAAAGCTTATCCAAAGCTGAATGGTTGACATACGACGCTCTTTCGCAAATAAAACTTCCAAGAATGGTGTCGTTTTTTGCGCTTGAACTTTTCGTTGCAGGTAGTCATTTGACTCTGGTAAAAAGCGCATAATCAGTGGAATGAGTAAAATAGGTGCAATCCCACCAATATAGAAAATATGACGCCACTCTGCATCGCCTGCCAACGACATAGCAACCACAGAAGTGAGTAATCCGCCAAAAGGAATGCCGCTATACATAATGCTCACTGCGGTGCCTTTGTGCTGGTCAGGTACAGCTTCAGAGGCAAGTGTAATCATCATTGGTAATGCCCCACCCATTCCTAAACCTGTACAAAAACGAATGAGCAATAGCAAACTAAAGTTAGCAGCATAAGCCGTTAGCAAAGACATAATTCCAAAAAGTAAAATACTAAAAATCAGAATTTTCTTACGCCCGACAATATCAGCAAACCGACCGCCTAATATTGCACCTGGTAACGTCCCTAAAATTGCAGCACTAAACGCCCACGCCATCTGGGCATTGTCCAACATAAACTCAGCCCGCATTCGTGGAGCGGCTACCCCCATTGATTGAAGATCAAACCCTTCAAAAATTGCTATGGCAAAGCACAGTAGCAACGTGATTTTTGCCTTTGAAGGCTGTCCTGATATTTTTTCCATTGTGTTGTCCTTTATTGACTAGTCGTTCCATTTAGCCCTTTGTGTATTGTTGTTTAAACACACCAAAAATATCAGTTAAACTTACTAAAAAATCAACATATTTTTATATTAAATTAATTTAAAAAATAATTAGTATTTAAAATACAATTAATTAAAAAATATTTATGAAATTTTATAAAAAAGACTTGAATGTAAGTTTAACTGATATTAGATTAAATCCCAGAACAGCTAAAAATCATTCAAGGAGTATGAAGATGAGTTATGAAAACCGCTGGGAAACAGTAGATGTCAAAGTTGAAGATGGAATTGCATGGGTAACACTAAACCGCCCAGAAAAGAAAAATGCCATGAGCCCAACACTCAATCGTGAAATGATTGATGTGCTCGAAACTCTTGAGCTTGATCAAGATGCGCGTGTTTTAGTTTTGACGGGTGCTGGTGACTCTTGGACAGCAGGCATGGATTTGAAGGAATATTTCCGTGAAGTCGACACTCAGCCTGAAATTTTCCAAGAACGTATTCGCCGTGACTCTTGTCGCTGGCAGTGGCAACTTCTTCGTATGTATTCAAAACCAACCATTGCTATGGTCAACGGCTGGTGCTTTGGAGGCGGTTTCTCACCTTTAGTGGCTTGTGACCTAGCAATTGCAGCAGATGAAGCAACTTTCGGTTTATCTGAGATTAACTGGGGCATCCCACCGGGCAACCTTGTAAGCAAAGCAATGGCAGATACCGTAGGTCACCGTGCATCTTTGTATTACATCATGACGGGTAAAACCTTTAGTGGTAAAGAAGCTGAAACCATGGGCCTTGTGAATAAAAGCGTACCGCTTGCCCAATTAAAAGCAGAAGTGACTGAACTTGCAAATTGCCTACTTGAGAAAAACCCTGTAGTTCTTCGTACCGCTAAAAATGGCTTTAAGCGTTGCCGTGAACTGACATGGGACCAAAACGAAGACTACTTATATGCCAAACTTGATCAATGTATCCACCGCGATACAGAAAATGGCCGCCAAGAAGGTTTGAAACAATTTTTAGATGAAAAATCAATTAAACCGGGTTTACAGAGTTATAAACGCACTGGTTAACTTTTGATACTTTAATGGCAATGTAAGGACACAACCCATGCAAAATGTACAGTTACTTATTCACGGTCGATCTGTTGATGCATCAAATCAGGCAACTTTTGAGCGTATTAGCCCAATTGATGGATCAGTGGCCAGTAAAGCTGCTGCCGCAACACTGGAAGATGTTGACCGTGCAATCGAATCGGCACAACAAGCTTTTAAAGTATGGTCGAAACTCTCGCCTACCGAACGTCGCTTACGCTTATTAAAAGCAGCCGATTTAATGGACCAAAAAACCGAGCAATTCATTGAAACTGGAATGCAAGAAACAGGTTCAACTGCAACATGGTATGGGTTTAACGTTCATCTTGCTGCCAACATGTTACGTGAAGCCGCAGCCATGACCACACAAATTGACGGAAGTCTGATTCCGTCAGATGTGCCGGGCAATCTTGCAATGGGTGTGCGGGTTCCTTGTGGTGTGATTGTAGGCATTGCACCTTGGAACGCCCCTGTCATTTTGGCAACACGTGCGCTTGCTATGCCTTTGGCTTGTGGCAACACCGTTGTATTAAAAGCATCGGAAGCCTGCCCAGCAACACATCGTTTAATTGGTGAAGTGTTACATGAAGCAGGTCTTGGCGAAGGTGTGGTGAATGTAATTACGCATGCCGCTGAAGATGCACCACAAATCGTGGAGCGTTTAGTGTCTCACCCAGCCGTGAAGCGTATTAATTTTACGGGTTCAACCAAAGTCGGAAAAATTATTGCCGAGACTGCTGCCAAATATTTAAAACCTGTTTTACTCGAACTCGGTGGTAAAGCCCCTGTTGTGGTTTTAAATGAAGCTGACATTAATGAAGCCGTAAATGCAGTTGCTTTTGGAGCATTCTTTAATCAAGGGCAAATATGTATGTCGACCGAACGTGTTTTGGTTCAAGACAAAATTGCCGACCAGTTTATTGAAAAGCTGATTGAGAAAACTCGCTCTATTCAGGCAGGTAATCCAACCTCAAAAGATAATGTACTCGGTGTTTTAGAAAGTCGCCGTGCTGCAAACCGTATTCAGCATTTGCTGGAAGATGCCCAAAACAAAGGTGCTGACTTACCTTTAGGTATTCATATTGAAGATACCACCATGCAACCGACACTGGTGCTCAATATTAAACCTGACATGCTGCTTTACCGCGAAGAATCATTTGGACCTGTATGCACAGTTCAACGTTTTTCAAGCATTGAAGAAGGCGTAGCACTGGCAAATGACAGCGAGTTTGGTCTGTCTTCGGCAGTGTTTAGCCAGAATATTTCGCAGGCATTAGAAGTCGCTAAACAGATTGATTCGGGTATTTGTCATATTAACGGCGCAACCGTACATGACGAAGCTCAAATGCCATTTGGCGGAACAAAATCGAGTGGTTACGGACGTTTTGGTAGTAAAGTCTCTGTTGCCGAATTTACCGAACTACGCTGGATTACCATTCAAACCCAATCACGTCATTACCCGATTTAGTCAGGCTAATGCGAATACCGACATATTAAATAAAAATTGCATGATGCAAAAAAATAAAGCGCAGTGATGCGCTTTCCATGGAGTGAAAGAAATGCAAATGAATGCCACTCAATCACAAGACCGCGAACGGTTCGTAAAATTAGGGCAACATGATATTCATTATCACCATAAAGATGACACGCTCTATATCAGCCCAAAAGAGCAATTAAAACCGTATCCACAAAAACTGACAGATCGTTTAATTCATTTTGCACAAACTAAACCAGACCATATTTTTGCAGCAAAACGCAATGCTCAAGGTGAATGGGTCAAACTGAGTTATGCAGAAGTTTTACAACGTGCATGGCACATTGCTCAAGCTTTGCATGATCGTAATTTAAGCCAAGAAAGACCTCTGGTCATTTTAAGTGGTAATGATCTCGAACATTTAACACTGTCTATGGCTGCCATGTTGGCGGGTGTACCTTTCTCAGCTATTTCCCCTGCCTACTCTCTGATTTCTCAAGACTTTGGCAAACTCAAACATGTGTTTGAAGTGCTTACACCTGGTATGGTCTATGCCAGCGATGGACAAGCTTTTGCCAAAGCGATTCAGGCATGTATTACGCCTGATATTGAAGTGGTGACCAATAAAGGCATTGTGGGCGATCAGATCTGCACATCTTTTCAATCGCTTTTAGATACGCCTGTTTCAAATGTCCAAGAGTTTTATCAAACCCTTGATGAAAACCAAATTGCCAAGTTCTTATTTACGTCAGGTTCAACCAAATTACCTAAAGCTGTACCGACCACACATTTAATGTTGTGTGTTAATCAGCAAATGTTATTGCAGACTTTCCCTGAGTTTGAAGAAACGCCGCCTGTCCTACTCGACTGGCTGTCTTGGCACCACACATTTGGCGGCAGTCACAATGTCGGCATCGCACTCTATAACGGCGGTACCATTTACATTGATGATGGCAAACCCATTGCAGGAAAATTTGATGAAACCATTCGTAATCTCAAAGAAATTTCTCCAACCGTTTATTTAAATGTGCCAAAAGGTTGGGAAGAACTCACCGAAGCTTTAGAAAAAGATGAAGAATTAAGAGACCGCTTTTTTGCCAAAGTTAAAATTTTATTCTTTGCAGGTGCTGCGCTCTCAGAAGCGGGCTGGAACAGACTCGATAAAATTGCTCAGCAACATTGCGGAGAAAAAATCCGCATCATGAGCGGATTGGGCATGACCGAAACTGCTCCCTCTTGTGCTTTTACCACTGGTCCACGCGTGATGGCTGGTTTTATTGGTTACCCTGCTCCGGGATGCGAAATTAAGCTAGTTCCATGTGGTGACAAACTTGAGTTTTGCGTTCGTGGCAAACACGTCATGAAAGGCTATTGGCGTCTAAAGGCAGACCAGCAAAGCACTGTTTTTGACGATGAAGGCTTTTTCCATACGGGTGATGCTGTGCGTTTAGTCGACATCAATGATCCAACTAAAGGTCTGATGTACGACGGACGAATTGCCGAAGACTTTAAACTCAACACAGGTACTTTTGTGAATGTCGGCACATTACGCAACAAAGTGCTCATTCAAGGTAATTTACTGATTCAAGATGTTTGTATTACTGGTTCAAACCTGAATGCTGTTGGTTTTCTGATTTTTCCAAAATTAGAAGCTTGTGCTCAATATGCAGGTCTTAAGCTTGGTGATCATTCTGCAACAGAGATATTACAGCATCCTAAAGTCCAGCAATGGTTCCGCCAATTTTTAACGACCTTTAATAAAGATGCGACTGGCAGTTCAAATACAGTCTCAATGCTTTATTTAATGACCGAACCACCTCAGTTAGATGCCGGTGAAGTAACCGATAAAGGCAATCTCAATCAAAGCAGTATTACGAAACGTCGTGCCGCTTTAATTGATGAGCTTTATCAAAAACAGGCCGAAAACCCACTGATTATTCGGGTACCCACCTTAAAGCAATAAGCAATTGAAATAAAAAAGGAAGCTCAAACTTCGGTTTGGGCCTTGGCCTCACTTTTGCCTAAAAAAAGGTTCAACATGCCACACGATACAGAATTTGAACTATTCCGGGACAGCTATCGCAGGTTCTTAAAAGAACAGGTTGCCCCGTATTACGAACAGTGGGAACACGATGGCCTTATCCCACGTGATCTATGGCTTCGTCTTGGGGAAAATGGCTTTTTGTGTGTTGATGTGCCCGAGGAATATGGCGGCTATGGTGCTCCTGTTCATTACTCACTCATGCTGGTTCAAGAAACTGCTCAAGCTGGTTTTGCATCTTTGGCGGTTGCCATTGGTGGGCAAAATGAGTTGGTCTCTCCTTACCTGCAAAATATTGGAACTGAAGCGCAAAAACGTTATTGGTTACCGAAAATGGTGACAGGTGAAGTCGTCACTGCAATTGCCATGACCGAAGCGAATGCTGGTTCAGACTTACAGGCCATACGCACTCAAGCCATTTTAGAAAATGATCATTATCGTGTGAATGGTTCAAAAACGTTTATCTCAAATGGTTTGCATGCCGATCTGATCATTCTGGTAGCAAAAACCGATCCGCAAGCCAAAGCAAAAGGCATTTCGATTTTTTTAGTCGACGCTGCGTTAGACGGCGTTAAAAAAGGTCGTTCATTACAAAAAATCGGGCTACATGCTCAAGATACAGCCGAACTATTTTTTGATGATGTCTGTGTGCCTGCAACTCAGCGTTTAGGTGAAGAAGGACAAGGCTTTGCTTATTTAATGCAAGAGTTACCGCGTGAACGTTTGAGTATTTCCATGATGGCGTTGGGGTCAATTTTAGGCGCCATTGAAATTACTAAAGACTATGTGCTGGAGCGTAAAGCTTTCGGACAACCTTTAAGCCAAATGCAAAACACACGCTTTGTGCTGGCAAACGCTCAAATCAAAGCAAAAGCCGCTCAAGCTTTTGTAGATCAATGTGCAGCGCTGTATCAACAACACCAGTTAAGCGTCACTCAAGTTGCCGCATTGAAATGCTTTATTACCGATGTTCAATGTGAAGTGATTGATCAATTACTTCAGCTTTTTGGTGGCTACGGTTACATGCAGGAATATCCGATTTCACGTTTTTTTGTGGATGCACGAGTACAAAAAATTTATGGGGGAACCAATGAAATTATGAAAGAAATCGTGGCCCGAGAACTGCTCGGAAAATAATTCGATTTAAAAACCGAATAAGGCACACAACAACTATGCCTTGTTGAAAACAAAAAATGATATTTCAGGAAGAAATGCTATGTCGAAATTATGGATGTACTCTACCCTTATGCTCTCTGGTTCAGTGTGGGCTGGCAGTTTTATTGATAATAGTTCAGTAGAACTCACCACACGAAATTTCTATTTTGACCGCGACTACCAAGAGCAATCCGCTTACCCTGCTGCCAAGGACTGGACACAAGGGTTTATTCTTAAAGCCAATTCAGGTTATACCGAAGGGACTGTCGGTTTCGGGCTGGATGTGCTTGCAACGGCAGGTTTTAAACTCGATGCCGATGCCAAACACGGAGGTACAGGAAACTTACCTAGAGACACGCGTACCAATGAACCTGCTGACTCTTATGGCGAGATTGGGATCACAGCAAAAGCGAAAATGAGCCAGACCGAGCTACGCATCGGTACGCTCATGCCAATGAATCCTGTTTTAGTAGCTTCACCCGCGCGTCTACTTCCTCAAACTTATCGAGGAATTTCACTAACCAGCAAAGATATTAAAGATTTTGATTTACAGGCAGCCTATCTCGACAAAGTGAATCATCGGGATTCGACCAACTATGAAAAAATTAAAATTTCTGGGGTGAATGGACGATTTAAAAGTGCCGAAACTGATGGGCTTTATTATTTAGGTGGAAACTATCAGTTTAATCCTGCACTCAAACTCACCGCTTTCTACATGGATGTTGATGATCTTTATAACCAAACCATGGTCGGTGCTTTACACCAACACAAAATTAATGACACCACTAATTTTAGCTCTCAATTACGTTACTACCGCAGCCGCGATGATGGACAAGCAAAAGCAGGCTTAGTAGATAATGACCTCTATCATGCGCATTTCGAACTCAAACATCAAAACCATAAATTTATTTTTGGAACCTTCCAACATCATGGTGACACCGCCTTTCCATATTTGACTGGCGGTGAAACTGGACTTCTTATTGATACATGGCCGGGCGAGTTTTTAAACCCAAAAGAAAAAGCCTATAGCTTCCGTTATGAATATGACTTTAAAGATTATGTACCGGGTTTACGTTTTATGACTCGTTACACCACAGGTCACAATATTTATGCATCCAACTTAGGTGGAACCAATCTAAAAGAACGCGAAACAGACTTTGATTTAGGCTACACCGTTCAAAGTGGCTGGTTAAAAAATCTAGGGTTACGCGCACGCTACGCCATTTATGACAACAACATGCTCTCTACAGCCAATATCAAACCTGTAAACGAAACCCGTCTCAACATCGACTACACATGGAAATTTAAATAATTCAAAACGAGAGGTTCTGTCGCACATAGAACCTCTTTTTATTTCGGGAAATTCATCATGAAGAAAGTTGTAACACTACTCTGTGGAATGATTCTGATTGCCCTGTCTCATGCCGAAACTCAATATAGCCCACCATCCATTCAGCTTGAGCCTTTAGCAAAATTCAGTGTTGATTTAAATGCGCCTGTTTGGGAATTAGGCACAACCAGTGACGCAGGTAAACGCCGAATTATTCCCATTACAGGTGGGATATTTGAAGGGAAATCACTTAAGGGCCGCATTTTAAATAATGGTGCAGATTGGCAAATTGTCGACAGTAAAGGGCTGGCCATTATTGATACGCGATATTTGTTAGAAACCGATGACGGTGCTCTCATTTATCTTCAAACCAAAGGTTACCGACATGGCTCGGCAGAAACACTAAAACAGCTTGCTCAAGGCAAAGATGTCGACCCGAAAAATTACTATTTCAAAATTACCATGCAGTTTGAAACCAGCTCACCTAAATACTCATGGCTTAACCAGACCGTTGCGGTAGGTAGTGCAATGCGTTTGGGCAAAGCGGTTATTTATGATGCCTATACGCTGAAATAATAATTTTTATAACACCTACAAAAAGGATGGACCCTTCATTATGGATCAAAAAACTTTAGAACACTTACCGCCTATCCATCATCATTTGGGTGGACACAATATTCATTGGAATGACAAAAACACTGAACTCACCATCCACTACACAGCGCTAGAAAGCTTTACCAATCCACGCGGCACTGTTGAAGGCGGCATGATCTGCGCGATGCTTGATGATGTAATGGGCCTTTTTGCATATCTCGCCAATGACCATAAACCAGCCACCACCATTAACTTAACGATGGATTTTTTAAGGCCCTGTGCTGTGGGTGAAGTCATTACAAAATGCCGATTCATTAAACAAGGTAAAACTGTACTGAATCTCGAAAGTGAAGCTTGGCAAAACAACAAAATGCTCGCACGAAGCACAGCTAATTTTTTGGTTTTAGATTAATTACAACCATTCATTCAATAAGGATATGAATAAATGAATTACACCAACAATAAACGAATTTTGACCCACTCCGCTTTAGTACTTGCCATGCTTGGTGCTTTGACAGGCTGTGGAAGTGATAATGATGACACAACGGTTCCCTCAACAACCAAACCACCGCAGCTGTCTCCTGCTGTGGGCGTAAAAATGACAGGAAGCTGTACGAACTTACTTGGATTTCAATACAACAATACGGTCATTAGCTCAGCTACCCTTCAAGAAGCAGGCACATTGACTGTAGCCAACAAACCGATTGGCGCTCATTGTTTAGTCAAAGGTTATATGGATCAACGGGTAAGCCCAGTCGATGGACAAACCTATCAAATTGGTTTTGAAATGCGCTTACCAATAGACTGGAATGGTCGTTTTCTCTATCAAGGCAATGGTGGAACCGATGGTAATTTAGTTCCTGCAACGGGTCAGGTTGGTAGCGGTGGACCACTCACCAATGCTCTACATGATGGTTTTGCTGTTATTTCTTCCGATGCCGGACATAATGCCTCACAAAATCCAATGTTCGGTTTAGACCCTCAAGCCAGAATTAACTATGGATATGGTGCAATTACCAAACTCACGCCTATGGCAAAAAACCTAATTAAAGCCGCCTATGGTAAATTACCAGACCGCTCCTATGCAGGCGGTACATCGAACGGCGGGCGTCATGCCATGATTGCCGCAACCCGTTTGGGCGACCAATATGATGGAATTTTAGCAAGCACACCAGGTTTTCACCTACCTCGTGCAGCCGCAGCTCAACTCTACACGGCACAGCAGCTTCGTCGTGTCGCAACAGATGAAAATGATCTAAGTACTGCTCTAACTCTTTCAGAGCGTAAAGTTTTAGCAAAAGCGATTTTAGATCGATGCGATGCTTTAGACGGTGTTGCAGATGGCTTGGTCCAAGATGTTGAGGCTTGCCGTACGGCTTTTGATATTCACAAAGATGTACCTGTTTGCTCAAGCACAAGAGATGGTACTTGTTTAAGTACCGAACAAATTGATGTATTAGCCAACATTTACCGTGGTCCTATAAATTCGGCTGGACAAGCGCTCTATGCAACCCAGCCTTTCGACCCCGGTTTAGTCGGCAGTAACTGGGCAAGCTGGAAATTCGAATCTTCGGTGGGAACAACACGTGACCCCGTTGCAGTCGGCATTCTTTTTCAGGTTCCACCAGACCCAACTGTGACTCAAAATTCTAGACAATTTGCCTTTAATTTTAACTTCGATACCGACTATCCAAAACTCTCAGCAACCAATGATGTGTACACAGAAAGTTCGATGTCATTCATGATGCCACCTGATGAACTCAATCTAGATAAACTCCGTAATCACGGTGGAAAAATGATTGTGGTACAAGGCACAGCAGACGGCGTTTTCTCTGTAGATGACACTCAAAATTGGTACGATCAACTGCTGCAACACTATAAAAATGATGCAAAAGGTACAGCACCTGACTTCGCACGTTTCTTTAGAGTTCCGGGTATGAACCATACCCGTGATGGTATTGCGACCGACCAATTTGATGCGCTGACTGCTTTAGTCAACTGGGTGGAATATGGACAAGCACCTGACAAAATCATTGCGACCGCACGCGGCGCAGGTAACCCAAGTGGTCAAGTAAATACTGAGCTTCCACAAGACTGGGCACCAGACCGCACCCGTCCACTTTGCCCTTACCCACTGATCGCCCGTTACAATGGTCAAGGTGATAGTGAGAAAGCTGAAAACTTTAGCTGTAAATAACACCCTATAAAATAAAAAAGAGAGCTAAACAGGCTCTCTTTTTTATTTTTTTCTTAATCTTAGCTCAAGCTTTACTGCTTAAACTTTTTAATACTTTTAGACAAATGAGCTCGCATCATTTGTCTAGCCAACAAACCATCCTGATCGACAATTGCGTTATAAATATTGACATGATCATGGTGAACCGCTTTTAAATATTCTTCGCGATTTTCAGGACTTTGCTCAATAGATTTAACACGTGCACGTGGAATAATTTTTTCACCCAGATACTTCAAAAAATCAACGAAATATTGGTTTTCAGAAGCTTCAGCAATGGCAATATGGAAATCATAATCAGCTTTTACTGTGCCATCATTTGCATCTGATGAAATATGACGTTCAAAGTCTTCAAGCGCAGCTTTCATTTTATCGATGTGGATTTGCTTACGGCGCTCAGAGGCTAAAAAAACAGCTTCTGACTCAAGGCTAATTCGGAGCTCAAGTAAAGAAACAATATCGTTAATGGTTTCTAAACTGGCATTAGACAGCAAAAAATTCTGTTCAACCGTCTGCTCTTTTACAAAAGTACCAATCCCGTGACGAGTCTCGACAAACCCTAAAGAACGCAACTCAGTGATGGCTTCACGAATAACAGAACGGCTTACTTCAAAAGTTTCAATTAATTCAAGTTCGGTCGGAATTTTCTCTCCGACTTGGAAGTCTCCAGACTGAATTTTTTCGATCAGTTGTTCCACAATAATCTGGCTTAGTTTTTTTGTTGATCTAGGTTTAATTGCGCTAGACATAATCTGAAGAACTCATGAAATGTTGAAAAAATTAGAAAATTCATTTTACTATAAACTTAGACGATAGTCATATTCGGTTTTTATACCTCTAAGTTATTAAAATCAAAATATTTTATCTCTGTTATCAAACCCTCACACATATTTAAAAAGTAAGCAACTTATGCTTCTGTTGATATTTAATAATGCGTTGAATAAGTTAAAAAATATGCAGCTCAATAGCGTTGATTGAGCTGCACAACTTTTAAATTTGAGCCTGAGTTAATTGCCCATTGACCAGACGAGTAATCTGTAGTGGATTACTATCTTTTAATGCATCGGGTAATAAAACTTGTGGTGTATTTTGGAAACATACCGGACGCAAGAAACGCTCAATCGCTCCCGTACCCACCGAAGTTCCGCGTGCATCACTCGTTGCAGGGAAAGGACCACCATGCACCATTGCATCAGACACTTCAACTCCTGTCGGGAAACCGTTAAACAATACACGGCCAGCTTTACCGGTTAGCAAATGAAGAAGTTCGCCTGCTTTGGACAACTCATTTTCATCACCAATAATCGTTGCCGTAAGCTGTCCACCTAAAGCCCCGATCCCTTTTAACAAAGTCGCTTCATCCTCTACGCCAATCACAATCGACATTGGCCCGAAAACTTCATGTTGTAGTTTTGGGTTGCCTGACAATAAAACAGATTGATCCGCTTTAAACAGATGTGCTTTTGCTTGAGAAACTAGCTCGGCCTCTTGTCCTGTCGCAATAACTTCAAAACCAGCTTCGCTGTTTAGAGCATCAATACCTTGACGGTAGCTTTTTAAAGTTCCTTCATTCAACATGACCTGAGGCACAGCTTTTTGCGTGCTTTCAGCTAAAGCTGCTACGAAACTGTCAAATTCAGGACCTTGTACGCCTAAAATTAACCCTGGTTTTGTACAGAACTGGCCACATCCCATATTAAATGAGGCAACCGTATCTTGTGCGATTTGTTCACCACGAGAATTCAGCGCTTGAGATAAAACCACTACAGGGTTCACACTCGACATTTCAGCAAAGAATGGAATTGGCTGAGTACGGCTCTGCGCAAGGTTATAAAGTGCCATTCCGCCTTCAAGAGAACCCGTAAAACCAGCTGCCTGAATCAGTGGATGTTCTACCAAGTTTGCGCCAATACGGCCACCAAAAATCATATTGAATGTGCCTTTAGGCATATCGCAAACTTCGATTGCTTGTTCAATGGCTTCTGCAACAAGCTCAGCAGTTGCCATATGACCAGAGTGTGCTTTAAAGACAACCGGACACCCTGCTGCTAAAGCAGCTACGGTATCACCGCCAGCTGTTGAAAATGCAAGTGGGAAATTACTCGCGCCAAACACAGCAACCGGTCCTACCCCAACTTTATATTGACGCAAATCGACACGCGGCAAGGGCTTACGTTCTGGTAATGCCACATCAATACGAGCACCATAAAAATCGCCACGGCGTAAAAGTTCAGCAAACAGTCGAAGCTGACCAGTAACACGGCCTGTTTCTCCTTGAAGACGAGCAAGTGGTAAGCCTGTTTCAAGTGAAGCGACTTCTTGCAGGTTCGCACCTAATGCTTCAATTTGGCGAGCAATTTCTTCAAGAAAAGAGGCTCGTTGCTCTTGAGAAGTTTGGCTATAAACTAAAAAAGCGTTATGTGCAGCTTGAGCAGCTTGATCCACTTCTTCAAGGGTCGCCTGACTAAATACATAACCTGTTGGCTGATAGTCTTTTGCAGCTATACTTTCTAGGGCTGGCGCATTTGCAGCAACACGTTGACCATTAATAAACTGCCGACCGTTATTTTTACTCATTTTAAAGCTCCAATACCTAAACAGTTAGAATTATTGCGGACCAAGTGTCGCAATGAGCGCAGCCAAATCTTCATAGTCTGCTTGAGTTAAATCACTTAATGGCGGACGCACTGGACCTGCATCATGCCCAACAATTTTGGCACCTGCTTTAATCATGCTTACTGCATAACCTGATTTACGGTCGCGAATTTTAATCAGTGGCAAGAAGAAATCTTTAATCAAACGATTGGTTGTTTCAAAGTCATCACTGCGAAGCGCGTTATAAAACTCCATTGCAGTCTTTGGAATAAAGTTAAATACAGCTGATGAATAAACTGGGCAACCTAAGGCTTTATATGGCGCTGCAAAAACTTCTGCTGTTGGTAAACCACCTAAATACGACAAACGGTCACCCATAGTCTGAGTCACTGCCGTCATCATATCGATTTGACCAGAGCTGTCTTTAAAGCCGATTAAGTTCGGGCACATCTCGGCTAACTTTTGGATTGAATCGAGATTTAATCTTGAAACGCTACGGTTATAAAAAATTACACCAAAGTCTACTGAGTTACATACTTGCTTAACGTGTTCGATCAAACCTTCTTGGCTTGCTTCAGTTAGGTAATGCGGCATTAACAAAATACCGTGTGCACCTAAGCGCTCTGCTTCTTTTGCCTGTTCAATCGCCTGACGTGTCGGACCACCTGCCCCAGCAATAATCGGTACACTACCTTTACAAGTATCGACAGCTGTTTTAATCACGTCAGAGTATTCACTTCCAGTTAACGAGAAAAACTCGCCTGTACCACCCGCAGCAAATAATGCACTTGCACCATAAGGCGCTAACCATTCAAGACGTTTTGCATAAGAAGATTTGTTAAAGTCCCCATTTTGGTCAAAGTCAGTAACCGGAAAAGAAAGAAGGCCATCAGAAACAATGTTTTTTAACTCAAGAGCATCCATTAGAAAATATCCATACATGTTTATGTTGTCAGACATCTTACATCATAAATTTTATTTTAATCAATATATTTTTCCTCTGAAAAATTAAATTTTTTAAAAAGATCAAAGTTCATTATCTAAAATAATTTAACCTATTGTTTTATAAAACATCTTTAAAAACTCTCAATATTAGGACTAATCGTTAGACATAAAAAAAGCTGCCCATATGGACAGCAAAGCATTAAGAAAACTCAAAAAGCGAATTTTTCAAAGATATCGGTAAAACATTAACGAACCAAACACGGCTTTTTATTATTAAATGACCAATTTGGTATTAAAAATTGCATCGCATCGGCATCATTACGAGCCCCTAAACCTTTTAATTTATACAGTTCATGGGCTTGATTAATTCTATCCCAGTCCAGCTCAACCCCAAGTCCCGGTGCTGTTGGCACCTGAATTTTACCGTCTTTAATTTCAAGCGGTGCTTTAGTGAGCTGATCTGTACCTTCTTGCCAAATCCAGTGCGTATCAATTGCCGTTACCTTACCTACCGCAGCGGCAGCAACATGGGTAAACATGGCAAGTGAAATATCAAAGTGATTATTAGAATGCGAACCCCACGTTAAGTTATACATATTGCAGAGCTGTGAAACTCGAACCGAACCTTCCAATGTCCAAAAATGTGGATCAGCCAAAGGAATATCAACAGCTTGCAATTGGATACTATGCGACATTTCACGCCAGTCCGTAGCAATCATATTGGTCGCAGTGGGTAAACCTGTTGCACGTTTAAACTCGGCCATAATTTCACGGCTTGAATAACCTTGTTCTGCACCACACGGGTCTTCCGCATAGGCCAGCACACCTTTTAAATGTTTACCCAAAGCAATTGCTTCATCTAAAAACCATGCTCCGTTTGGATCAAGCGTTACACGCGCTTCTGGAAAACGGCGCGCGATAGCTGTAACAGCTTCGGCTTCTTGCTCGCCCTGTAATACACCACCTTTTAATTTAAAGTCTTTAAAACCATAACGGTCATAAGATGCTTCTGCTAAACGCTGTACTGCCTCGGGTGTTAACGCTTTTTCATGACGGACTTTATACCAGTCATGGTTATGCTGAGGTGTAGTCGCATAGTCTAATGAAGTCTGTTTTCGGTCACCGATAAAGAATAAATATCCTAAAACTTCAACTTCACTACGTTGCTGGCCTTCACCTAGTAAGCTTGCGACATTCACATTTAAATGCTTGCCAAGCAAATCAAGTAATGCTGACTCATAAGCCGTTACAACATGAATTGTGATGCGTAAATCAAAGGTTTGATTGCCTCGGCCACCACTATCACGATCAGCAAAAGTTTGCTGAATTTTTTTAAGTAGATTTTTATATTCGCCAATCGGTTGCCCTTCTACCAAGGCTTTAGCATCATTTAACGTCGCTAAAATTTTTTCTCCACCCGGAATTTCACCTACACCAATATTTCCAGAATTATCTTCGATAATAAGTATATTACGAGTGAAATAAGGTCCATGAGCACCACTCAAATTGAGCAGCATGCTGTCATGTCCAGCAACAGGAATTGCTCGAATTGATTTAACGATAGGTGTAGAGGTCGCCATTAAAATACTCCTTGGCATTCTGATACTATTTTTTCATTACCAAAACTTATAAGACATCAGACAACTTGTCAATATAAACCCGCATAAAAATTATTTTTTGACCCTACTTGCCAAAATAATATTTTTAATCATATGATGTCATACATCTAAAGACGCGGTTTTAGAACTAGGACTATAGAGTAGATACAAAATTCCGTTTTATCATCTATTCTATCGATGAATTTGACATGACGTCACCTATTTCACGGATATGCAAATAGGTCGATTATTAAAAAGAGTTTGTATATGGATAATCTGCAAACAAATATTGCTGTAGTGACTCAGCAAAGAGCCAAACATACAAAAACTCGCTACTACATTCTTGCGATGATTTTTTTGGTCACGGCTTTTAATTACGGTGATCGTGCAACTCTCTCAATGGCAGCAACGCCAATGTCTCATGAACTGGGAATTGACTCAGTCACTATGGGATATATTTTCTCGGCCTTTGCATGGGCCTATGTGATTGGTCAAATTCCAGGCGGCTGGCTACTCGATAAGTTTGGTGCTCGCCGTGTATATTTCTGGAGCCTGTTTTTATGGTCTTTGTTCACTGTTTTAATCGGTTTTACCGACATTTTAGGTGATACTGCGACCATCATTACTTCACTCTTTATACTCAGATTTTTAGTCGGTCTGTCTGAGTCACCTGCTTTTCCGGGTAACAGTAAAATTGCTGCTGCATGGTTTCCAACCAAAGAACGTGGAACTGCCGCTGCCATTTTTAACTCATCCTCTTATTTCTCGACCGTACTTTTCGCTCCCCTCATGGGCTGGCTTGTTGCAACCGTCCACTGGCAGTCTATTTTCTGGGTCATGGGTGGTTTAGGAATCATTCTTTCCTTTATCTGGCTCAAGGTCATTTATAGCCCGACCAATCATCCAACAGTCAATCCTGAAGAAGTAAAATACATTGCTTCAGAAGGTGCTTTACTCGATATGGGCGAAAACAGCCAAAACGCTAAAAAAGAGAAAATTACTTGGAGTAAAGTTAAACAACTTCTTGCTTCACGTATGATGCTCGGTATTTTTATTGGCCAATATTGTGTAAATACACTGACCTATTTTTTCTTGACTTGGTTCCCTGTTTACCTTGTCAAAGAAAGACATCTCAGCATTTTAGAAGCGGGTTTTGCGGCGGTTGCACCAGCACTCTGTGGCTTTGTAGGCGGAATTTTAGGTGGCTTAATTTCAGATAAATTAATTCGAATGAATTACAGCTTAAGCTTTTCGAGAAAGCTCCCTATCGTAGTCGGCTTCTTGGTTTCAACTTCAATTATTTTATGTAATTACGTAGATTCTCAAGCAGCAATTGTATTCTTTATGTCCTTATCATTCTTCGGTAAAGGAATCGGCTCTTTAGGCTGGGCAGTGATGTCTGACGTTGCCCCAAAAGAAATGGTTGGTTTATCAGGTGGAATGATGAATGCATTTGGTAATACGGCAGGAATCGTGACCCCAATTGTGATCGGCTATATCTTGGCAAGTACAGGCTCTTTCAACCTTGCATTAACTTATGTCGGTATACATGCCATCGCAGCTGTCATTTGCTATACCGTTATTGTCGGTAAAATTCAGCGCTTCGAATTAAAACCTACTTCTTAAACCTTTACACCATAACGCTTAAACACATTAAGCGTTATGGCCTCTCTTCAAATGTATACAAGGAACGATCATGCTGAAGCCTCTCCTAATAAGAATCAGTCCTCTCGATAATGTAGCCATTGTGGTCAATGACGGTGGCTTACCATCCTCGACATATATTGAAGAATACCAACTCATCTTGGTTGATGAAGTACCACAAGGACATAAGGTTTTATTGGAGCCGTTAAAGCAAGGTGAAGCAATTGTTCGTTATGGCGAAATCATTGGCTATGCCAACAAAGATTTACCCGCAGGTTCTTGGGTGAATGAAGCTGTTACCCAAATGCCAGAGGCGCCTGAGCTAGATGATCTTGAGTTAGCAACTCGCCCCGCCCCCAAGCTTCCTCCACTGACCGGATATACATTTAAAGGTTATAAAAATAAGGATGGCAGCGTCGGCACAAAAAATATTTTAGGTATCACGACCAGTGTTAACTGTGTAGAGGGTATTGTCGATTATGTCGTTAAGATTATTGAACGTGATTTACTTCCTAAATATTCAAATGTAGATGGAGTAGTTGGATTAAATCACTTATATGGCTGTGGTGTGGCAATTGATGCACCCGCTGCAATTGTTCCTATTCGTACCATACATAACCTTGCACTCAACCCTAATTTTGGTGGAGAAATTATGGTGGTGAGTCTGGGCTGCGAAAAAATGCAACCCGAACGACTTTTAAATATTCCTAAAGAAAACAAATATATTCCCCTAGCAAACGAAGATATTATTCAGTTACAAGATGAACGCCACAACGGTTTTGAAAGTATGGTGAATCATATTTTAACCGTGGCAGAACAACACCTTGAAAAGCTTAATCAACGTACTCGAGAAGAAGTTCCAGTTTCTAATTTAGTTGTAGGCATGCAATGTGGTGGGAGTGATGCATTTTCGGGAGTTACCTCTAACCCTGCCGTTGGTTTCGCAGCTGACTTGATTGTGCAATGTGGCGGTACAGTCATGTTCTCTGAAGTTACGGAAGTCCGCGATGGTATTCACCTACTTACTCCACGTGCAGCAAATGAACAAGTTGCCAAAGATCTAATTCGGGAAATGAAATGGTACGATGACTATTTAGCAGCAGGCCAAGTAGACCGAAGTGCCAATACCACACCGGGTAATAAAAAAGGTGGACTGAATAACATTGTAGAAAAAGCGATGGGATCAATTGCAAAATCAGGCCGCTCACCGATTGTAGAAGTTCTCGCACCGGGCCAAAGACCGACAAAAAAGGGGTTAATTTTTGCGGCCACCCCTTCGAGTGACTTTATCTGTGGTACGCAGCAAATGGCATCTGGTATTACTGTTCAAGTCTTTACCACAGGTCGTGGTACACCCTACGGGCTGGCAGCCGTACCTGTCATTAAAATGGCAAGCCGAAACAATATTGCAAACCGTTGGTATGACCTGATTGATATCAGTGCTGGCGATATTGCGATTGGAAAGAAAACTATTGAAGAAGTGGGCTGGGAACTTTTTGAACTGATTTTACAAGTGGCTAGTGGCGAAAAACAAACGTGGTCGGACCGTTGGGGTATTCATAACTCACTCGCTGTATTTAACCCTGCACCCGTGACCTAATAAGGTTTAAAAGATGAGGCATATCACCTCATCTTTTCACATTTCCCATCTTAATTACGACACATTTCACTAAAACTTAACATCGCTGCTAAAATAACATCGAAAATTAAGAACTCTATTTCTCTATGCAAAATCAGACTGCTTCAAATCTCCCCTCAACTCAACTTGGAAAAGCGCTGCTTTGTCTTATGACATCGGCATTATTATTTTCCATTATGGGAGTATGCATTCGTTTTGCTTCAGAAACGGTAGACAATGCGACCGTCGTGTTTTTTAGAAATGCAGTAGGTTTATTTATTTTCATTCCGATGCTCTTTAAACAAGGTTTAGACTTTATTAAAACCGATAAACTCTGGATGCATACTTGGCGAAGTATTGTCGGGCTAGCCGCCATGTATGGTTTTTTCTATGCCATTGCGAACTTAAAACTCTCAAATGCCATGGTTTTTAGTTATTCATCTCCTATCTTTATTCCACTGATTGCATGGCTTTTCTTAAAAGAAAAAATTACCAAATCGATGATTTTTGCCGCTGTGATTGGGCTCATTGGAGTTTTATTTGTCGCTAAACCCGATCAAGGTCTATTTAACGCATTATCTTTTATTGGCTTGGGTGCATGCTTTTTATCAGCAATGGCCTTTGTCACCGTAAGAGCTTTAACCAATACAGAGCCGCCTGAGCGTATCGTTTTTTACTTCTGTGTTTTCGGTAGTTTAATTTCCTCTATTCCAATGTTTTGGCATTGGCGTATTTTCACTTGGCATGAACTAGCATTACTCATTGCCGCAGGACTTTTAGCAAATATAAGCCAACTTTTTATGTCTTATGCTTATAGCCTAGCCCCAGCTGGCCAAATTGGCCCAATGAACTACATTGCCATTATTTTTGCAGGAATTTGGGGATTTGTTTTTTGGCATGAATTACCTGATCTATTCAGCATTATCGGCATATTTATTATTTTATTTGCGATTTTGCTCTGTAATCCATTTTTGCAGAAAAAATTACTCTCTCGATTTAAATAACAAACAAACCTTAATCTAATTTAGGTACTGTATTCGATACTCATTTGGTGAAATGCCTGTCCAGTGACGGTAGGCTTTTCGAAAGTTAGAAGTATCTGAAAAGCCAATTCTCTCAGCAATTTCATCTATGGTTAAAGTTGTCTCTCGTAAATATTCATCGGCAAGACGGCGCCGAGTTTCATCTAACAATTCTTGATAGGTTAAATCAAAACCTACCAAACGCCGATGTAAAGTCCGCTTTGATATATGTAAGCGTTCAGCCATTTCTTGAGCTGATGGAAAAAGCCCTGTTCCATCCAATAGTATTAAACGAATCGTTTTCACCAACTCAGGCTCTTCAAGTTCAGCAGCGCCTAGCATCCGCTCACAAAACGACTTACACATGTCCGCAGTAATCGGGTTGGCATTTGGGCAAGGTACGTCGAGCCACTTTAAATCAAAATGCCATTGCATCACCCCAGCATTAAACTGAACGGGACAATGAAACACTTTTTCATATTCTTCTGCATAGTCAGGCGCTGGGTATGGTAATAAAAGCTTCTTCGCTTGAAATGGTCCTTCAAGTACTCGTTCAATTAAGGTTTGCATGGAGCTAAACCAAAACTCGCATACCAAAGGCAGAAGCTTACCAAGTGCAATAATGTCCTGCCCTTCAAAAACGGCAACATCATCTCGAATATAAAAAGACTTCTTTAAAATAGGCCCTGCAAGCTTAATGTGTCGAATGCCAAGCTCTACCGCTTGTCTAAAATTACGTGAGGAATATAACGCATAGCCATACACTCCAAAATCTGACAATCGCTGCTTTTGCCCTGCGCGCAGACCAATGAGTGGATCATGTGATAGCTTTTGAATATTTTGAAATAGCTGAATTTTTTGGACTTGGGAAATATATAAAGAGGATTGATTCATCGCATCTGGCGAAATATTTGTGCCAGATAAAACATCTGATATTGAATGGCCTTGCAAACCCATTTCATCAAATAAACTGGTCAAACCCAGCAAATATGTATTGGCACCTAAGGATGTATTATCATAATTTCCTTCAATAACACTATTTGCATTTTTATAAAGATTTTTAGGCATTTAACTCACACCATCCCTAGAGTGACGTGCATAATGGCACTAAACTACCTCTTGTTGTCTCAATTTAACATCGACCATACGACGCTTCAAGCATAAAGTATGATAAGCAAAAGTATGGAAGGAATAATAATGGAACAGTCCACCTTAAAAGAATATAGTGGCTCTGCCACTGAACATATGGAACTTATTTTTTCCAAACAACGTGCCAATTTTGAGGCAGATCCCTATCCAAGTCTTGAAGCACGTCGCACAAAACTGCATCAACTTAAAAAACAAATTATCCGTTATCAAGATGCTTTAGCTGCTGCGATTAATTCTGATTTTAGTTCAAGATCACTTGATGAATCTAAGCTATTAGATTTGCTTGGTTCTGTGTTGGAAGCTGATCATGCGATTCATCATTTACGCCGCTGGATGCGCCCAAGCAAACGCCGTACCGAGCTTTTATTTTTATCAAACCGTTTAAGTGTGCAATACCAACCTAAAGGCGTGGTTGGTGTCATTGTACCTTGGAATTTCCCAGTTTATTTGGCTCTTGGCCCACTCATTGCCGCATTAGCTGCGGGCAATCGAGTCATGATTAAACTGCCTGAAATTACACCGAATACCAATGCAATGCTTCGACGCATGCTGGCTGAAGTCTTTAATGAAGATGAAGTGGCCGTATTTGGTGAAGAAATTACAGACCCAGCAAGATTCACCACTTTGCCATTTAACCATATTGTCTTCACTGGCTCTCCTGCCATTGGCAAGGTCGTCATGCGAGCGGCGGCTGAAAATCTAACGCCTGTGACACTCGAATTAGGCGGTAAATCACCTGCAATTGTAAGCCGCAACTACCCGCTTGCCGATGCTGCAAAACGTATTACGCATGGTAAAGCAACCAATAGCGGTCAAATTTGTGTAGCGCCTGACTATGCGTTGGTTCCAAAAGAAAGTATTGATGAATTTGTTGAAGCTGCGAAATCCAGCTTTATAAAAATGTTTGGTCAAAACATCACGGACAATGAAAATTACACATCGATTGTAAATGACCGCCATTTAAAACGTATTCAAGATATTTTGACCGATGCACAAGCAAAAGGTGCACGCGTTATTCCTTGTGATACTTATAGCTTTGATCAACAAGGTCGTAGGATGCCTGTACAGATTGTGCTGAATTGCACGCCAGATATGCGCATTATGAAAGAAGAACTCTTTGGCCCTATTTTACCTGTGGTGGCTTATGATTCTTTAGATGATGCAATTACCTACGTGAAATCGGACGAACGACCTTTAGCCCTTTATTGCTTTACACATAGCTCAGTAGAACGTGATCGTATTTTACGTGAAACTCATTCGGGCGGTGTAACCATCAATGACTGGGGTTGGCATGTAGTTAACCATGATGCTCCTTTCGGGGGTATCGGCAACTCAGGTATGGGGTCATATCATGGCGAAGAAGGTTTCCGCGAACTTTCACATGCAAAAACTGTTTTTATTCGCCATCGGTTCTTCCCAACTCAGCTTTTCCACCCTCCTTATGGAACATTCCTACAAAAATTAGCGATTCGCTTTTTCTTGAAAAAAGGCGATCCAAGTATTAAATAAAGAATATAAAAGAAAGCCTCGTAATGAGGCTTTTTGGTTAATTATAGAATTGATTAATGCAATAGAGTTATATCCCAATTACTTATAGACCAATTCAGAATTTTTAGTACCAAAACCTAGTATGAGTAATAGCTATACTGTTCCTATTACAGTAGTCAATAAAATGGTACATAATTAAAAAAAGCTTGGATTACCAAGCTTTTTTTAATACTAATAAAATATCTATATTTAAATAAATAATTGTCTACAACTAATCATCAAAGTTTATTGACTGTCATTTTTAAAAACAATATAAATCCAATTACCATTCACTTTACCTCGATATGCTCCATCAGCTTTTGCCAAATGTGCTGCTAAAGCAGTAAAGTTCCATGCTTCTTCTTCACTACAATAAACTAATTGTTGTTGTAACTCAGCAATTTCATATTGTTCTCCGTACTTTTTAACAATTAAAGCCACTTCTTGCAGATCCTGTGGAATAGAAGGATGTTCCCATGCCCACATAAATGTTTGGTTTCTCTCATCATAAGTTCCTATCACATTAATTTCAAAAAACTCTTGTCGATCACCAATATTAAATGTTATGCCCCCTATAACAAGATCAATATCCCACTCATCTACAATATTCATACCCCAATCATTTGATGCTTTTAAAGTCTTTAGCTCTAACTCTTTACGACATGCTAGATAAATAGATTGAATATTTAAGCTTTTGACACCATCTTGATATGTATTCGACTGAGTATTACTATCTGTTAAGGTTTCTTTTTTAATTTCTTCTTCAAGGTCAATCGTAGGATTACCCTCATACCATTCAGGTATTCTTGGATTATACTCAACTTTTATTTCTCCATCAAAATGCAAAGTAAAAGTAATACCCCAAATTATTTCTTTTGTTCTTATATAATTCTCTTTCTGAATTTCAATAGCCCTATCACACAAACTACTAGAAATACTATTAAAGGGATCTTCTCCATCTGCATATATATCCCCTGTTTCATCTATATTTCCATCAAAAACAATAAATTGCTCAAACTTAGAAGAGTGAATAAACATGCCAATTTTTGTAACAATTGAATCCCATGGCCTATTTTTAACAAAAATTAAAGATTGCTTTTTAAATAATTCTATATCGGAACTTAATAATTTGTACATTCATTTAATCCCTATTACTGTGAAAATTGATAATTAGTGGATTTTCCATTAATAGTAGCAGTTACTATAAATTTATTAGGTCTACTACTGCCAGTGGGATAACCTACTGCAACTTTCATATTTACATCCTTGCCTAGTTTAACCGCATTTGCTAACTCACTTTCCATAGCTTTCCAACTACCGTTATTTAATGTTTTGGCCATAGGAACTAAATTAATACGATCCCCTGAACCACCAAGAGATGCAGCTATTAAATGCCCTCCTTGATCTCCTGAAATACCACTTTTACCAGCAATACTTTGTTGATAATTATTTCGATCCATTAAAATATTTCTTAAATTGGCAGTAACCTCTTTAACATTCCCGCTATTATCGGTAACGTATGCAGCACCATTAGGTAACAAATAAGCTGAATTTGCTTCAAGCTTCCCATTGGCTTGCTTAGCCCAGCCACCTTTTGCTCCCACATCTATTTGATGAATTTTTTTAACATCCCCCCGATTTACAAGTTCCTCTATTTTTTTATCATCAAAAAATTGACCGTTTTTAATATTTGGTAAACGCTTCGCAATAGTATTCCTATCTTTAAGAAGATCCTGAACAATCTTGACATCTTTTTTATCAATTCCAGTTGCAAGATCAATTAATGCCCAAGTTCTTTCAAGAGGAGTTGAACCAGCACTAAATGCTGTTTTAAAAGAATTCAACATATCTTGATATTCACCTGTAGCAGTATCTTTTAAAATATCCTTCCAAACATTGGTATCATTTAAGTTCTTGCCAGCTTTTTGTAATTCAGTAGCTTTTTTAAAAATCTTATAGGCAGCTTTACCAGTAGATGAAAGTACTTTACCCCAATTGTTTTCTATAGCAGTTGATGCGGATTGCGAAGCAACAGTTACATCATATCCTGCTGAAGCAGCAACTACACCCGAAATCAATTGGCCAACATTTCTAACTTTATTTAGCTGAGCTTGACTATAATCTCCGTCATTTTCAGGTTCCATATCAAACGATCCAGCAACCATTTCCCCAACTACCGCCCCAATCGCTCCAGCTTCGCATTTTTCTTGTAATGAACTAGCAATACAACCAGCTGCAGCATGAGCTAGTTTATGCAAAATTTGGTCAGAAAGTTCTTTACTACCAAGATCAAGATTTTCACCAATTTCTCCAGCTAAAGAACCTTGTAATGCTACACTCAATCCTGCCACAAGACTTGCACTTAATTTTTCACTTAGACTACCTCCATTAACTGCCGTATCAACACTAGCACTAACAGTAGAATTAACTAAAGCTTGTCCCACTCTACCTGATAAATTTGTAAAGAATTCTCCAGACTTAGTAGTTTCCTGCAAAGCTTTCATCTGATCAATTGAAGCAATTTTACTTAAAACTCCTGCTGTAACAACAGATGTTGCTAAACTCTTAATTGAATCTTTACTTCCTAAATCTTTAAGCGTCTTACCGATATCTCCGCCATTATTAATTAAGCTAACACCTGCTTGAGTTGCTAAACTTGTAATAGCAGCATTTGCCATAGCACCAAGTGTTGAAACACCTGTAATTGTGGTTACACCTCCCACTGTTGCTGTTGTAACGCCTGCTGAACCAATCATACTTGCGCCCAAACCAACTGTAGTCCCACTTGCTGCTGTTCCTCCAGCCGCTCCTGCCGCTGCAGCAGTTCCTGTACCCATGGTTACAATCGTTATAATAATCACAATAATTGCAGCGCCAGCAGCTGTAAGACCTTGCTGTTTATAGTCCCAGTCTTTTTGAGTTAGTAAAACTTTTTGCCAATCTACATCTTTTCGATTCACTAATTCTTTTAAATATTCATTTCCTGGTTTTTTAGATAAATCAAGAATCGCATCACGTAGCTCCACCTTATTAACGTCTTTTTCACTTATTGGAACTTGTACACTCAAACCACCTGCAGCTTTAAAGGTAGGTAAAACTGGTCCATTAAAACTCGGTAATTGAGCAGTTTCAGTAATTGAGCCTTTATCCTGCATCGCTTGCCAAGCTAATGAGCTTTTTTCTTTTTTTAAGAGCTCTGTAATAGATGTCTTAGCGGCTATTAATTCAAGTGTTCCTCCAGTTTCAATCGTTGCACCTTTTAAATATTCAAACTCTGTTCCAACAAGCTTCGTCTTATCAACCGCTTGCGTATTAATATAATCTGCTTTTAAATTTGCAGGTAATTCGCTAATCTGTGTTCGTGTTGTATTAGTAGTAGTTTTTGATGAGCCCAAAAGTGAGATAAGTTTAGAATATGAGGTTTTCTTTGTAACATCTACTGTACTGCTAGAAGATTCTTCCACAGTGTAAAAGTTAAGATTCCCGCCAGATTTAATCGAAATTGTTCCGCCCTCGGCAGTAAAGCGCCCAGAGTAAATATCAATATTATTATCTGGTGTCTTAGCATCTACAGATGGATCTAATTTCTTTGTCTCAATAGAAATATTCTTTGCAGAAATATCAACTGAAGCTGCATTTGTGTCATTATTTTCAGAAACAGTCGTAATGTACTTTTTCTTTAAACCACCCCATGATTTTTTCTTTTCAGTAGTCGTAGTCAGATCATAGCTTTGCTCAATAGCTGCATCAAATAAAATACTTTTATTTGATTCTATTTTTACGTCACCATTTTTTGAAGTAATACCAGTAGCTTGTAAAACCAAGTTATCATCTTTGGTTTTACCCACCGTTCTTATGTTAACCCCTTTATCACCATTAATAATGGTAGGGCTGACTAGTGTTCTGAAGCTATAATTCCCTTCACTTTCAGTACCTTTCTCATAAAAATCTGTATGACCATCAACAATAATACTTGCATTTAATGATTTTGGTGGTTGATTAACCCCACTACTAATTGAAGATTTATACTGTTCGGCTAAAACACCACTTGCTTCTAAATTAACTTGTCCTAATTGAGCAGAAATATTTCCTCCACTTATAGATAAACCTTTAGCAGAAGTAATATTTATATTTCCTGATTTTGAAGTTAACTTAGTTTCAGCATGCTCAGATCCGTTTAGACTCTCCTTATAGAATAGTTCATTTTTTTCGACATCATTAATATAATCATTATCATATTTAAAACCAAAAACATAATCTACAGCAAGTGGAGTATTATTTCCACCAAGCAAGAACGGAAGCTGCCCAGGAACTGGATAATTTATTTTTATTGGATACTTATCTTTAAATACATTAAAATCTCTTTCATATTCTTTATATGCATTAACCCATATTTCTGAATTTTTATTTTTGGTTTGATCTAAAAGTTCATAATCCCAATATTTAAGAAACATATCATTATAATTGCGATATTTTTTCACCAAATTAGAGTAATCATTAAAATAATCTTGTGACTGTAGCTTTAAACGTTCCTTATTCATTTCTTCTATTTTTAAAGTATAATCTTTTGCTAAATTTAATTTTTGTAAACTAGAAAAATTATTTTTAACTCCATCAATTAGCGCATCATCTTTACTTGAAACGATCTTAATATCTTTTTGTGCTATTAACTGTGAACCTTGAATATCAACTTTAGCACCCTCTAAATTGATACCACCATT
>NZ_JBQENP010000010.1:0-140661 GCF_052044755.1 Acinetobacter sp. 22512 | reverse complement strand
GGTCAACGTGACCGATTGTGCCCACGTTTACGTGTGGCTTATTACGTTCAAACTTAGCCTTAGCCATGTTTATAGTCCTCGTTTACGTCGAACACAATTCTGAGCAAAAACTCAGCATCGACATATCGCCTAAAAAATCAAACACCCAATACTTGAAAAGCAGACTAATAAGCCTGCTTTTTAAATCTTTGTAGAAAATCTACTAAACTGTATCTGGAGCTCTTATCGAGATTTGAACTCGAGACCTCTCCCTTACCAAGGGAGTGCTCTACCACTGAGCTATAAGAGCGATTATCCTTCGATGGAGCGGGAGACGAGGATCGAACTCGCGACATGCAGCTTGGAAGGCTGCCGCTCTACCAACTGAGCTACTCCCGCACTGTGTTGGTATATATACCACTTCAATCGAAGTTAATGGTGGTGAGAGAAGGATTCGAACCTTCGAAACTTTCGTAGCGGAGTTACAGTCCGCCCCCTTTGACCGCTCGGGAATCTCACCATATCACACTTATTTCAGTGTTGTTCTTTACTTCACAACTACACACCTTTAAGATGGTGCCGGCACACGGATTCGAACTGTGGACCTACTGATTACAAGTCAGTTGCTCTACCAACTGAGCTATGCCGGCTCTTCTTAGTGTTTCGTACGTTTCGTATCGGAACGGTGTGCAGTTTAGCAAAACTTCCAAACGATGCAAGCGGTTTTTTAAAAAAAACCGCTAAAAACTCATAAAATCAATCCGTTTGATGATAATTCAACCGCTTTGATCACTGCGCGAGCTTTTATTTGCGTTTCATTCCATTCAGATTCAGGATTTGAGTCCGCTACCAAGCCTGCTCCAGCCTGCACATACACTTTTTTATCTCGAATAACACAAGTACGGATTGCAATCGACATATCCATTTCGCCGTGCCATCCTAAATATCCCACTGCCCCACCAAACACACCTCTTTTCACAGGCTCAACTTCATCAATAATTTCCATTGCACGGATTTTTGGAGCACCCGATAAAGTACCTGCTGGGAAAGTTGCTTTAAATACATCTAGCGCATCGATATCGTCACGAACTTCGCCTTGCACATTTGAGACAATGTGCATGACATGTGAATAGCGTTCAATCACCATTTGATCCGTTACTTGGACCTTACCAATTTTAGAAACTCGCCCAACGTCATTTCGACCAAGGTCAATCAACATTAAATGCTCTGCGATTTCTTTTTCATCAGAAAGTAAGTCTTTTTCTAAAGCAAGATCTTCTTCTTTAGTTTTACCACGTGGTCTAGTACCTGCAAGAGGACGCACTGTCGCAATACCATTTTCTAAACGAGAAAGAATTTCTGGCGATGACCCTACAATATGGAATGGCTTTTTATCAGTAATCGTTTGCCCTTGTACCAAGAATAAATAAGGCGATGGATTCAAATGACGTAAAGCACGATAAACCTGTAAAGCCTCTCCATCAAAATCAGAAACCATACGCTGCCCCGGAACAACCTGCATCACATCACCAGCACGTATATATTCTTTAACTTTTTCGACTGTCTCTAAGAATTTCGCTTTACCAGTAATTGATTCAAAATGTGGAGGTGTATGTGGCTTAGCTTGCAAACTAACTGGAGTAGCTAACAACTGTTCTAATTCATCTAATTTTTTCTGAGCGTCTTCATAAGCATTACTCTGCTCTGTATCCGCATGCACAATTAGAAATAAAGTATCTTTAAGGTTATCAAACACAATGACTGTCTTTGATAGCATTAACCATAAATCCGGCAATGTAATTGGGTCAGCTGTAGGAACATTCTTTAAACGTGGTTCTATGTAGCGAACCGCATCATAGCCCAAATACCCCACTAATCCGCCCGTAAAGCTCGGTAAGTTTGGCAACTGTTCAACAGAAGGCACTTTAAACTGCTTCTGGAATTCACGAATATATTGAAATGGATCTTGGCAATCTTGCTGTGTGATTGAGCCATCAGCGTGCTGTATAGATAGAATACCAGCATTACATGAGAACACCGTCGACTCGCCTAAACCAATCATAGAATAGCGCGCCCAGTTTTCACCGCCTTCGACGGACTCAAATAAATAAGCCTGTGTCTGGTCTTTAAAACGAGCAAAAACAGATAAAGGAGTTTCTGTGTCTGCTAAGCGTTGGCGATAGACTGGAATCGTGTTGTAGCCTGAAGCCTTAAGTTGTTCAAATTGCGCTAATGTAGTCATGAATTCTTCTCTAATATGGTTTCGATTTAAAAGGGTGTTTTTCTAGATTCGATTTAGACACGCCATCGAAAAACCATACGCTTATTCATTCTGATCTCCATTTCATTCATTAGATAATTAACTCAGCCAAACTATCAACAACTTGCTGAGGTTGGCAATCATAGATATTTTCTCCATGATTATAGCCATAGCTAACCACAATACAATCAATTCCCGCGCGACGCGCAGCCTCAATATCATTACTTGAATCACCAATCATTAATGATTGTGAAGCCGATATTTTTAGGCTTTGCATACAATGTAATAATGGCAATGGATGAGGCTTTCTCTCAGGTAAACTATCCCCACCAAGTACGACTTGAAAATATGGAGAGAGCTCTAAAGCATCAAGCAAACCTTGGGCAAGTTGTACAGGCTTATTGGTAACGCATGCCATTTGTATGTTCAAAGTTTTACAATGTTTTAAAAACTCGGTTACACCAGGATAAATTTGAGTATTTACACAGAGTTCTACACTATATATATCAATAAATTTTTGTAATAAGACTTTGTGCTGTTCAGTATCTAATTTTCCAAAAATATGAAGCAGAACACTTTCACAGAGTTTTGAAGCTCCTTTACCCACCCATTCTCGTATTTGAACTTCTGTTACCAATGGCCAACTTAGCGCATCTAAACTTAAATTCATAGACCGATACAAATCAGCAGCAGAATCAACCAACGTCCCATCTAGATCAAATAAAATTAAATCGCGCTTACTTAGTTGTGCAACAGACATCTTTTTTCTACTCAAAATTAAAAAGGCATGCGTTTAGCATGCCTTGATTGTAAAAGCAGCAACGGATTATTTAAAGAATAACCATGCCAATACAGCTAAAATTACTAAAATAATAATAGTGATTAAACCAACTGACGCATTCTTTTGTTGCTCTTTTTCTTCAGCAACACGAGAAACCGGTTCATCAAAAGCGATAGGTGTTTGCTGTTGTGCATTAATATCTACCCCCTCTGGAATAGGGGCAGGCTTTGGAATAGAAATATTCTGCGGCATACCATCGCGACGAACTTCTACTTCTGCGGCACGCTCTGCAAGGCTCGGCATTCCTTGATCGCTTAAATCTGGGGAGGATGTCGTATTTACAGGTTCGGCTTCAATTTCAGGTAATTCCGTGATTTTCTGTGCAGGAGCCAATACAGAAAATTTAAAACTAGCAAACTGAACAATATCACCATCATGCAACTGCTTTTCTTGCTCAATACGAATATCGTTTACAAATGTGCCATTGGATGAATTAAGGTCTTGCACCCATAGCGCTTGATCTTTTAGAAGCAATGCAGCATGGCGACGTGAAATTTCAGCAGCTTGTAACAACACATCAGCATCTTGATGACGCCCTACCAACATATCACGATCAACATTAATTTCTTGGCCAGTAATTTCACCAGTAATTGCTTGTAGTTTCCAAGTCATGCGTATGTCCTATTCATTTTTTATCAATCATAACATGCTACTACTGTGCTGTGCTTGGGCGCAGTGTCGTTGTTGTTACTGTATTTTTAGTACGATTAACTTCAGGATCAGGTAACTGTAAAGTTTGCTTTTGCACTGCTGGCTCTACGGCTACAGGTGTAGTTACCGTCGAGGTTTTTCCACCTGAAGGAACCTGTTGATAGTTTTTCGGCTGAGAGGCAATACTAGGTGGTGTCATCTTTTGATTGTAGACATCATCAACCTGCTCAGGCAGTTTTGCAAAATTGCCGTTTTTATCCATAGCCAATTGCAAGCTATAAAGCTGGCTATAGCGCTGCTGAGACAAACGGCG
This sequence comes from Acinetobacter sp. 22512, assembly GCF_052044755.1. Taxonomy (NCBI): domain Bacteria; kingdom Pseudomonadati; phylum Pseudomonadota; class Gammaproteobacteria; order Moraxellales; family Moraxellaceae; genus Acinetobacter; species Acinetobacter sp. 22512. Next base: position 136,617 of record NZ_JBQENP010000010.1, on the reverse strand, counting down.
CACATCATTTGCATCACCCACAATTGTTGGGTGGATAAAAACAAGAAGGTTACGTTTTACATTACTTCTATTATCTGAGCGGAACAATCGACCAACATAGGGAATACTACTTAATCCAGGTATACCTTGTCTTGAAAGTGACGTGTCATCCGACACCAAACCACCAAGCACTACTGTCTGTCCATGCTCAGCCAAAACAGCAGTTTTAATGGCACGTTTACTTGTCACCAAGTCAGCCGCTTGTCCACGACTGTCTTGAACAGCAGAGACTTCTTGTTCTACTTCCAGACGAACTGTACCGCCTTCACCGATATGTGGAACGACTTTTAATGTCACACCGACATCTTTACGTTCAACCGTGGTGTATGGATTAATACCTGTACTGTTTGTAGTTACCGATCCTGTGACAAAGGGAACGTTCTGACCAACAACAATATACGCCTCTTCATTATCCATAGTCACAATGGATGGTGTCGAAAGCAAATTTGATTTGGTATTAGTTTTAAGTGCTTGAATTAATGCACCATAAGCCTTACGAGAATTCTCAAAATTACCCAGAGCCAAGGATGCCCCATTACCTTTATTAGCGCCACCAGCGATAGCTGATGCAGCCCCAGCCGAACCACCCGATAAATAACCAGCAGCAATAGAAGATAAACTAGCCCCTACATTACTAAAGCTAAGTAAACCAATCCCACTAGATAAATCACCCAGTGCCCATTGAATACCAAGTTGATCTGCATCATCTCCTGACACTTCGATAATTGCAGCTTCAATCAGAACTTGCTGACGACGCACATCAAGCTGCTGAATAGCAGATTCAATTTCGCGCATTAATTGAGGATCTGCCTTAACCACTAACGAGTTTTGGGCATTATCCGCAATAATACTCACACCATTTTGGCTAAAGCTAGAGATACTGTTCTGATTATTATTGTTCGAATTACCATTTAGATTAATAGATGGCGTAGAAATTGAGCTACCATTTGAACCAGAGGTATTTGAACTAGAATTCTGGTTATTACCCATCAAATTATTGATCGGATTCGATGAATTAGAAGAACTGTTATTACTATTTGACGAAGAAACGGCCTGCCCTGTTACAAGACCTTGTAAAATTTCAGATAAATTTTTTGCACTTGCATATTTCAAGCGAAAAACTTTTAAGCCCCCCAAGCGATCAGCCGAAGGCACATCCAGCATTTCAATCATGTGGCGAATGCGCTTACGTGTTTCAGGATCGCCCTTAACTAAAATACGATTGGTACGGTTGTCTGCAATAATACGGATACGTGCACCATTAAAATCTTTAGATGCTCCCGTAGCACTCATTGCCTCCAGTTGAGTAATGATTTCTTCAGCTTGGCTCGATTGAAGGCCTATTGCCTCAATATCATTCTGGCCAGTGCCATCTAAATTACGAATAATATTTTCAAGTTGATAAATATTTGCTGCACGGTCCGAAACAATCAGCGCATTAGTCCCTGCAATTGCAGCCATATGCGCAAATTGTGGCATTAAAGGACGAAGTGCTGGAATTAGATCATTAGGATTGGTATTTTCAAGCCAAATAACCCGAGTAACAATCTGATCACCACGTAGTCTGTTTCTAGAATCGTAAGGGATTCCCGAATTTTTGACATTACTATCTGGTACCAGTTTAATGGTGTTACCCGAAGGAATTGCCACCACACCATTTACGTTTAAGACCCCAAGAAACAGGTCGTAAACTTCATTTTTATTGAGGGGTTTATTCGATATTACTGTGACGTTACCGCGTACTCGTGGATCTACTGCAAAGTTTTTACCCGTAATATCTGCCACTTCATTAATAAATGCAGTTAAGTCAGCATCACGTAAATTGATCTTCCATGTTTGGGCATAGACACTGCTGCTCACTGTCGCAATCAATGGGGCTGCTGCAAGTAATGCCCAAAGTGGACGTTGATGATTCAATAAAGCCATAACTTGCGATAATTCCTAACTCTTATGGTGACGTGTTATCACTAAAAATTTTGTTGTATGGTCATCACTTGATCACCACGTTTTATTTCTATTTTCACTTGCCCAGCTCGTCGAGCCTGTTCAAGTAACTGCACATCCGTTTGTCCCTGCCCAACCGTTTGACCGTTTAATGAAACAATCCGATCACCCGGCCTTAAACCTAACTTATTTCGAAGCGCAGTGGGTGTACGTTCTGTAACTTCAAAACCCTCACTGGAGTTCCCACTAACACCCATGTCACGCAGATATTGTTCACGGTTGCCTTGCATTTGCTGAATAGCTTGCCCTAATGCCTCTTGAGCAGTATTAACAGGTGCTGACGACTGAGGTACAGTAGCAGTTGGTTGTGATGCATCTGGCGTCATAGGTTGATATAAACCGTTTGGCAAACCTTTAAATTGGAGTTCACGAGTACTTCCATTACCTTGACGTAATATCACGTGATCCCAATAAACTTCTGCCAACTGATAAGAGGTAGAACCTATTGTTTCTCCTACCCGATATCGGTCGGCAGTATTATCTAGCTTAATAACAGCTGAGGAAAAACGATTCGGATAACCCAGCATTACGCCTTGTAATTCTAGGTTGACATTTTCCTGTGCTGCATTGGCTGAAGGTTCATTAAAAAGTGAAAAAGTACTAATGTTAGGAATTTGTGGCTGCTGTGATCCTAACTCGACCCGATCAAATTGCATCATTTGAGGAGGCGCAATTACCCACCAAAATAATGAAGCTAATTTCCAACACAACCATAAAATTAAAAAGGCAAATACAACTACACTTAACCGATCTAATTTTTGCCACTGTAATTGCTGTAATTTCTCAATCCATACTTTCATTAGTTACCCCCTTGTATTAAGGGTTGACGAGAACTAATGACAAACGTATCCAAACCAGCTTTTCCATCATAAGATGGAATATTAAGTAATAATCTTTGGGTGAGCTGCACATCAAGCATCATGTTGGCATCTAATAAGAGATTCGCCATTTTTTGACTGCGTTGATCACGTATATCAACTTGTAATTGACCATTTTGATCCGTTAATTGGCCATTTAAAGAAGGCATATTCATACGGTCTTGACGATCACCAATATTATAAATTAAAGCACCGCCACCCCAATGTAATTGACCATCAACTGCGGCGAAACCCTGCTCTTTCTTATAATTAAACTCAATATCTTTCAGTTGAATGCTGTTCGTAGGCCATTGCCAATTCACAATTTGTTTTAATGTTTCAGGCGCAATTTGACCATTCATAGCCTTTACAATTACTTTTTTCCCCACACCATAGCCCATTACCCCAGCTAATTGGGTATTACCACTATGGATATCTACATCAGCAGCGAACCTTAATAAAAACAGGTCAAGAGGTCTAGTTTTCCAATGAATCGAACCTCTCAAAGTACCACGCCGCCAATCTGCTTGGCCTTGCCAGATATTTCCACTTACATTGTGTAGAGTTTGATTATTCTTTGAAAATTTAGAAATAAGCCAAGTCGCCGGGATCTGTAAAATAATAAAAATTAAAAATGCAATGAGGGCAAAAAACCACCACTTCCATTGCTTAGACTTTTTCTTCATTCAGCCTTACCAACATGCAAATTATCGTCCTTATTTTGAGAGTAGCTCCCTAGTCTGACATTATGCATACTTTTTCAACATCGCCAATTCACTTCATATAAAAAAACCAAGCAATCGGGCTTGGCTTCGGTATTGAGACTATAAGTTGAACGTATGACAAAATCATGAAAACTTGGCGCTCAATGAAGTAAATGCACATTTGATCTCAACAATTCATTTAAAGAGCAATTTAAACACTCAATTTTTTAAATAATATTTATAGCAAAATTTTGAGATATTTTTATCAATAAAAAAGCCAAGCAAATTTTCTTGGCTTTTAAAAACGGCAATTTGATTAGATTAAGAAATCTTCAAGTTTTGCGCCTTTTTCAATTTCAGCAACTAACCAGCGTGGTTGTTTACCGCGACCAGTCCAAGTCTCTTCAGCATTGTTTTTGTTGCGGTAACGAGGCTCAACAGATTTACGAGTTGTTTTCTTACGTTTTTGAGCACCAAACTCAAGAAGTTGTTCAACACTGAAACCTACATTTTCAGCAATCTCGATAATTTGATTATAAGCATCTTCGATTGCTTGATCTTTTTTACTTGCAATTAAAGCTTCTGCTTCTTCTTGTAAGCGTTTTAACTCTTCAACAGATAATTCACTGATATCCGGTTTCATTAATAAATACTCCAGTCTTACAGACAATTCAAAATAATACAGACAAAATTTAAAAACATAAAATCAAGACCAATATTATTTATAATCTATTCAATAAGCAATAGTTTGAAAGCCGTGTTCATCAGAATAATCAAAAAAATTACCTTTTAATTACATTACCAATTATAAATGAAATATATTTTATTAATATTTATTTAAGATAAATGTATTAAGTCATGCCCAACTGATTTTTCTAGCTCAATAATTTTTTGTTTTATTTCCTGTGGTATTTCACATTTTCGTTCTGTTAATTTATCTACGCATACCATAACAGCTTCACCAGTAGCGACTATTTGTTGTTGGGTTTCACTCCACAATATATAAGCCATACGGAATGCGCTATTACGGAGCTCTTCCACGCGAACACCAACTTTCAATACGTCAGGATAAAAAACAGGCTTTAAATATTTACACTGACTTGAAGCAACAACGGTATATAAATGTGGGGTTAATATATTGATTGCTTCCATATATAAAATACGTGAGCTTTCAATATATCGATAATACTGTACATTATTGACATGACCAAAAGCATCCATATCTCCCCACGCGACTTTCTGTTCATATATTACTGGGTAGACAGACAGTTCTTTCATTTTTACCTCATATTTTAAACTTTAAAAAATTTGCATCATTTTCAAAGATTAGATTTAACTGTTTGATTAACACGTCATCTTCTTTAAGCGTAGACTTAATACGTAAATAGCTCATTAAAATATTATCTGGATATAATGATAATAATGTTTCAGCTTCTGTTTGACGTCCAGTTGCCATATAGATATGCCATTTTGCAAAGGTTAAAACTGGCAAATTCATATATTGATTTTCAAATTGAATAATTTTTTCTTCAACATCGGCATAGTCTGGAACTTGTTTAAGCAACTGCTGCTGAAACCATAGATAAAACACTTCTGGGTCAAACTGCTCTTTTAACAAATGTAGTGTTAAGGCCGCATGCTGCATGCTCATATCTGGCATACGTGCTAATAGTTTTAGCCATAACAACTTACTGCTATAAGGTCGAGTTTGTATTTCAGACTCTAAATCCAAATAACGTTGCTGTAAGGCATGTAAGTCATCGATAGACGCTTGGTCAAATTGCTGAAGAAGCTGCTGTAACCATAAATCACGGTGTTCTGCATCTAGCAAACCGTATTTCATAGAACGTAAATATACCCATGGATGTTGCAGCGCTAATTGCCCCCATAAAGCCGTTAATCTTTGCTGGTAAGCAGTTTCTATTTCTTGTAACCACGGTGATAACTGGTGTTGATATAAAAATTCGAGATGAGTTAATGCACGATCGGCTTCATTTTCGGCTAAAAAGATTTCAATTCGCTGTAACTCTGCCAATTCAAATGCCATCGGTGGTGATTGATCGAGAGCAGCCAATGCTTTTGGATAGTCCCCACTTAAAACCAGAAACTTGGCATCGATAATATTTTTTAAAAGCCCTGATTGAGTAAAAACACGTTCAATAAATACACGTTGATCTTCGGCCGCTTCTAATAACCAAACAATACCTAATTGTTCATAGGGATGAAGGTTTTTAAACTGGAAGATGTTTTCACTTTTTCTTTGTTCACGAGATGAATAACGTTTAATCCACAGCCACAAGAGTTGAGCAATAAAACTCATCACTACAAAAGTAAGAGTTAATCCCCAGACATTTGTTTGTAGCTGCAATTGTCGCCAGTAAATATAGACATACCCCATTCCATAGCCATAACTAAATAAAGCTAGGGCTGCAAAGAGTATTAAGCTGATTACGAAATAAACCCACAGGAGGTGTTTCATATATCCTCCTTATGAGCCGATTAGCCCAAGTGTAGAAAGTTTAGGAACAGGCACGATAGATAAATGTGCCACTTTAGCAATACGTTTTTTTAACTGCTGACTGGTTGCATCAGGCATTTCATCTAACTTTTGCATCACAGATTGCAACTCATTTTGATACTCAGTCATTTTTCCTTGATTGAGTGCCTGTTCGGCAATTAACAATCTTAATTGCACTTCTTTAAGCACAACGCTTCGACTCATTAAATTAATAGACGGCGTTTCTACTTTTTCTATACGGAACCACTTTTTCCACCAAGACACAGTCTCGGATTGATCCATTTCAAGTTTAGGCTGGGCTAAGGCTTGTTGAATATTCTTATCAATGTTCTGTAATAAATCATCGATTAATTGATGGCGTTGATTTTGAGCCAAAGTAAACTGTTGAACTGCCTGTTTATCCTGCTCGAGCGATTGATTCAAGCTATGCTGCAATGCAGGAGCAATTTCATAGTGTACAAGCGATTGCTGTAACTGATTTAATTGATCAACTGCATAAATCAACTGCTGCTGATCAATCGCAAATTGAATTAAATCTAACTTTTGTTTAATTAAAACTGTAGGTGCAATACCTGTCGGTGGAGCTTCCGGTTGAACTACTGAATTGGTTTTATTCCCTGTACTTACGGGTTGATTCTGCAACTGTCGCTGTAAAGCAACCAATTGATCATTTAAATTGGCATAGTGCTGTTCGGATTGCAGCAGACTTTGTTTAAGCTCGGGAACAGTACGAGAAATTTGCCACATATCGTAACTGAGCTTAGCCAACCAAGCTACGCCCAGTAAAATGATGATAGAAACAAGTTTTCTCATACGAATCCTTATAATGCCTGAATGTGATGAATCATCCCCGAAGGCGATAAATTTTCAAGTTGAATAATGTGAAAATGAGCCTGTTGCTGATCGCGATACTCTTTAACAATTTGAAAAAGACGAGGCCCTAAAACCAGATATACACCATCAGGTTGTACATTATTTTTTGAACAAAGCTCTAACCAATATTTCCAGCTCGCTTCACTGGTAATTAAGACGAGCCATTTATTTAAATTATAATTTGAATTCTGTGTCAGATGTTTGAATGTAGAATATGAAGCTTCTGGGCACTGCCGATGATATAGAACAAAATTTAAAATCTGAATTCCTTGTTGTTGCAAGGTCTCCATCATAAATTGGCGTCCACCTTCTCCCCGCCAAAAAGCCACACTACCCGTCTGTTGCATATTGTGCAGAATAGGTAGGTTCAACATCCCCTCAGAAGTTTCAACATCTGGGATATGTGCTTCTATTCCATATTCGTTTAGACAATTGGCTGTTGCTTGCCCTACCGCAATCCACTGAATATGTTTTAAGTCGCTAATTTTTAAACCACTTTTTACTAAATACTCCATACCCAATTCAACAGCAGTTGGGCTGACGACAACAATAGCTTGCGCCTTAATTAATTGTTGGTAAAGCTGAAGTAAGTGTTCAGAAAAGGGTTTTGCAACGAGCTCTAAAAGGGGTAAAGACTCAACCTGATAACCTTCATTTTGCAAAGCTTCTGTTAGTTCAGCTGCACGCGAATCAGGTCGAGTATTAATAAACAGCATGGTTTAGTAGAGGGCCTTTAATAGCTCGCCAGCACCTTGATCAAGTAAGTTTCGAGCAAGGTTTTCACCCAATTGCTGAGCATTATTGGCCTCATCTGTTAGTTCAGCACGTAATAATGTTTGGCCATCAGGGCTTCCAACACGACCTTCGATATGGATTTGACCATTTTGCAGTGTGGCATAACCTGCAATTGGGACCTGACAACCGCCTTCAAGATAGGCATTAAATGCACGTTCAGCACGTACACAAACATCTGTTTCTTCGTGTAATAAAGGTTGAATTAAAGCCAATACATCTTGGTCAGCTGCACGGCACTCTAAACCCAATGCACCTTGTCCCACAGCAGGCAAACTAATATCTGGTGTTAAACAATGACGGATACGTTCCGACAACCCTAAACGCTTCAAACCAGCACTGGCTAGAATAATTGCATCATATTGACCGTCATCTAGCTTCGCTAAACGTGTGCCAACATTTCCACGCAAGTCAATAATTTGTAAATCAGGACGTTGTTTTAATATTTGAGATTTACGACGTAGGCTTGATGTACCAACTTTTGCACCTTGTGGTAAATCAGCGAATGTTTCAAAACGATTAGAAACAAAAGCATCTAACGGATCTTCACGCTCACAAATTACTGCTAAAGTTAAACCTTCAGGCAAAGCCATTGGGACATCTTTCATTGAATGTACAGCTAAGTCCGCACGCCCATCTAAAAGTGCTGCTTCCAACTCTTTAACGAACAGCCCTTTACCCCCAATTTTTGCTAAAGGCGTATCTAAGATTTTATCGCCCTGCGTGACAAATTTAACCAATTCCACCGTTAAATCAGGGTGAAGCTCCTGTAAACGGGCACGAATATGTTCTGCCTGCCAAAGAGCAAGTGGGCTTTGTCGTGTAGCAATTTTCAAGGTTTTCATAAATTCAAGCATGGGCTGGTCAAACAATACACCCTAAACTTAACTTGATCCCTTAAAATTGCAAGTAAAATCTCGCAAGTCCAAGATAACTCTTTTAAATTTAGAGCTGATGAATTCGCTCTCTAAGCGTAGACAAATGTCGACGGCTCACTGAAAGTCGCTCATCAAGGCCTCGCAATCTAACCTGATATTGCCCCGAACTAATCAGTTCCAACCCATCTAAATATGCAACCGCAACCAACGCATTTCGATGAATACGAATAAACTGATCTGCAAATTCGGTTTCAAGTTCTTTTAATGTTTCATCTATTAATACACTGCCATTTTTATGTCTCACAGTGACATATTTCTGATCTGCTAAAAAGTAATAGATATTTTCAACAGGAATCAGCTCAACACCACGATAGGTTTTTGCGGCAATTTGATGACGCTGTGTTTTTAAATCTTGTAAAAGCTCAGAATTCGGTAATGCATTGAGTTGTGCTTGAGTAAGTTGAGTTAGCTGAGTTAAAGCTTGCTCAAGTTCAACCGGATCAATCGGTTTAAGAAGATAAGCTTGAGCCTGAGCTTTAAAAGCTTCTAATGCATGCTGATCGTAGGCGGTACAAAATACAATCGCAGGTCGAGGATTTAGCTGACTTAACTGTTCTGCACAGACAAGCCCATTCATACCTGGCATTTGAATATCAAGCAAGATTACATCCGGTTGATGAAGCCGTGCTTGTTCCAATGCCTCCTGTCCATGATGAGCCGTTGATACAACCTCATGTCTCATCTTTGAAACTAAACGTGATAAACGCTCCACTGCAAGTGGTTCATCATCACAAATTAGCACCTTCATTCATCCTCCTTGTCACCGTTAACTTGGTCCATTTTTTTATGGTTAACTCTGACTGACTTATTATTTTGTTTGATATTGATAGCTCATAATAGTGGTATATAAAGCTTCACCTTTATAAACCTGAAATCTAACGGTGTTCCCATAATACGCTTTCAGGCGCTGCTTAACATTTTCAAGAGCGATTCCATGCCCTTTCCGTGAATTTATTGTATCGTCTGTATATGGGTTGGTAATGACTATACTGACCTGATTTTGCAATATTTCAACCAATACCCCTATGGTTGCTTTACCCATCATTGGTTCTACCCCATGAAAAATACTATTCTCTAACAAAGGTTGTAATGTCAATAAAGGAATAGTGATCTGTTTTAATTGCACAGATGAAAGCTCGATCTTCCAATCTACTTTTAAACGCTCCCCCAAACGCACCTGCTCAATCATTAAATATTGTTTACTCAGCTCGATTTCTTCATGCAGACTCACCAATTTTAATTCTTGGAAACTTGCTCGAAATAAACGCGACAAACTAATGAGCATGCTTTCTGCTTTATCTGGATCTATCGCAATTAAACTCACCACATTATTTAAACTATTAAATAAGAAGTGAGGATGAATTCGTGCTTGCATGGCCTGAATACGGGCATTTAACTCGGCATATTGCTGATGCAACCATTGTTCCCTGACATATAAATAACGTAAGCAGAAAGCCCCGAGTAATATTCCATAGCTTAGATATAAAGGTACATTGGTAAAATAAACACTCCAGTCCTGCGTTAAAGAAGCATGTTTATTTAAAAGACCAAACTGAAAAAAATTACTGATTAAAGTGGTCAAAACAACAATACTTTGCAGCATGACAAAACCAATAGCCAAAGCAAATTCTTGACGTAAGCTGCTAAAAAAACCTTGAAAGCGTTCAACCAATGCAAAAAAGGACAATATTACCCAGTTAATAAAAACGATGTATTGAAAAAGCCTTCCCCCGCTTAAGGCTTGCCAAGACTGCGCTTCAGCCAATGCCAAAACCAGTGCCAAAACATTACTTGCGATAATTAATTCGAATAAGTGTTGCCAACGCCCGCTTTTCGTAAAAAAATAGGAAGAATTTTGATTTCGGTATGCTGTAGGAAACAACTTTGTTTGTTGAGCTTCGGCAAGTGATATACTCTTTTTTATTTTACTGAGCCACCATGACCACATCTTCAAATCCCCCTAATTCAGTAACCCCAGACCAAACCTCAGGTATGTGGGGTGGTCGTTTTTCTGAAGCGACGGACGCTTTTGTAGCCGAATTTACCGCCTCTGTTCAGTTTGACCAACGTTTTTATAAACAAGACATCGCTGGTTCGATTGCGCATGCTACCATGCTTGCGAAAGTTGGCGTACTCACGGAAGCAGAACGCGATGACATTATTGAAGGTTTAAGCACCATTCGCTCAGAAATTGAGGCTGGAAACTTTGAATGGCGCATCGATCTTGAAGATGTTCACATGAACATTGAATCACGTTTGACTCAACGTATTGGCATTACAGGTAAAAAATTACACACTGGCCGTAGCCGTAACGATCAGGTTGCAACTGATATTCGTCTTTACCTGCGCGACGAAATTGATGATATTTTAAAATTATTAGAACGTTTACAAAAAGGCTTGTTAGGCTTGGCTGCTAAAAATGTAAATACAATTATGCCAGGCTTTACACACCTACAAACTGCTCAGCCTGTGACTTTTGGTCATCACTTGTTAGCATGGTTTGAAATGTTAGTACGTGACACTGAACGTCTTCAAGACTGCCGTAAACGTGTTAACCGCATGCCACTTGGTTCAGCTGCTCTTGCTGGTACAACTTATCCGATTGACCGCGCATATACAGCAGAACTTTTAGGTTTTGAAGCTGTATCTGAAAACTCTCTTGATGCTGTATCTGACCGTGACTTTGCCATCGAATTTAATGCGGCGGCTGCACTCATCATGATGCATTTATCACGTATGTCAGAAGAGCTCATTCTTTGGACTTCTGCACAGTTCAAATTTGTGAATATTCCTGACCGCTTCTGTACTGGTTCTTCAATCATGCCACAGAAGAAAAACCCAGATGTTCCAGAACTTATTCGTGGTAAATCTGGCCGTGTATTTGGTGACTTAATTAGCTTACTTACGCTCATGAAAGGTCAACCATTGGCATACAACAAAGATAACCAAGAAGACAAAGAACCTTTATTTGATGCAATCGATACGGTTCGTGGTTCACTGATGGCATTTGCAGACATGATTCCTGCATTGGTTCCAAATATTGAAATCATGCGTGAAGCTGCTCTTCGTGGATTCTCAACTGCAACTGACCTTGCTGACTACTTAGTGAAAAAAGGCGTTGCGTTCCGTGATGCGCATGAAATTGTAGGTAAAGCTGTTGCATTAGGTGTTGCGGAAGAAAAAGACTTATCTGAACTCACACTTGAGCAATTACAGCAATTCTCTGACTTAATTACAGCAGATGTGTTTGACAAAGCCTTAACTCTAGAAGCTTCTGTAAATGCTCGTGATCATATTGGTGGAACTTCTCCAAAACAGGTTGAAGCTGCAATTGCGCGTGCCCATACACGTTTAGAACAGTTATACGCTTAAGGATAAAACATGAGTCGCCAAGTATTTTGCCGTAAATATCAAAAGGAAATGGAAGGTTTAGACTTCGCTCCTTTCCCAGGTGCTAAAGGCCAAGATTTTTTTGAAAATGTTTCTAAACAAGCATGGCAAGAATGGTTACAGCATCAAACTACGCTCATTAATGAAAAGCGTTTAAACGTGTTTGAACCAGAAGCTAAAAAGTTTCTGGAAGAACAACGTGAGAAATTCTTTAATAATGATGAAAGTGTAGAAAAAGCTGAAGGCTGGAAACCAGAATAATCGGTTTGTTTTAGTTTACTCATCATTAAAAAGGCGGGTCTATATACATAGATCCGCCTTTTTTTACGTGAAACTTACACAAACATAAAAAGCCTTACATAGAGCGCACAGGACTCTACATGACATCAAAAAGCGAAGAACTTAATATCACTCTATAGCAAGAAGAACACGATCCCTGTCGTGTTTATGCACTTGATTTTCTGTCCTGAACTTCCCCCCAAAGTTCGGGACATTTTTTTATCTATTATTTTTTAAAAACAAAAAAGCCTTGTTTTAAACAAGGCCTTTAAATATTTCAGCTCAAGATTACTTTTCGTGGACTTTGGCTTCAATTTCTTCAATTTTGGTATGACGAGCATCAAAGCCTTTCGCCATATAAATCACTTGCTCAGCAATGTTACGTGCATGATCGCCAATACGCTCTAATGAACGTAAAACCCACATGACATTAATCACACGAGCAATATGACGCGGGTCTTCAATCATATAGGTCATTAATGTACGTGTTGCTGATTGATATTCACGGTCAATGTCAGCATCCGCTAAAAGTACACGTAAAGCTTGATCTGCATCTAAACGTGCAAAAGCGTCAAGTGCATCATGAATCATGACACGAACTTGGTTACCAATATGACGTGTTTCCATGTAGCCACGCGGTGACCCGCCCTCTTCACACAGGTTTTGTGCAATACGGGCAATTTTCGCTGCTTCATCACCAATACGCTCAAGGTCAGTATTGGCTTTGCTCATGGCAATCACCATACGTAAGTCAATCGCTGCTGGATGACGACGCGCCAAAATCAACGTTAAGCCTTCATCAATATCACGTTCATACTGATTGACTGCATTATCTTTAAATTGAACATCAATCGCTAAATTTGCGTCTGTATCAAGTAAAGAATGAATTGCATTTGCAACCTGCTGTTCGACCAAGCCACCCATGGTCATAAACTTTGTGTTTACATCTTGCAAATCTTCATTAAATTGAGAAGAAATATGATGGCTTAACACCGGATTACTTGGACTCAAGGGAAGCCTCCAACATGATGGCGCGGGAATAAAATGATTGAGCATTAAAACACAGCAATCATTAAGTTTTTATGACAAAATTAAATTTCAGATAAAAGCTTTTAATTACTGATAAGTTAACCAGCTATTAAGCTCAACCAGATCTTTTTCACCTAACTGGCCTACCGCAGCTTTTAAACGAAGCACATTCAATAAATAGTCATACTGAGCATTAAGATAATCCTGTTTTGCAGAAAAAGCATTACGCTGCGCCAATAAAACATCAACCATACTTTTTAAGCCTTCGTTATAACTCGCTTTTGAAGCTTGAGAAACTAAAGAAGATGAATCCATTGCAGCCTTTCTTGCTTCAAGTTTGGCTTGACCTGTGTCTACCTGCATAAACGCACTTTTCACATCGACATTGGCACGGCGAATGGCTGCATCAAGTTGTGCCTGCGCTTTACTGGCTTCTACAGTGGCTTTTTTAATTGATGTTCGGGTCCGTCCACCATTAAATAGATTCCAGTTCATTTCTACCCCAACCTGATCAAATTTTCCGTCAGTCGAAATGAGTGTCTCTGGTGTTTGTTTAGTATAGCCATAACTTGCTACGGCATCTATTTGAGGATAAAGCGCTGCCTTTTCGACACGGCGCTGATCTTCACTATATTTTTGCTGTAAACGTGCTTGCTGAATCTTTAAATTTTTTTGCTGCGCCAAAGAAAGCCAGTCATTAAGCTCTGCCGGATAAGGCTTTTGAAAACTAAAATCACTGCGCAGTACAGCGAGTTTATCTTGATAAGAACCAATATATTCAGACAGCTGCTCTTGAGCTAAAAGTAATTGAACATTGGTTGAAATACGATTGGCTCTGGCATTTTGATATTGAGCATTTGCTTCACTCACATCACTACGCGCCACCAAACCTTCTTTGAGTTTGGCATTCATCATATTGAGCTGCTCAAGCAAAGCTTTTTCTTCTTGTAAGTATGCAACACTCAATGCCTGCTGACGCAACACATTGAAATAGGCTTCTGCCACATTTAAAACATGATCTTGTTTTTGCAGCCTTAAGGTAATTTCACTTAAGGCAACCGAAGTTTTAACTTGCTTATAACCTTCCCAAGCATCCATTCGAAATAATGGCTGACGTGCAGTGAGAGTGGCTTGTCGAGTCGTTGATGTATTACTTACCAAAGCATCTGACAGGCCTTCTTGATCAACACCCGGAAAGTTTGAACGTTTTACAGTTTGTCGATTACGAGTAATGTTTCCAGACAATGTGACAGTGGGTAATAATGCCCCTGTTGCCAAGCCTAAATTAAGTTGATCTGCTTCAAATTGTTGTTGATTGGCTTGCCACGTTGGGTCATTTTGTTTTGCGCGCTCATAAGCTTCAACCAAATCTAGAGCAAAACTCGAAGATGCAAAACTCCAAAGGCCAACAGCGACCATTAATTTTATTTTCATTGTTCAAATCAACGATAAAACTTGCCTTTAAGACTAAGAAAAATTCAAATCAAACTCAAGCCATTAAAAGTTTTAGTTTTTTAAGCGTTCTTAGTTTTTGACAATATTAAAATACAAATAAAAATCAAAAACATGCCTATCCAACCTACCCATGAAACATGCTCGCCAACCAAAACAATCGCAAAAATCGCAGCGACTAAGGGTTCGAATAAAGTTAGGGTGGTCGCTTTGCTGGCATTTACTGTTTTTAGACCAAATCCAAAAAGCAAATAACCTAAAAACATAGGAATCAGCATCATATAACCAGCCACAAGTAGATTGGTTGAGCTTTGTAGTAACCCTCCACCTGTAATCAACAAAGTAGGCAGTAAAATAACCGCTCCACCGCCCATAATCATACCCATTGCAGCTTTAGCAGCAACACCCCGATCTATTAATCTTTTCGCGGCCCATGAATAAAGCGAATAAGTTGTAGCAGCGACCAGCCCAAGCAAAATACCGAAGTATTTATTCCATTGATTTGTACTCTCTTGAACCGCATGACTTTCGCCCATCGACAACATACTTACACCAAGCACACCGCACACAAAACTTAGAAACCAGATAGCCGATAAAGCTTTGCGATCAAAGAATCGTTCTAAAATTGCTGCGATTAGTGGAGCAGTACCAATTGAAACCACGGTGCCAATCGTAATACCTGCATAATGCATTGAAGAATAAAAAGCCAAGGGATAAATACCCACCGCCGCTATGCCTAAAAGCAGTATTGAAATATTTTCCCTTATAAACTGGCGGTTTTCGCGTATTGCTCGTGATGCAACCAAAGCTTGTAAAAGGCCTCCACCGCCCATCGCTACAGCGCCAATAGCAAGTGGGCCAAGTGTCGGTGCAAATGCTGCCGCCGTACCTGTTGTTCCCCACAAAACAGAAGCAACTAAAATTGCAATTGTGCCTCCATAGCTACTATTTTTAATGAGGCTAATCATATGGACATTCTCTATTTAAAATGTCTTCTGCCATTTGTTTTGCTAATAGAAGTTGACGGCTGTTTCCTTCTAGGCCTGCTCGTGCCATAGAACCCTCTAAAAGAAAAGAAAGCTGCGTAGCCACATAGTTAACGCGCTGTGACTCTGGGATTAATTTTTTTAAATGCTCAGCAACAATAGCCTCCACTTCTTCTTTATGCTGCCTTACAGAACTACGCCCTGTACTATTGGCCGGAAACTCAGCCGCAGCATTCAATAACCCACAACCTCGAAAGCCTTTTTCATAGGCAAATTCCGCATGGTCTTGATAGGCATCAAATACGGCCAAGATGGCTTCTTTAGCTGTTTTTATTTTTTCTAAACGCTTTTGGTAGAGATCAAGCCACTCTTGATGGCGTGCAGCAATGTAGGCATCGACAAGCTCACCTTTTGAAGAAAAATTATTATAAAGCGACATCTTCGCAACATCTGCTTTAGCCGTAACTGAGTTAATTCCAGTTGCAGTAATGCCATCGTTATAAAACAGTGTTGCCGCTGCATCGAGAATTTTCTGTCTTGCTGTTCTATCATTCATAGCTTTTACTTAAGTAGACCGACCTACCTAATAATAAAGATTTCTAACAGTGATGCAATCTTTTTAAGCGTTATAATTTGAGCAATATCAATTTCGATAAAAATATAAAGATGAAAAAAATTCTAATGATGAGTATGTGCAGTGCACTACTTTTAGCTGGCTGCAATAAAACCTCACAGCAAGATCAAACTGTATCTAAAGAGCAAAAATCAACTGCGCAAAAGGCCACCGAACAGCGAGACAGTAGCTGCTTACAAATTATGGTAGCCATGCACACGATTAATCAGAACAGTAAAATAGAAGACTTAAATCAAATTAATGAAAAGCTTAAAACCTGTGTTCCTTCGTTAAAAAATGAGGAACAGCTTAAGCTAATTGAAGCTTCAACTGCCATGTATCAGCGTTTTCTAAAACAAGCCTACACTGATAAAACAGCTAGAGCTTTTGAAGCATTTGGCTATGCTGTTTTAGAACAGAAACAAGACCTTAAAAAGGTGATTCAAAGTCAGAAAAAGCTCTTCGCCCAACTGAGCCCGCGTGATCAATATTTACTTCAACATGAGGGCCAAGCCTATATTGAGCTGCTCTATCAAGGTGAAGGTATGTTTACTTATCGCCGTCAACCGAACTACTTAGTTGATGTTTTTTCTAAGGCTTTACCCGCTGACCAGAAAGAATTTTTATCTCGTATGGCAAAAGACAATCAAGACATTTTCTATAACGATGGTGCTTTGGCTGTTTCATGGAAAGAGCTTACTGAACGTGCTTTATTTTGGGAAAAGTTTATTCAAAAATATCCAAAGAGTTATTTTATTAATGATGCCAAAATACTCTTTAATGAATATCGATACTTCATTTTCTTTGGTCTAGATAACACACCTGTGTCAAATGAATATGCCCCGAACACATGGTTTGACCCTGATGCACTTCAGCAAATCCGCTTTTTATCAACTCAGAGCCAATCAAGTTTAGCGAAACCTGCCCAACAATTTCTTAAATTTATTGCCACCCCTGTCGATGAGCGCAATAAGCAATTTAAAATAGATTTAACTGATGAAAATGGGCAAAAGAAATCTACCTATCAGATTGTGCATGAACAACTTGAACAGTTATTAAAATTTGATTCGCCATGGAACACAGAAGTCTATCGTGACTGCCATATAGATGCGGTTTGTATAGATACAAATTGACAATGCCAGCCAACCTAAAACATGTTAGTCTTTAAATCGCTTGACGGAGCGCGAGTAATAGCTCGCTGAGATTGTGTAAATTTCGTGTTATCGCAACACCAGTTTGATCACAAGTACCGTTGAACCTGATCAGGTTAAGACCTGCGTAGGAATCAAGCCATCTGAAAACCTAAGCCCTCAATTTATCTAGTTCAAGATAAATCCGCCATCGTTTTTGGTCGTGCTTGATTCGTTGATGTTATTCATAAGGATCATGTGATGAACCAATTAACGAATCTCTCTTCTGCTGAAATTTCAGCACAACATGAACAAGATGCAAAAGACTTAACCCGCATCTTACCCGCTTCTAAAAAAGTTTATATTGAAGGCTCTCGCCCTGATATTCAGGTTCCAATGCGAGAAATTTCTTTAACCGATACTCCAACTGGCCTTGGTGGAGAGCACAACCCACCTATTATGGTATATGACACTTCAGGTGTTTATACTGACCCGAATGTTCAAATTGATTTAAACAAAGGTTTACCTTCAGTTCGTCAAAAATGGATTGAAGAGCGTAACGATACTGACGTTCTTTCTGGCCTAACTTCAAAGTTTGGACAGGAGCGTTTAAAAGATATTCGTACTGCTGATATTCGCTTTGCACATATTCAAAACCCACGCCGTGCTAAAGCAGGCAAAAATGTCACTCAAATGCACTATGCCAAGCAAGGTATTATCACGCCTGAAATGGAATATATTGCAATTCGTGAAAATCAGCGTCAACGCGAAGCTGTAGATATGCGCCAGCACCCAGGTCAAAACTTTGGTGCGAAAAACTTAAAAGAAATTACACCTGAGTTTGTTCGCCAAGAAGTTGCCGAAGGCCGCGCTATTATTCCTGCCAACATTAACCACCCAGAACTTGAACCAATGATTATTGGCCGTAACTTCTTGGTTAAGATTAATGCCAATATTGGTAACTCAGCACTTGGTTCTTCAATTGATGAAGAAGTTGCGAAAATGACTTGGGCAACCCGTTGGGGTGCCGACACCATTATGGACTTGTCTACAGGTAAGAACATTCATGAAACACGTGAATGGATTATTCGTAACTCACCAGTTCCAATCGGTACCGTACCAATTTATCAAGCACTTGAAAAAGTTGATGGTGTTGCTGAGAACCTGACTTGGGAAATCTTTAAAGACACGCTTATTGAACAAGCTGAACAAGGTGTTGACTACTTCACCATTCACGCAGGTGTATTGCTTCGCTATGTGCCACTTACAGCAAACCGTTTAACAGGTATTGTGTCTCGTGGTGGTTCAATCATGGCGCAGTGGTGTCTCGCTCATCATGAAGAGAACTTCTTATACACACACTTCGATGAAATCTGTGAAATCATGAAAGCCTATGATGTGTCATTTAGCTTAGGCGATGGCTTACGTCCGGGTTGTATTCAAGATGCAAATGACGAAGCGCAGTTCAGCGAACTTAAAACACTGGGTGAGCTGACTCACCGTGCATGGGAACATGATGTTCAGGTCATGATCGAAGGTCCGGGTCACGTACCAATGCACATGATTAAAGAGAACATGGACTTACAGTTGGAAGTGTGTAAAGAAGCTCCATTCTATACGCTTGGGCCTTTAACCACAGATATCGCTCCGGGTTATGACCACATTACTTCTGCTATTGGTGCAGCCATGATTGGCTGGTATGGCACAGCAATGCTTTGCTATGTGACACCTAAAGAACATTTAGGTTTACCAAACAAGAAAGATGTAAAAGACGGAATTATTACCTACAAGATTGCAGCACACGCAGCCGATCTTGCCAAAGGTCATCCGGGTGCACAGGTTCGTGATAATGCCTTGTCTAAAGCACGTTTCGAATTCCGTTGGGACGACCAGTTCAACCTAAGCCTAGACCCAGATACAGCACGCAGCATGCATGACGAGACTTTACCAAAAGAAGCGCATAAATCTGCTCACTTTTGCTCAATGTGTGGTCCAAAATTCTGTTCGATGAAAATCACCCAGAATGTTCGTGACTATGCCAACAATCTCACCAATAGCGATTCAGAGGTTGAAGAAGGCCTCAAAGCGATGAAAGAGGTTTATCAAGAGCAAGGACAAAAACTGTATCATAAAGTGTAAATATTCAAAAAAAACACTTGCCTAGCCCTGATTCTCGGTTAGGATGAAATAAATAGATTTCGTCCTGATCGAATCATGAGTATTGTCGAGCGTCCAAGTTATACATCTAAAGATGTCGAAGTAACATCACGTGAACCTCTGTTCAGTGGTTTTATTCAAGTTGAAAAAGTCAGCCTTCGACATCGTCTATTTAATCAATCTGAATATACTCCTGTATTGCAGCGCGAACTTGTGCATCGGCCTGAAGCGGCTGGCGTTCTACTCTACAATGATCAAAAACAACAGTTTGTCCTGATTGAACAGTTTCGTGTTGGTGCTTTAGATGACTCCCATTCGCCATGGCAACTCGAAATTATCGCAGGTGTATTAGATGGCAATGAATCACCAGAAAGTTGCATTCGACGCGAGAGTCTTGAAGAATCAGGCTGCGAAGTTCAGGATTTAGAACATCTATTTAGTTTTTACCCATCAGCTGGCGCCTGTTCAGAGTTATTTCATCTGTATGTTGCTGAAACCAATTTACCTGCTGTAGGCGGTGTTTTTGGGGTAGATAATGAGGGTGAAAATATTCAGCTGCATTTGTTTAGTTATAGTGAGATTCAAACACTACTCGACAGCGGACGTTTAAGAAATGCCCCTGTTATTATGGCATTACAATGGCTGGCTCAACACAGCAAAACGATAATAAATCCGAAGAGGTAGGACGGTGACTTTTCAAGTCTCAACACTTTCACAAAAAAATCATGTCATTATACAAATTACCGATACCCACCTATTGGAGTATCCGCATTTAGAATTTGTGGGTATGAATCCTGAAGAAAGCTTTCATGCCATTATTCAACAGATACTTAATAAACATCCTGAAACTGATGCAATTATCCATACCGGGGACCTAGCTCAGGCACCAACGCCTATTACCTACAAACGTTATATTCAATATATGCAAACGCTTGGTCTGCCCTTTTTTCAGACCTTAGGTAATCATGACAATGTTGACCATTTTCCATTGCATAAAGAGAATCATCAGGAACCTGTGGTCATTTGCTTAGGGAACTGGCGGATTATTCTATTAAATAGTGCGGTAAAAGGTCATATTGATGGACATCTATCAGCAGAACAGCTAGAGAACTTAACGGCTTTACTTGAAGAGTATGCAGATAACCCGATTTTGCTGGCTTGTCATCACCACCCTTTTGCCATGAAGTCAAAATGGATTGATCATCACAAGTTACAAAATTCTAATGCTTTGCTTACAGCATTAACGCCGTTTAAAAATGTAAAAGCTTTGGTCTGCGGGCATGTTCATCAAGACTCAATCAACATTTGGCAAGGGGTCGAATTTTTCTCTACACCTTCGACAAGTGTTCAGTTTAAACCCTTTAGTAATGATTTTGCTTTAGATCAAAATGCTCCCGGCTACCGTTACATTCGTCTAAAAAACGATGGTAGTTTTGAAACAGAAGTCTTCCGTCTTGAAAATTTTCAAGGCCATATAAACACTGATATTTCAGGCTATTAGCCCTATTTCTTATATGCTTATATATAATTATGACTGGGGTAAACACGTTTTGAAAATATTTACGGGTCGGAATGACTATCATCTTGCAGGAAAAATCTATATGATGACGACCCGATGGGAAAATCCCATCGATGGTTTTCTATAAAAACACTTGCATATCACCATATTTTTTGCGTATAGATAATACGTGTATGATGAGGAATGCCCTATTATGGCGAATGACAACCACAACCAAGTTTTGGATGAACATACAGAAGTTGTAGTGGAAGGTGACAAAGCTTCTGCAAAACGTGCACGTAAAGTGAAACCTAAAACTTCTGACATAGGCACAACTGCAAGTTTATTTGGTATTGCACCTTATCAACCTAAGAAAAATGAAGAGTACATGTCTGAAGGACAGCTCGAGCATTTCCGACAAATTCTGCAAGCATGGAAAGCTGAATTAATGTCTGAAGTTGATCGTACTTTAAATACGATGCAAGACGAATCAACTGCACTGCCAGATGTAAACGACCGTGCTACCCAAGAAGAAGAATTTGCAATTGAATTACGTACACGTGACCGTGAACGTAAGTTAATTCGTAAAATCGAACAATCTATGGAAGCTATTAAGAATGAAGACTACGGTTTCTGTGAAACTTGTGGTATTGAAATCGGCTTACGTCGTTTAGAAGCACGTCCAACTGCAACTTTATGTATTGATTGCAAAACTTTGGCAGAAATCAAAGAGAAGCAAAATAACGGTTAATATGACCGCTGTAGCTACTCAAGAAAAGCCTAGCTTTTCATACTCAGGTCGGTTTGCGCCATCGCCAACCGGCCCTTTGCATTTTGGATCACTCATTACTGCTGTTGCCAGCTATTGCGATGCAAAAGCCCATCAAGGCAAATGGCTGGTTCGTGTCGAAGATACAGATATCCCTCGTATTTATCCCGGCAGTGAAGAGCATATTCTTACATCACTTGAAGCCTTCCAATTCGAACCTGATACAGAGATCATCTTTCAAAAAAATCGTTTAGACATTTATGAAAGCGTATTAGACCAACTCAAAAAAGAAGGTCTTATCTATGCATGTCAATGTACCCGCAAAATGCTTGGTTCAAATGCAATCTATGCAGGTACTTGCCGCGATCTCAATCTTGATTTTCAAGGTCAAGCGATTCGGGTAAAAGTTCAAGATCAGCAGATCTGTTTTGATGACCGATTGCAAGGAGTACATTGCTCCAATCTACAACACGATCTTGGAGATTTTGTTCTTAAGCGCCGTGATGGGATTATTAACTATCAACTTGCGGTCGTTGTGGATGATTATCTACAAGGTATTACCCATGTCGTTCGAGGCGCGGACTTATTAGATAACACCGAACGTCAGATTTGGTTAGCTCAGCTTCTAGGTTATCCTAAATTGAGCTATATGCACCTTCCCCTTGCAATGAATGACCAAGGGCAAAAGCTCTCTAAACAAAATCTTGCTCAAGCACTCGATTTATCAAAAGCGCCTGAATTACTTCAAAAAGCAATACTGGCCTTGGGACAACCCAACGTTGATTTAGATCAGCCTAGAGCGATGCTCAAACAGGCTGTAGCGCAGTGGAATGTTGATTTGATTCCTCATGTGCAAGAGCTCAGCGGAACATATCTATAAATAATAAAAAAGCCCGATTTGATATCGGGCTTTTTTATGATGTCTAATTTTAGAAGTTTGACTCTTCTCGTTCTGGGTTGACTTCTTGTGTTGATGCATCAATCTTTAAGATTAAGCTAATCATCGCAGCACACATCATTAAAGACGTACCACCATAACTAATGAATGGCAAAGTCAAACCTTTAGTTGGCATTAAGCCCATATTCATGCCCGCATTTACTAAAATCTGGAGCAAGAAAATAATACTAATGCCGTAAGCTAAATAGCCTGCGCGAAGGTAATGATGTTTCAAAGCACGGTGACCAATTTTGATACAACATGCCAGCATCAAGAAAGACAAGCCAATAACAATCGAAATACCCACGAAACCAAACTCTTCACCTAGCACTGCCAACATAAAGTCGGTATGTGCTTCAGGTAAATAAGATAGTTTTTGTACACTGTGGCCTAAGCCTGTACCAAACCATTCACCACGACCAAAAGCCATTAATGCATTTGATAACTGATAACCTACACCTAATGGATCTGCCCATGGGTCAGTAAACGAAATTAAACGCTGGAAACGGTAGGGTTCAAATAAGATCAAAAACACAATACCTGTGACAATCGCACCAAGCATGATTAAGAACTGAGTTGGCGGCGCGCCCGCTAAAAAGAACACCCCAACCATCATCATGACAATAACGACGGTTGCCCCTAAGTCAGGCTCAGCAATAATTAAACCGACCGTGATTGCCATTACCCCACTTAAACGCAATAAGCCTTTCCAATGAGTACGAACCTCTTTGGCACGGCGCACAACGTAGTCTGCGGTAAAGATTGCCATCATGACTTTGGCAACCTCGGTTGGCTGCAAGGTAAAGCCACCGATCTTAATCCAACGAGTAGAACCGTTGACTTCCGAACCCACCACCAAAGCAGCAAGCAACAGAACCATGGTTAATAACCACAGCGGGAAGGTATTTTTAAACCACGTATTCAGTGATATTCGATAGGTCAAATAAGCCACTACACCCGCAGCGACAATCGAAATACCATGACGAATCACATAGTGAAATGGGTTTTCATGCATATATTCAGCATAGGGCATCGAAGCGGACGCCACCATCACTGAACCGATACACAACAATGCAACGACACAGAAAATCAGGACATTACGTGGCGTCACTTCCGCTGGCCATTTAGGCAATATCCGTTCATACCAATGATTGATTTTCTGGATTGTGGTCTGAGCTAAGCCTGCCATACTACATTCCTAATCATGTTTTCTTTAAACCAACGAATTGACGCAGGCAACAAACTGCTGACCACGGTCATTATAACTTTTAAACATATCAAAACTTGCACATGCTGGTGATAACAACACCACATCTTCGGCCTGTGTTTCACGTTGAGACAGCTCTACAGCTTCTTTAAGCGTTGCTGCATGTAAAATTTTGGTTGCGCCTTGAATGGCTTGTTCAATCACCGAAGCATCCTCACCAATCAATACCACAACTTTGGCATATTTTTCGATAGAAGAACGTAATGGGCCAAAATCCTGACCTTTACCTTGCCCACCTAAAATCAAGGCAACCTTACCTTTTTTCACTTCAATGGCAGCGCCTAAACCATCAATCGCTGCAAGCGTAGCACCAACGTTGGTGCCTTTGGAATCATTGTAATAACGTACATCATGCACAGTCTTTACATATTCACAGCGATGCTCTAACCCTTTAAATTGTTTTAAGGTTTCAAGCATAGATTCCATAGGCAGGCCTATTGCCTCACCTAATGCGAGACAAGCTAAAGCATTTGCTACGTTATGCATGCCTTGAATATATAAATCTGAGCTTTTAATTAAACGCTGTAAACCACGCGCAAGCCAAAGCGTGCCATCGCCATCTCTTAAAACACCATATTGATTTAAATCTGGTGCATTTAAACCAAAGCTTTGCATTGGTGTGGTATCTGGAACAAGAGGACGACTTAAAGCATCATCACGGTTAAATACTACTTTTTTAACGCCTTGGAAAATACGGTGTTTTGCTTGATGGTAACCCAACATATTGCCGTGACGATCTAAGTGGTCTTCACTCATATTGAGAACCACAGCAACTTCAGCATTTAAGTGAGACGTGGTTTCTAGCTGAAAACTTGATAGCTCAAGTACAATTAATTCAGGTTGATCTTTTAATAAATCTAGAGCTGGGCGTCCAAGATTGCCACCCACAGCAACTTTCTTACCCGCATCTTTAACCATTAAACCAATTAAAGTCGTTACTGTACTTTTAGCATTAGAGCCAGTGATCGCTACAATAGGCACATCAGTTGCACGGCGTAATAATTGAATATCACCTACCACAGAAATACCTTTAGCAATAGCTGCCTGAATTTCCGGTAATTGCGGTGCAAGGCCTGGGCTTAAAATAATTTCTTCTGCTTGTAATAATAATTCTTGATCAAGTTGACCGAAACTGGTTTTAACGCCAGCTGGAATCTGATCATGCCCTGGTGGCGTGGGACGAGAGTCTGTTACTGCAACTTGGTAGCCTTGTTCATGCAGGAAATTTACAGCAGAAACGCCTGATATTCCCAAGCCTGCTACAACTTTTAACCCACCACGTTGTATTAACATTTTTGCCCCACAATTTATCAATCGACAGAATGGCAAAAATGTTAGCACTTTGCTGTTTTGAATGCTTTTTCAGTTTGAACTTTATTCATCTTTTTTTGTGTCAGTGCGTAAAAAAGCCATCAATATGATGGCTTTTTAAACGAAACAAGAAATACTAAATTTATTGCCATTTAATCGGCTTAATTTCTTGAACTGTATTGGTAGGTTTATCTTCGCTTGAACACCCACAACCGCCAGCACAACCAAAGGCCATTTTCGGTTTAAGCCATTTTGCCAAAGTTACCCAACCTTGCTTTTCGCAAAATGCTGAGAGTGAAGAAAAGACTGAATTTGCTGTTTTTGGAAATACTTTCTTAAAAACAACTACAGCACTCCAAATCACTAAAACCGCAATAATCAGATATTGAACCATATACAACCTCCTTTATTGCTTTAGCCCCAGTAGTGGGAAGCAATTTGATAGGTAACAAACGATGCAAAATAAGCTAAACCAAACAGATATGCAGTCATAGCTGCAACATGTTTCCATGAACCTGTTTCGCGACGTACCGTTGCCAGTGTTGCCAAACAATGTGGAGCATAAATGAACCACACTAAAAGTGATAAACCTGTTGCCAAAGACCAACCTGTTCCATCTGCACTAATCAGATGTGACAAACCTTGTGCCACAGCATCATCATCTGTTGCAGACAAGGCATAAACTGTACCTAATGCCGCGACAACTACTTCACGAGCAGCCATAGCTGGGATTAAGGCGATACAGATTTGCCAGTTAAAACCAACTGGAGCAAATAAAGGTTGGATAAGATGTCCGAGCATACCTGCAAAACTATAATCTATGGCAGGTAATGTCGCCCCTTCTGGTGGCTGCGGGAAAGTACACAAGAACCAGAGCAAAATAGAGAGCGCAAAAATGATTCCACCGACGCGTTTCAAGAAGATCTTTGCACGATCCAATAAACCGATTCCCACACTTTTTAAATCAGGGAAACGATAACTTGGTAGCTCTAGCAGTAAAGCATGCTGTGACTTATCTTTTTGCAAAAACTTCATTAAAAATGAAACACAAAGCGCACTCACAATACCAGCCATATACAGACCGAAAAGCACTAAACCTTGTAGGTTAAAAATACCCCAGACCATTTTCTCTGGAATGAAGGCAGCAATCAGCAAGGCATAGACGGGTAAACGTGCCGAACAAGTCATTAAAGGCGCAACCATAATGGTCGTAAAACGATCACGAGGGTCACTAATACTACGCGTTGCCATAATTCCCGGTACTGCACAAGCAAAGCTCGAAAGTAAAGGAATAAAGGCACGGCCACTTAAACCAGCTTGGAACATTAATTTATCAAGCAAGAATGCTGCACGCGGTAAATAGCCTGATTCTTCGAGTACTAAAATAAAGAAGAACAAGATCAAAATTTGTGGCAAGAACACAACTACGCCACCCGCGCCTGCAATAATTCCGTCAACAACCAAACTATGCAGTAGTGGTTGGGTAATCACAGTTCCCACTACCTCACCAAGCCAGCCGAAGAAGCCTTCAATACCATCCATGAATGGAGCTGCCCATGCAAAAACTGCTTGGAACACAATAAACATCATGAGCGCAAGGCTAAGTAGGCCCAAAACCGGATGTAAGAAAATTCGATCTAGAAAATCAGTACGCTTATCTCCCTGATCAACATAATGAACTACATCTTTAAAAATCATATCGATTTTTTGATGATGAGTTCCAGTTAAACCACTTAGTTCAGTTTGTGGCACACTATATTTTTCTTGATCAAGGGCATGTAATAAATTTTCAATACCCGCATTACGGACGGCAACTGTTTCAACAACTGGTACGCCCAAACGCTGAGATAACTTTTGAGTATTAATTTGGATGCCACGACGACGCGCTTCATCCATCATATTCAGTACAAGTAAAATCGGACGACCCAACTCGATCATTTCGAGTACTAGTCCTAAATGCAATTTTAAGTTAGTGGCATCAACCACACATAAAAAGGCATCTTGCTGCCCTTCTTCTGCAATTTTACCCAAACACACGTCACGGGTAATTACTTCATCAGGACTGGTGGCATTAAGGCTATATGTACCCGGCAAATCAAGTACACGCACTGCTCGGCCTGAAGGCAACTGAAAATGACCAACCTTACGCTCGACCGTTACGCCTGCATAGTTTGCAACTTTTTGTCGAGTTCCGGTTAAATGGTTAAAAAGAGAGGTTTTACCACAGTTAGGATTTCCCACAAGGGCAATACGTAACGCATCACTCATGCGGGTACTCCTTCTTCTACTTGAATTTCAATTTTTTCCGCTTCTGCTTTACGTAAAGCGAAACGAGTAAAGCCAATTTGGATTAAGATCGGATCACCACCAAAAATACCTTTGGTAATCACTTCCACTCGTGTGCCCGGTACAAAGCCCAGACTTTCCAAACGAATTGCGACCAAATCTTGCTGCTCGGACTCTAGTTCTATCCGATTCACTTTGGTGATGGTCGCCGCTTGCTTCACTTTTAAAGCTGATAAACGCACCGCATCCGATCCTAAACCTTTTTTAATAGTATACATATAAATGAGAATAATTACCAAATAAGGTTAAATTTCACTTCTTATCTAGTTTAATCGACAAACCTTAAAGTTTCTTTTACAGTACAGAAGTTTAGAGGATCTAGTGTATGTTGAATAAAAAACCGCGTATTCCAAGCCCTGTTCAAATTCCTGAACATTTGAGCTTTTTACAAGGTTTTCGTGACTATCTCGTTGCTCAGACGGTAAGTCCACATACACGTAATGCTTATTTATCCGACCTTATTCAATGCAGTGAACTTCATAAAAAATTAGCTCTTCCGGAGTGGACAAGTGATGATATCGCTGATGTTTTGATTGAGTTGACTAAAGCTGGAAAAAGCCCACGCTCGATTGCTCGTTGCTTATCTGCCCTACGCCAGTTTTACAAATTTTTACGTGAACAGAAATTACGAAGCGATAATCCTGTAGCAACCCATCATTCTCCCAAAATTGGCAGAGCCTTACCCAAAGATCTATCAGAAGAAGATGTCGAAGCACTGATTCAGGCTCCAGACATTAATACAGAACTGGGTTTACGCGATCGGGCAATGTTTGAAGTTCTTTACGCATGTGGTTTACGTGTTTCAGAACTGCTGAACTTGCGCCTAGAACTTATTAACTTAAAACAAGGCTATTTAAGAATTACTGGTAAAGGTAATAAAGAGCGTTTGGTCCCGCTAGGGCAATTTGCTTGTGAATGGGTAGAACGCTACTTGCAGGATGCTCGGCCTCAACTCTATAAAAGCTCTACTGACTATCTCTTTTTAACTCAACACGGCGGAATTATGAGCCGTCAGAACTTCTGGTATGCCATTAAGCGTTACGCCTTACAAGCCAATATTCAAGCTGAACTCTCACCTCACACCTTACGTCACGCCTTTGCAACACACCTGCTCAATCACGGCGCCGATTTACGCGTAGTACAAATGTTATTGGGTCATAGTGACTTATCAACTACTCAAATTTACACACATGTAGCACAAGTGAGAATGCAACAATTGCATGAAAAACATCATCCTAGAGGTTAAAAAATTTAAAACTTATTATTTGAAATACACCCAACAATCAATTGATTTCGTTCACAAAGGTTAAGAAAGTTTTAACAATACACACTAGATTTTTTGTTATGCTTAGCAGCTTCTGACTATAAATACTGATGAAATAAGGGTTATCTATGTCTTTTACCCGATCTCAACTGTTTCTTGCCTGTGCTTTGGCTTCTAGCCTGTTATTCAGTGCTTGTTCTAAAGAAAACAAACCACAAAAAGAAGATGCGCTCACTGCGACCGCACCTGCTACTGGGGAAGCTTCAACCATCATTGAACGCAATGCGAAACAGCGTTTAATTGAAACTTTGCAAAAACAATTTAAGAGTGCAAACATCAACGCCAAAATTTTAGATATCAAGCCTACTGAAGTGCCTAACTTATATTGGGTAAATCTCGAAGGAATGACGTCGATTTATACAACCAGTGAGGGTAAATACCTGATTCAAGGTGATGTCATCCGTTTAGGCGGTAAAGAACTGCATAATATCGGCGATAATCTTCAAGCTTCAGAAAACAAGAAGCATCTGGCTGCTTTAAAAAATGAAGATTTGATCGTTTACCCAGCTAAAGGTGGTAAGGCTAAACATGTGATTTATGTGTTTACCGATGCAAGCTGTCCTTATTGCCACAAATTACATGAGCATTTACCTGAAATTAATGAAAAAGGTATTGAGGTACGCTATATCGCTTGGCCACGCGGTGAACAATTTATGCCAACTATGGAAGCTGTATGGTGTAGTGCAGATCGTAAAGCTGCCTTTAACCAAGCAGTACAAGGTATCAATATCCCACCTGCTCAATGTAAAAACCCTGTCCGTGAACAATATCAACTTGGCTTAAACATGGGTGTAAATGGAACACCGGCTATTTACAATGTTGATGGTGAGTACTTAGGTGGATACCTAACACCGGATGAATTAATTAAACGTCTGGATAAATAACATCCTTTAGGCTGATGAATGATTAATCATCTATCTCTTTTAAAAAGCGCTGCTCTGATCGCAGCGCTTTGTTTTTTCAACAATTAATATTTAAACAACCTCTGTTTAAAGACTGATCTACTCTTCTTTTCCAAACATCGCACTCTAATTCATTGAACAAGCACTAAAAGCGCTAGAGTCTGGCGTTTTTTTTAGCTATGATCTAGCTTCAACTAAATGATTAAATGATGAATGGAGTGTGACGTGAAACCAGTTCGCCTGGCAATACTCGGTCTAGGAACCGTAGGTGGAGGAGCCCTTAAACTACTACAAGAAAATGCCGCTGAAATTAAACGTCGCACCGGTCGAGAAATTCAAATTACCCACGTTGGAACACGCCGCCCTCGTCCAGATCTTGAATTGGAAGGGATTAAACAAAGCGCCGATTTACTTGACATCGTTCGTCAACCAGACGTTGATGTAGTTGTAGAAGTTATGGGTGGGATCCACCCTGCTTACGAAGTTATCATGGAAGCGATCAAACACGGCAAACAAGTCGTGACTGCAAATAAAGCGCTACTCGCTGAACATGGCAATGAATTATTTAAAGCAGCAGAAGACAATGCTGTGCAAATTGCTTATGAAGCAGCAGTTGCTGGCGGTATTCCAATTATTAAAGTGATCCGTGAAGGTCTTGCTGCAAACCATATCGAATGGTTGGCAGGTATTATTAATGGTACAGGTAACTTTATTCTGACTGAAATGCGTGAGAAAGGTCGTGCATTTGATGATGTATTAAAAGAAGCTCAAGAACTCGGTTATGCAGAAGCAGATCCAACGTTTGACGTTGAAGGTATTGATGCTGCGCATAAACTTACCATTTTAGCGTCTTGTGCGTTTGGTATTCCTCTTCAATTTGATAAGGTTTATACCGAAGGTATCAGCAAAATCACTGCGCAAGATGTGAAATATGCCGAAGATCTTGGTTTCCGCATTAAACATCTTGGTATTGCACGTCGTGCTGAAAAAGGTATTGAATTACGTGTTCACCCAACACTTATTCCAGATGAACAGCTGATTGCGAATGTAAACGGCGTTAAAAATGCTGTTTTAGTTCAAGCTAATGCCGTAGGTCCAACACTCTATTACGGCGCGGGTGCAGGCGCAGGTCCTACAGCTTCTGCGGTTGTTGCCGACGTTATTGATATTGTTCGTGACATCTCTTATACCGAAGACGGCGCAGGAACAATTCCTCAGTTGGCTTTTGAAGCATTAACCAATGTGCCAATTTTAAGCCGTGAAGAAATGACCACAGGTTACTACATCCGCTTAAATGCAGAAGATCAAACTGGCGTACTTGCAGATGTGACTACCATCTTAAGTCGCGCTGGAATTAGTATTGATGCGATCATGCAACAATCTCGTTTAAAAGACCTTATTCCAATCGTGATTCTGACTGATCCAATCGTTGAATCAAAAATGGATGATGCTCTTGCACAAATCCAAGCATTACCTGCAATTCGTGGCGAAATCGTAAGAATTCGTTTAGAATCGCTCGATAGTTAATCAGGTTGAGGGAAAGATTCCCTCTCCCGCTTCACCTCTAATTGGAACACCATCATGTCTAATGCCAATCGTTATACTGGTCTTGTAGATCGTTATCGTGACCGTTTGCCAGTTTCGGCAACTACTCGTGCTATCTCTTTGGGTGAAGGCAACACCCCACTCATTAAACTTGAGAATATTCCACGTATTATTGGCAAAGATGTTGAAATTTATGTGAAATATGAGGGTTTAAACCCAACTGGTTCATTTAAAGACCGTGGTATGACCATGGCTGTAACCAAAGCGGTTGAAGAAGGCTCTAAAGCGATTATCTGTGCATCTACTGGTAACACTTCTGCTGCTGCTGCTGCCTATGCTGCACGTGCAGGTATCAAAGCATTTGTTTTGATTCCAGAAGGCAAAATTGCGATGGGTAAAATGGCACAAGCGATGATGTATGGTGCGATCACTATGCAAATTCGTGGTAACTTCGATGATGGTATGCGTCTTGTAAAAGAAGTCGCTGATCAAGCGCCTGTAACGATTGTAAACTCAATCAACCCTTACCGTTTGCAAGGTCAAAAGACTATTGCTTATGAAATCGTTGAAGCTTTAGGCCGTGCACCTGATTACCACTGCTTACCTGTAGGTAACGCAGGTAACATCACCGCTCACTGGATGGGTTATACCGAAGCTGTAGCAAACCAACCTGCTGATCAGTTTGAACAAGTGATTTATGATGCTGCTACTGATCAATTCACTGGTCCAAAACCAGAAGGTTTACCGACTATGGTGGGTTACCAAGCTTCTGGCGCAGCTCCATTCTTACGTGGCGCTCCAGTTGAAAGCCCTGAAACTGTTGCAACTGCAATCCGTATTGGTAATCCACAAAGCTGGAACCATGCAAAAGCTGTAGTACGTGACTCTAAAGGCTGGTTTGATGAACTTCAAGACAGCGAAATTTTAGAAGCTCAACGCTTACTTTCTATGTATGAAGGCGTATTTGTTGAGCCAGCGTCTGCTGCTTCTATCGGCGGTGCGATCCGTGATATTAAAGCGGGTAAAATTGCTGAAGGTTCTGTAATTGTATGTACAGTAACTGGTAATGGCTTGAAAGATCCTGACACTGCAATCAAACAATGTGCTGATGCAGTGATGTTGTCAATTGATGCAACAATGGACCAAGTAAAAGATTCGATTTTATCTAATATGTAAGATCTGATTTTTCAAAAAAACGGCTGTATTAAACAGCCGTTTTTTTATGTCTTTTTTATAGCCATAAAAAAACGCTTCTTGATAGAAGCGTTTTTAGAATATTGAACTTAAATACGTTTTGGTAAATTACTTAACCAACCCAATAAGTTAGTTGCATCATTATTACGTGCCTGTGTACTTGGTTCACCAAGTAATACAATGACTGCTGGACGTGAATTTACAGTCGTGTGCATTACAACACAGCGACCTGCTTCATTAATATATCCAGTTTTAGACAAGTTAATATTCCAACCACCATTACGCACTAGAGCATTGGTATTATTAGATTTCAACACGCGATAACCCAAGTTAAAATCATAAGTCGGTGTGGTTGAGAATTGACGAATCAAGCCATATTGAGAAGCTGTACTTACCAAAATTCCTAAGTCACGTGCTGAAGACACATTACGCGGATCTAAACCAGTTGACTCATAATAGTGAGTCGAACTCATACCCAAGGCACGAGCTTTAGCATTCATTGCAGCTACGAATGCAGGACGCCCACCCGGATAAGTACGTGCTAAAGCTGCTGCTGCTGGGTTTTCTGACTTCATTAGAGCGAACAGAAGAACTTCTGCACGGTTCATCTTGTCACCAACACGTAAGGTTGAACTTGAGTTTTTACCACCTGCACCAGCAAAATCAATTTGCTCAAGTGTAATCTCTTCTGACATGTTTAAACGGGCATCTGCCGTTACAACCGCTGTCATCACCTTTGTAATAGATGCAATTGGCACAGAAGCGTTAGTATTTTTACTGTAGAGCACTTCACCAGTTTGCGCGTCCATCACAAGTGCAGCTCGAGCACTTACACTCGGCTGGGCATTGTAACCAGACGTATCACGGATTGGAGCAATCTTCGGTGCAGATGCTACAATTTTAGGTGCGCTACCACCACGCAAAGTTGTGGTTACCGATGTTGAACCTTGCGGAGTAGGTTCGTCATCTTCATCATTTAAAAATTGGCTAGCATCAGCTGAAGACCAATTTAAGCTTGCAGTACCACTATTCCCTGAGGACGGGTTATTGACGAGTTCTGCAAAGCTTGTTGAACTCAAACTAAGCAAAATAGACATGCTTAGCACATGCATTAAAGACTTTTTAGAATTTTTCACGGCACAATACTCGACTCAGGGTGATACACATTTGCGCTTACTATAATTATGCCTTACATTTGAGGTATAAGGTATAACGCTTTTACCGACACAATTGTGCACAACTATTCGCTCACTATATAAGAATAGGATTGCTAATTTTGTCATTCCATTGCAAGCTAATTTTGCTTTATGTAACAAAAAACTTGTTTTTTGAAAGAAAGGAGGTCTTCTTGATTACAGTTTTAGTTGTGGATGACCATGAACTTGTACGTACAGGTATCTGCCGTATGTTAGAAGATCATGCCGATGTAGAGGTCATTGGACAAGCCGAATCGGGTGAAGAAGCAATTGCTATTGTTCGTCAGAAACATCCTCAAGTTGTGCTACTTGATGTCAATATGCCTGGCATCGGCGGCGTAGAAACAACACGTCGTTTACTGCAAACCGCACCAGATACAAAAGTGATTGCAGTCAGTGGCTTAGCAGAAGAACCTTACCCTTCTCTTTTGCTTAAAGCAGGAGCTAAAGGTTACATCACCAAAGGTGCTCCAATTACCGAAATGGTTCGGGCTATCAATAAAGTGATGCAAGGCGGCAAATACTTTAGTGCCGATATTGCGGAGCAATTAGCAAGTTCTTATTTATCCGATACACAGCAATCACCTTTTGATTCTCTCTCTGAACGAGAAATGCAAGTTGCAATGATGGTTGTAAATTGTATTAGCGCTCAAGAAATTGCAGACAAACTTTTTGTAAGTGTTAAAACAGTGAATACTTACCGCTACCGTATTTTTGAAAAGCTAGCCATTGATAGTGATGTTAAACTGACTCATCTCGCGATTCGTTACGGTCTGATCAAGCCTTAATCAGACTTACATGCAATTTCCCGTAAACTCATCCTTGTCCCATACGATATTTCGTTTGGGCACGTGGTATGGTTTATATCGCCTTATTATTGCGGTTAGCCTGAATATTATTTTGGTTTTAACCGATGCTCAAATCGACAATAGTCTACAACAACCCACTTTATATTCTTATACACTACTCGGCTATTCGCTCTTAAGCCTTCTTCAACTTTTATGCTTCAAGTTTATTGCCACTCAGGCAACAAGGCAGCTCATTTTATTTTTTGTAGTTGATATTATCTGTCTGAGTTTACTTACATTTTCAGTAGGCGAACCCAATCTTCAACTCAGCTTGCTCTATGTTATTGCCATATTTACTTCGGCCATTTTACTTAGCGCAAGAATGTCGTTGCTCATTACATTACTTGCAGTCATTGCGGTTATTTACCAACGCTTCGTTGGCAGTTTATTTGACTACAATAATTTAAATACGATTGGTAATAGCGCCTTATTGGCATTCTTGTTTTTTGTAGTACATGGAATCGGACAAATTGCGGTCCAGCGCTTTAAATTACTTGAAGCGCTAACTTTCCATCAATCAATAGAACTCTATCAACTACAAAATATTAACCGCTATATCTTGGAACAAATTGAAGAGGGCTATTTAGTTCTAGATGAAAACTACGACATTGTTTTAAGTAACCCAGCCGCCTGCTCTCTTTTAGGAATTCCACCTCAATTTGCCAGTGAAAAATATCCCTTAGCAAAATGGCATGCTGACTTATTTGAAATTCTTAAGTTTGATAACTTAAAAGAAGGTGATCGATTTATTTTTGAGTCTCGACTGTCGGCTTACTCTATTAATATTAAAGTGCAACATCTTTTGGTGCCGCAGCAAGCATTAACACTACTCATCTTACAAGATGCGCAGCAGATTAATCAGCAAGCTCAACAACTCAAACTTGCTGCTTTAGGACAACTCTCAGCAAGTATTGCACATGAGATCCGTAATCCTCTTGCAGCCATTGTTCAAGCAAATGAATTACTCAAAGATAGTGACGCGGAACAGCAAAATACTTTACGCAATATGATTGGCAAGCAAACGAAACGCATTGATAGTATTGTTCAAGATACGTTAGGACTTGCCCGCAGTGAAAGAACGTATCCCATCCAGATTGAATTAAATGACTTCTTAAAAACGTTATTAGATGAAGATTTATCTGATGTTAAACATGCGATCCAGCTTAAAAGTTCTGATTTATCCTTAAAGCTATTGTTTGATGAAAAGCAACTCAGACAAGTGCTCATTAACCTTGTTAGGAATGCTCTACGCCACAATGCACCCCACTCTCCCGATGTTCTGATCAATATCCATTCACAAACAAATAAAATTTATATTGATGTGATCGATTACGGTGAAGGGGTTTCAAAACGTGATATATCTCAATTATTTAAACCATTTTTTAGTACCGAAATTAATGGAACTGGTTTAGGATTATATTTGTCTCATAGTTTTTGTGAGGCAAACCATGCAAAGCTCACTTATGTAGAGCAAAAACAAGGGGCATGCTTCAGAATAGAATGCCCAATAATATATTGATTTTTTTATTAGGTTTTTGGGGAAATGGCAGAACAGCAACCACTCGTTTTGCTTGTAGACGATGAAGAAGATTTGTGCCTGTTAATGCAAATGACTCTTGCACGAATGGGGATTAAGACACATCTTGCTTATCGGGTTGAACAGGCCAAACAGCTCTTTACTCAGTTTCATTACGATGCGTGCTTGACCGATTTAAATCTACCTGATGGTAGTGGTTTAGAATTGGTTCAACATGTTTCTCAAACTTACCCACACACACCCATTGCAGTCTTAACTGCATACGGCAATATGGATATTGCAATTGCAGCACTAAAAGCGGGAGCTTTTGATTTTGTCAGCAAACCGATTAACCAAATTCATTTAGATCAATTGTTAAAAAAGGCGCTTAACCAGCCAAAACCAGAGCATGAGTTCGGTGAAACAACATTAGAAAATGACTTATTAATTGGGCGTTCACCACCTATACAAAACTTACGG
Organism: Acinetobacter sp. 22512; assembly: GCF_052044755.1. Lineage (NCBI taxonomy): Bacteria > Pseudomonadati > Pseudomonadota > Gammaproteobacteria > Moraxellales > Moraxellaceae > Acinetobacter > Acinetobacter sp. 22512. The sequence goes on along the minus strand of NZ_JBQENP010000010.1, from coordinate 99,723 downwards.
ACAGCTATTAAAAAAATAGCCCGCTCCCAAGCTCCTGTATTTGTTACAGGCGAGTCTGGTACGGGTAAAGAAGTTGTTGCGAATCTGATTCACCGATTAAGCAACCGCAGTGAAGGACCATTTATTGCAATTAACTGTGGAGCAATCCCAACTGAGCTCATGGAAAATGAACTTTTCGGGCATAAAAAAGGGAGCTTTACTGGCGCGACTCAAGACAAACAAGGTCTGATTTTATCGGCACACGGCGGCAGTTTATTTTTAGATGAAATTGCCGAATTGCCTTTAAGTATGCAAGTTAAATTGCTTCGGGCAGTACAAGAGAAAAAGATTCGCCCTGTAGGTTCAGATCAGGAAATTGATGTCGATTTTCGAGTAATCAGTGCCAGTCACCAAGACTTAGATTTATTAGTTCAACAAGGTAAATTCCGTCAGGACTTATTTTTCCGTATTCATGTTATGGATATTATGTTGCCGCCACTACGTGACCGTGGTGGAGATATTTTGCTATTGGCCAATCATTTTATTCAAAAGGTTTGTACGGAATGGGGAGTTTCAAGCAAGCAATTAACGGCGAGCGCTGAAACTTACTTATTGCAGCAAGACTTTCCGGGTAATGTTCGTGAATTAAGAAATATGATTGAGCGAGCTATTACTTTAAGTGATGATGAGCCCATTGATTTAACACACTTAGCACCTCCTCCTAGAGGCAGTAGCGTGAGCCCGCAAATCGTAACGAAACAACTAAATCAAACACCGGCTGTTCAGACTCACCCAAAATTTCCAATGGAAGGTTTAGAACGCTACTTAGAAAATATCGAAAAAGATATTTTACTGAATGCGCTAAATATGACTCATTGGAATCGAACTTTGGCAGCTAAAAAGCTAGGAATGACATTCCGTTCTTTGCGCTATCGGCTCAAAAAGTTTGGCTTAGATACTGAAATGGGAGAGGAAGTATAAAAATTACTTCCTCTTTAGGAATAAATCTGCAACGCGCTCTAAATATACGTCTTCTTTCATTTCTGCAGGTAATGGATAGGTCTGGTTAGGCTGAATACCCTGTCCTTCAATCATATTGCCATTTGGCGTGTAGTAGTGAGAGACTGTCATTTGTAGAGCTGCTCCACTCGGTAAAGGAAATAGCTTTTGCACTACACCTTTTCCATAACTTTTTTCACCCATCACCCAAGCACGCTGGTGTTCTTTCATGGCCGCAGTAAAAACTTCTGCTGCCGATGCAGAGCGGTGATTAATTAATATACCCAGTTTTATATTCTGAAATTCATTACCGGGCAAAGCCTGAAACTGCTGGTTACCTTCCGAACGGCTTTTGGTTGAAACAATAATTCCGTTATTTAAAAATAAATCTGCTGACTCAACTGCTGCCGATAACAACCCACCCGGATTGTTTCGCAAATCGATTAAAACAGCTTTTAAACGTGGAGAACTGTTTTCTTCAATTAATCTTTTAATTTCATTAGCAGTGTCTTGTTGGAATACTCTAATTTTTAGTACGAGCACCTGATTATGTAGCATTACAGGTTCTATATCGGTTTCTATTTTTTTATTACGAACTAAGTTGATATTTCCGTTTAGCTCTTCTGCTTGTACTTGAAGTGTACTTCCAATAGAACCGTAAAGTAGGCCAAGCACCTGATCTTGGTTTAAATTTTTTAAATCTTGGTTATCAATTTTGAGAATCGTCTGACCATTTCTCAAACCTAATTTATAGGAATCAGAACCGGTTTTAAGATCACGAATCATCCATTTATGAGCATGTGATTCAGGGCTTAATGCAAAATCAACTGATGCAAGATCACCCTCTGTGTATTGAATCAGTTGGCGATATTCTTCTGCCGATAAATAACGCGAATAACGATCTAACCCGCTCACTAACCCTTTTATGGCTTGTTGAAATAAGGCATCGTCAGATTTCACATCAACGTAGTTATCTCGAACAATTCCATAGATTTGCACAAACTGTTGAATCGACTCGATCGGCACCTCTGCATAGCTATGTTCCGGTTCTTCCGAATCCGAATGCAAAGGTGACATTTTTTCTTTTACAACTGGCGCTGCAAAGGTAAATTGGCTGCAACACAGCAACATACTTACAATAAGTTTTTTATATTTAATGTGTTGGAGCATCCAATCACCTTTAACTTATGCAGATAGTGTAATCAGATTACGTCCTTGCATTTCGGCAGGAACAGGAATCTTCATTAAATTGAGAATTGTCGGTGCTACGTCTGCAAGCACACCACCTTCTGCAATTGTTGCTTGTGTTGGGCCAACATAGATAAACGGCACAAGCTCGGTTGTATGTTGAGTGTGCACTTGCCCACTTTCGTAGTCTTGCATTTGTTCAACGTTACCATGGTCAGCAGTAATGAGCATATGGCCTTTTTTCGCCATAACTGCCTCATAGACACGACCTAAACAAGTATCAACCGCTTCAACTGCTTTAACCGCAGCATCAAACACACCTGTATGACCGACCATATCACCATTTGCATAGTTCACAACTAATAAGTCGTATTCACCCGAATTAATCGCTTTAACCAACTCATCAGTGACTTCATAAGCACTCATTTCTGGCTTAAGGTCATATGTCGCAACGTTTGGAGATGGAATTAAAATACGTTTTTCACCCGGATATTCATCTTCACGACCACCACTAAAGAAGAATGTCACATGCGCATACTTTTCAGTTTCAGCAATACGTAACTGGGTTTTACCCAAAGAAGATAAATACTCACCCAATGAATTTTTAAGGGCTTCTGGCATGTAGGCAATTGGTGCATCAATGCTTGCCTGATAACGCGTTAACATCACAAATTTAGAAAGATTTGGTACAACTTTGCGTTCAAAACCAGCAAAGTCTTTCTCTACAAATGCGCGAGTAATTTCACGAGCTCGGTCAGCACGGAAATTCATAAATACAACGCTATCACCATCTTGAACTTTAGCAATATCACCAATACGAGTCGCTTTTACAAACTCATCATTTTCGTTGGCTGCATAAGCTAATTCCAACCCTTCAACCGCTGTTTGCGCAGTACGAAGTGCTTCACCTTCTGTTAACAAGCGATAAGCTTGCTCAACACGATCCCAACGGTTGTCACGGTCCATTGCAAAGTAGCGACCAATCATGGTTGCGATACGGCCTTGGCCCGGATATTGAGCAAATAATGCATCTAATTTTTCTAAAGACGGCTGAGCACTGCGTGGAGGTGTATCACGACCATCAAGGAAAGCGTGCAAATAAACTTTTGCACCGCGTTTTAATGCAAGTTCACACATCGCCACAATATGATCTTCATGTGAATGGACGCCACCTTCTGAAAGTAGCCCCATGATATGGACAGCACCGCCAGCAGCTTTGGCTTTTTCAACAGCGTCGATCAACACTTCATGTTTAAAGAAGTCACCAGTACGGATATCTTTAGTAATACGGGTAAAGTCTTGATATAACACACGGCCAGCGCCAAGATTCATATGGCCAACTTCAGAGTTCCCCATTTGCCCATCAGGCAATCCAACATCTTCACCTGAACCAGAAATTAGACTATTCGGATGCTTGGCTTTCATTGCCGCCAAATTTGGTGTTTTTGCTGCAAGAAAAGCATTATCTTCAATCGCTTCACGGTGTCCAACACCATCCATAATGACCAGAACGTGAGGGATCTTGCCAGCAGTTGCATCCGTCATAATCAATTTCTCTTTTGTCTACAATTTCGTCACAATATCTTACCGAATTTTCGGTCAAGACTCTATTTATTCCTATGGCTTTCACCAATATCCGCGATTGATGAAAACCATAAATATCACTTATTTCTAACGAGCGCGGTAAAGCAAATAACTTCCGGCACCAAACATTAGCAAGATAGGTACAAGTACGAACCATGCTGGAGATGGGGAATAAACCAAGCTCGCATAACCCAAGAAATCTTGCAAATAATAGAAACTCAAACCAATAAACAATGCGATCACCAAACGGAAACCCATTGATTGTTGGCGTAACGGTCCAAAAATAAAAGAACACGCCACTAGAACTAATGCAATGAGTGAAAATGGCGAAGCAACTTTTTGCCAGAAAGCTAATTGGTAAGTCTTTGGTACCTGACTATATTCATCCATATAACGCATAAAGCTAATCAGTTGGCTTGGCGATAAATCTTCAGGATCTAAAGTCACCATATGCACATATTTAGGCTGTAATGCTAAAGCAAGTGATTGTTCTTCATGGTCAGTTTTGATGGCATTGCCTGCCGCCAAAATGTCCATTTGTTCAGCTTTTTTCAAAGCCCATTGACCATTTTTAATAAACTGTCCTTGCTGAGCATTAATTAATGATTGCAAGTAATAGTTCTGGTCAAAGTCGACCACTTGAATGTCTCTTAAATTGCCTTGAGAGTTAGCATAGTCGATATAGATAAATCGCTGCCCTTCACGTGACCAATAGCCTTTAACTTCACCTAAAGCAGCTACTGAACGATGGCTTTTAACACTTTGTGCTTTTTCATTGGTATAAGGAATAACCCATTCACTTAAAGCAAACGACAAAATAATAAGCAGTAAAGCTGAGCGCATAACCCAACCAACAATACGCCATAAGCTAACACCGACTGAACGCATAACAATGAGTTCACTACTCGTTGCCAATGAGCCCAGTCCAATCACAGCACCAATCAAGGCAGAGATAGGTAAAATTTCATAGAGATAGCGAGGAGCTCCCCACAAGACATAGACGAGAGCTTGCCATGCGTTATAGTCTGGTTTGAGCTCACCCAACTCGCCAAGATATGTAAATAAGACCTGAAGAATGGACAAAACAACTGTGGTGCCAAACATCGCAAGCGCAGTGGTTTTCGTCACATATTTGGCGACTATTCGACGTGCTAACATTATAATTTCACTCGCTTGATCTGTTTCTTGATTTTTGGTCCTAACTTCTGCTTACGTGAGAATAAGGCGGCAGCAACGCCATACACAACTAACACGGCAGGATAAGCCCAAATATCGAGTTCTTCTTTACTAATACGAGTCTTGATTGCAATCATTAATACGATCAGACTGGAAAAAATAAAAATCGCCGGAATAAGACGGTAATAACGGCCTTGTCGTGGACTCACCTCAGACAATGCCACTGATAGCATTAACGCAATAACAATGGTGAATGGCCCAAATAAACGCCATCCCAACTCACTTCTTATGACTGGATCATTTGTTTTTGAAAAGAGTTTAGTCGTTGATAATGCTTCTACATCGCCACTTTCAAACTTAACATCTTTATCATTTTCTAAACGTAGACGATAAGACTGAAACTCTGCTTGTGTATATTTTGGTTGTCCCGGGAATATTTCATAGCGACGACCTTGTACCAGATCAACGACATTGGCGGTGTCATTTGCAACTTCTACACGAGTCGCTTCTTTTGCCAAAATCATAACATCTGGCTTATCTTCTTTAGCAGCGCGCTGATAAAAGAAAATATCCTTCAAATTCTTTCGGTCTTCTGACAATGAACCTGCATAGATCGTATATGGCCCAGAGGAAATAAACTCTCTTGGTCGAACCAAATCGAAACCTGTCCGGACAGCTTGTGTAGTTGTCAGTTTTTCAAACTCACGTAGTCCCCATGGCGTCATCCAGAGCATAAGCACAGACTGAAACACCATATAAACAAGCGTCATTGGAATGAGTAATCGTGCTAATTGATGACGGCTTACACCACTACCATTCAATACAGCCATTTCATGGTCAACATATAAACGACCAAACACCAACATTAAACCAATGAAAAAACCCAATGGTAAAATGAGTGTTAGAAATTCAGGTAAACGATATCCAATGATGCTAAACAAGATACTGGCATCTAAACGCCCCTGCGCCGCCACACCAAAGTATTTGATCAGACGACCACCCATCATGATTAAGGTCAGTAAAGAAATGACCACCAATGAGGTAGAGACAACTTGCTTGACGAGATAACGCCGAATAATCAAAGTAATACTTCCAAAAGGCTAATCGGGACGTGTGCTAGTTTACCCGAATGTTAAAAATATAAAACCGCACATTGCAACGCTATGCTTGAAAGTGTTTCAATGTTTTAATCCAACATAACTTTCTATAGGCAATCACGGCAGCCATGAAATTTACAACTTATACAACTTTTCCCGAACAGACATCTAATGAATCTTTGTGGGTTTTAGTTGATTCAGAACAGCTACAAAGCAACATCAACACATATCAAATCAATAACCTAGAAAGCGTTCTTACTGCCACCCAATTCAAAGGCAACTTCAATGAAACTCTGCCTTTATTCGGTCAGGTTTCAAATCAATCTCATAGCCAATTACTTGGCTTAGGAAAAACAGCCGAACTTCAGGCGGTTAAGCTCGCTAAACTTGCCCAAACCATTATCAAATCGACACAAAATAAATTTAAGCATATCGCAATTGATATTGCTGCGTTACCTGTCGAATACCATTATTTATTCGCTTTAAGCTTAACTCAAGCAGCTTATGGTTATGATGAGTTTAAATCGAAAAAAAATGAATTTGTGTTACAACAGGTTGATTTAATTAGTTCAACGACGAGCCTCGATGAAAAACAACTGGCTTTAGTGCATGCCGTACAGTCTGGTCAGTCGTATGCACGTGACCTTGGCAACCGTCCAGGCAACATTTGCTTCCCTGAATATTTGGCAGAACAAGCATTAGCTTTAGCTGCAGAATTCCCTGACTTACTCAAAGTAACTGTCTTAAATGAACAGCAAATGGCTGATTTAGGTATGTATGCTTTTCTTGCAGTCAGCAAAGGATCTGAACGTCCGGGTCGTATCGTAACACTCGAATACCAAGCTGGAATCGATCAAGCGCCTGTTGTGCTTGTTGGTAAAGGCGTTACTTTTGATACAGGCGGTATTTCTTTAAAACCAGGCCTAGGCATGGATGAAATGAAGTTCGATATGTGCGGTGCAGCCTCTGTATTAGGTACTATTCGTGCGCTATGCGAAGCAAAACTCCCTATTCATGTCGTTGGAGCAATTGCAGCTGCAGAAAATATGCCTTCAGGTAAAGCAACTCGCCCAGGTGATATTGTGACAACCATGAGCGGACAAACTGTTGAAATTTTAAATACCGATGCGGAAGGTCGTTTGGTACTGTGCGACACATTGACCTATATCAAACGTTTCAATCCAGCAGTCGTGGTTGATATCGCAACATTAACTGGTGCATGCGTAGTTGCTTTAGGTAAAGTACTGAGTGGTTTGTTCTCGCCAGATGATGCTTTAGCAGCTGAACTTCAACAAGCGGGTGAGCAATCATTTGACCGTGTATGGCGTATGCCAGTGATTGAGGATTATCAAGAATTACTTGATTCACCATTTGCTGACATTGCGAACATCGGCGGTCCATACGGCGGTGCAATTACGGCAGCATGTTTCCTTGAGCGCTTTACACGTGAGTACCGTTGGGCTCATTTAGATGTAGCAGGAACAGCATGGTTATCTGGTCCGGCTAAAGGTGCAACAGGTCGCCCAGTACCATTACTCATGCAATTTTTAGCGAATCGTGTAAATACGAATGGCTAAAGTTAGTTTTTATCTGTTTGAAACCAGTGAAGAACGGCAAGTCGATAGTGCTTGCCGTTTATGCCGAAAGATTTTACAGAAGCATCCTAAAATCTGGTGGTATTGCCCAGATGTGCAGCTACAACAAACTCTTGATGAAAGATTATGGGATTTCGACCCTGTCAGTTTCATTCCACATGGAGTTGATCAAACTGAGGCTGCTGTATGTATTTCGGCTAAACAACCACTTGAACAAGGCTTGTTAGTATTTAATTTTAACAATCATGCACTTGAACAAGTTGATCATTTTAGCCACATTATAGAAATTGTTGAAAATAATGAAACAGCCAAGCAAATTGGTCGAGAAAAATTTAAAATGTATCGCCGTTTGGGTATAGAACCGCGAACCTTTAAATTATAACGCGCTAAAATGTAAATACTGTTGAACAAAGGAGAAGCATGGTGGCATTAAATGTCGGGCAAGATTTTAAAAAAAGATGGTTAAATGCGCCTGAAGCTGTCCGTCATGCCTATCAACAGGATCTGGCACGTATTTGTGACTTATTAGAACCACAAACCCCTATTCAGCTTTGGGTTTTAAATGACGAAAAAGCGCAGTTAGAATCACAGCAAAAAATTGAACAAGCTTACGCGGACCTTAAGGCAGAGCTTATTGAGCAAGCACGTATCCGTCGTCAACTCGCTTTAGAAAAAGCACTTGCTGATAAACGTGCATCAGAAGCTGCTTATGCTGCGGAGTTGCAAGCAGACGAAATTCGCAAGTTTAATGAACAGACTGAAACATTACAGACATTACGTAGCCATTTAGAACAAGAAGTTGCAGAACAAACTGCACGTTATCAGAAAAACCCTGAAACCCCATCCGTCAATTACTCTGCTGGTGTAAAACTCAGTATCACCGATGATCAAATCTTATCTGAGCTTGAAAGTTTACGCATTCGTTTAGAACTTGAAGCTGAAAACTTAATTGAAGAGTCTGTAACGGCTTTCCGAGCCAAACTACATTCGGCAGCTCAAGAAGAAATTGAATACATTTTAAAGAACTCTAAGTTTTCTGATGAAAAAATAGAGAAGTAAAGTTTTAAAACTTCTTCTGTCATAAAACTGACACCTATATGTCACAAAATAGACATAAATATTATTCTTGTAGATCAATTGATTATGAGAATAGAAAGTAGTGATTTTAAGATAATTAATGAGGGTAAGAAATGGACATTCCGCATCAGATTTCAAAGCAACTTGAGCAGCTTAATCAGGGTGAGCAATGGACATTTTCAGCACAAGAACTTTATATGAGTCATAACGACTTTAATTCGCTTTCAATCTTGTTGACACGAGCGTCGGAAAAAGGTGAGTTTTCAATTACACGTACTCAGCATACTAAACCATGGGTCGGCACACATTCGGTTACTCTCACCAAGCATTAATTTTTAAAAATAAAAAAACCGGAACATATGTCCGGTTTTTTTATTTTGATGATCTGGCTTTTATTTTAAAAAACCATTTTCAGCTAAAAAAGCCATACTAATATTTGACTCAGTTTTTTGTTCAGCTGCTTTATCACCTAGCAATAAACGCTCGATATAACGCGCCAACACGTCGACTTCAAGGTTGACCTTACTGCCTACTTGCCATGTTCCAATATTGGTACGTTCTGCGGTATGCGGAATCAAATTCAAGCTTAAAATATTTCCACGTAAGTGGTTAATCGTTAAGCTAATTCCATCAACGGTTACAGAGCCTTTTTCCGCCAAATATTTAGCAAGTTCTGTCGGTGCTGTAACTTCATAATAGATTGATCGAGCATCTTCACGCACTACGGTAATTTCACCTACGCCATCAACATGACCACTTACAATGTGCCCACCAAAGCGCGTTGTCGGTAACATTGCCTTTTCAACATTGACACGTTGACCAACTTTCCAGTTACCTAAAGTCGTTCGATTTAAACTTTCACGGGAAACATCTGCTGCGTACCAGTTATCGCCCCATTCAATCACTGTAAGACAAATACCATTGGTTGCAATCGAATCACCCAAATGTACATCAGACATATCCAGATCAGTCTGAATACGTAGACGCACATCACCACCTACACTTTGCAGGCTTTCAACTTTACCTAAACTTTCAATAATGCCTGTAAACATGGCTCAATCTCCAAATCTTTTTACACTGCTTAAATTGCAGCGCTTACCAAAGTGCGAGCTGTGTACTATTGCCTGAGGTATCTACACCACCTAGCTCGGCGAAGTGGTAAAGCTGGCCTAATAACTGACGTAATGGTGGTCCTGACTTGGCATGAGTATCAGTAATCACAATAAACTCAAGCACGCGTGCACGTTCAGACTGTCGTTGTTTACTCACTCGATAACGCGGAACATCTTGTGTTAACAAGGTCACTTTGCCTCGTTCCAGATTGGCCATAAGTAAATCTTTCGGCTCGATATTACCATCAGTTGAATAGCTGGTCAGAATATAGCGTGCATTGATCGTTGAAAGTAATTTCTCATACGCATCTTTTGCATGTTTAGAAGAGTTATATGGACTTGGGCGTTCTTTACGCCATGCTCTATCAATACCACTCTTATAACCTTTGGTATCCGGTGAAGGTAAATCCACCTGATCCCATAAAGTTAATGCATTTAAGACGTGGTAATTACTACTATATGCGTGTTGGTTATATGGTGGATCGAGATAGGCAACATCAACCTCAAAACCACTCATTTGATTTGCTAGATGTTGTGAATCTACACACCACATTTCAGCAGCCGGACGTTTGCGATCACCAATCTCACAAAAACGGCTCGGTGTTAACCAAAGTAATGACTCAATTCGTTCTAGCGCAGTTTGAGTACGTCCGCCCCACCCTTGGTGGAAGCTTTTAAATACGCCACTGGTGTTACTGACAAAACTAGCTGAATAGAGCAATGGCGCAAGTAAAGCACTCATCTCTACATCATTAATTGCACCTTGTGCCTGCCATGTTGCAATCTGCTGACGAATTGCATCGATACGCATACCGTTACGGCGTTTAAAGAATAAACGGTCACGAGTTGGATCGTATACATCATCGTTACGTGGACAAAGGTTATGCGTTACCCAACCTTTAACTTCAGGTAAGCGATTTAAATAATCGATTGCCTTTTGATAGCCACCCAGCTCTTTAAAAGCAGGTGCATCTACACAGGCTAAAATCGCATGATTTAAAGCATGACTATAAGGTTCCCAGTCATTCGCAATCACACGGTAACCATTTTGACGTGCTAAACGAGATACGACGCCACTGCCGGCAAAGAAATCGGCAAAAATCGGTGGATTCTTTTTTTTGCTATTCAGCGTCCCTGTAATTTCAAGGGCTTCTAAAATTAGATGGAGCAATCGGCGCTTGTTACCCAAGTACGGCACAAGCTGATGGAAAAGATATTCGTCTGTCGTACGGGCTGCATGACGACGTTTGTGATAAACCGAAGGCTCTGAATTCATACTTTCTCTTGCGTAGGGATTAACCTTAAGCGTATATCTTGATCAATTTGTGTCACATCAAGAAGTGTAAAACGAAGTTGCTCTGCCATATATTCAAATTCTGCATTGAACATGGCCCTTGCACTTTTCCCCAATAAGGTCGGGGCAATATAACTGATCAATTCGTCCACCAAACCTTCTTGCAAAAAGGCAGTAGACAATGTTGCGCCAGCTTCAACCAACACATCATAAATTTGATGTTGCTTAGATAGGGTCTGTAACAGCATTTTTAAAGGCTGAATTTCTAATTGTATCACGCCTAAATCAGTAAGTTCTTGACGATACGGCCCCATCACCATCACAGTTTCAGGATTCTCTAAGATCTTAGCGTTAAGTGGTAAACGTCCTTGGCGATCTAAAACAACACGTTTTGGCTGAGCAACTGTCTCGATATCAAAATTATTGAGTGAACGCACATTAAGCTGACAATCATCTGCAATCACAGTTTCAATACCTGTAATCACTGCTCCAGAAATGGCACGCCAATGTTGTACATCTTGGCGTGCAGCCGAACCAGTAATCCACTTCGACTCACCTGATGCCATTGCAGTACGCCCATCTAAACTTGAGGCTACCTTTAAACGTACATAAGGCATACCTGTAGACATTGCCTTTAAAAAACCTTGATTAAGTTTTGATGCTAAATCTTCGCAAATGCCAACTTCAACTTCAATTCCAGCATTTTTTAAAATCCGAACACCTTTCCCCGCCACCAATGGATTTGGATCAGGACAAGCAACCACTACTTTTTTAACTTGAGCTTTCACCAATGCTTCGGCACAAGGAGGGGTTCTGCCATAATGCGCACATGGTTCAAGCGTGACATAAGCCGTTGCACCTTCTGCATGTTCACCCGCCTCACGTAAGGCAAAAACTTCAGCGTGTGGCTGACCTGCTTTTGGATGAAAGCCTTGTCCAATTAACTGATCATCTTTGACAATCACACAACCAACATTTGGATTAGGCTTGGTCGAATATAGTCCTCGTTTGGCCAGTTCAATAGCTTGCTGCATCCAATACTGATCTTGTTTCAACTCAGACATAAAAATCTCAAATGACTAGTGTTCACGTTGCTGCATTTGCTCTATTTGACGGCGAAACGCTTCAACATCCTGAAAATCTTGATAGACAGAAGCAAATCGGACGTAAGCAACATGGTCAAGGGCAAATAAAGATTGCATGACAATTTCGCCAATTGTTCTAGATTTCACATCACGCTCACCTAAACGGCGAATCTGCAACTGAATATCACTTAAAACTGTTTCGATCTGCTCTTGTGTGACCGGACGTTTTTGCAAAGCATGCATTAACGAACGGCGTAATTTGGCCTCATCGAAAGGTTCATTTTTTCCATTCGATTTGATCACACGGGGCATTACCACTTCATAGCTTTCAAAAGTGGTAAAACGTTCACCGCAACTTACACACTCACGACGTCGACGAATCTGACAGCCTTCGGCGGCTAAACGTGAATCGATGACTTTACTATCTGCGGCGTTGCAAAATGGACAATGCATAGCGGATTTATAGGGTCGATTACTTTGACCTAGTGTAGCAAAATTTCTACACTTACAGAACCAGCATTCTTCAAGACAAAAAAACAGTCCTGAGCAAGATCAAAGCATCGCTTTGATCACAGCGCAAGACTGTTCTTTTAAGACAGATATATTAATGATTATTCAATACGTTCGCCATGTTGGCTTAAATCCAGACCCATGCGTTCATCATCAGCATTAACACGAATACCAATCACAAGATCAATCACTTTAAGAATAACGAAAGTCGCGATACCGCTGTAAACCATGGTTGCCAATACGCCTTCAACTTGTACCCATAATTGGCCAGCGAATGTTGGAGCTAATGCAACGTTCGCTGCTTTAATAATTTCGTCACTGTAGAATACGCCAGTTAAAATCGCACCAACAATACCACCTACCGCATGCAAACCAAACGCATCCAAAGCATCATCGGCTTTAAGTAAGCGTTTAAGTGCTGTAATACCCCAGAAGCATACTACGCCACCAATAAGGCCCATCACTAAAGCACCGCCTACTCCAACAAAACCTGCTGCTGGTGTAATCACAACTAAGCCAGCTACCGCACCAGAAGCACCACCTAATACAGATGCTTTACCACGGATCATACGTTCAACAACTAACCAAGAGAATGCAGCAGCGGCAGCGGCAACTTGAGTCACTAAAATTGCCATACTTGCACGAGCACCAGCGCCTAGAGCACTACCACCGTTAAAGCCGAACCAACCCACCCAAAGTAAGCTTGCACCCACTACAGTTAAAGTCAGGTTATGCGGAGCCATAGATTCGCGGCCAAGGCCAATACGTTTTCCAAGCATGTAAGCAGCAACTAGACCTGCAACACCTGAGTTGATATGTACAACTGTACCACCAGCAAAATCTAATGCGCCTGCTTTAAATAACCAGCCATCTGCAGCCCACACCCAGTGGGTAATTGGTGCGTAAACAACGAGCACCCAAACTGCAATAAACACCATGAAAGCTGAATATTTCATACGGTCTGCAATAGAACCGCTAAGGATCGCCACTGTAATAATGGCAAAAGTCATTTGGAAAATAACAAAGAGACTTTCAGGAATTGTCCCACTTAATGCATCAAACGCTACCCCGTTTAGCATTGCTTTAGACAAATCACCAAAAAATGCACCTGTGCCAGAGAACGCGATTGAATAACCAGCAATCACCCACAGCAAACTTACCAAGATTGCAGCTGAAAGGCTGAACATCATCGTACTGAGTACATTTTTTTTACGTACCATACCGCCGTAGAATAATGCCAATCCCGGAATGGTCATTAATAGAACCAATGCGGTTGAAACTAAAATCCAAGAGGTATCACCCGTATCAAGCGTAGGTGTCGGTGCTGGAGCTGCTGGAGTTTCAGCAACTGGTGCTTCTGCAGTAGTTGCAGTAGCTGGAGATGTTGATGCAGCCGCAACTTCCGATGTTGGTGTTGTTACAGCTTCTTCTGCCCAAACGGCAGTACCACCCAAAAGAGCGCCTGATAGACTGAGCGCCATAAGCATTTTTTTCATTCGTGTCCCCCAACCTCATTTGCGAGTTATTTTCTACTCAGCAAGCTTTGTGCCAATTTAGACAGCATCCGGTCCAGTTTCACCCGTACGGATACGGATTACTTGTTCCAGGTTAGTCACAAAAATCTTACCATCGCCGATTTTTCCAGTGCTTGCGACACGTGTAATTGATTCAATTACTGCGTCGACCATTTCATCACTAATCGCAATCTCGATTTTTACTTTAGGTAAGAAATCAACCACATACTCCGCGCCACGGTAGAGTTCAGTATGCCCTTTTTGACGACCAAAACCTTTAACTTCAGTTACGGTAATCCCTTGTACACCAATGTCAGAGAGTGCTTCACGCACGTCATCCAATTTAAACGGTTTTACAATTGCAGTTACAAGCTTCATGTTTGTTTCCTTCGGCTTCTTTTCACCAGTAAGGTTTTATGTTCAATTTTCATGCCAATATTTCAAAGGTTGAGGGAAATGAATCTTTTGCATGAACTTTCTTTATAACCTATTTAGTGAGCAAGATGTAGATGAGCTATCAAAAATAAAATGAATTTTCAGTAGTGTTGTATGCTGATTTAATGATCTATTTGCACTAAAAAAATTGAAACCTATATCCAGCGCTTAAGCAGTGTTAAACTGTAAAGCATAAGGTAATACAACACTTTGGATATTTCATGCTAGAAACTTTGCTACAGGCCATTCTGGAACAAATTGATGAGCCTAAAAAAGATTTGGAAAAAAATTTACGTGCATTATTAAATGAAGCGGTCGAAAAGTTGGATCTTGTTTCCAAACAAGAGATCGACCGTCAAAAGACTGCACTTCAATCAGCCAATCAACGTTTAGAAGAGCTACAAAAACAAGTAAGTTTGTTAGAAGAAACTTTAAAGAATAAAAAATAAGCACCAACGTAGCGCATTTATACTTTACAACGATTAAAAATGAAGCACCATAATGGAACAATAAGATGTCTTTTTCTAAAATTTATACACGGGGACTTTTAGGTTTACATGCACCTCTGATTGAAGTTGAGGTACATGTGAGTCAGGGCTTACCTTCTCTTACTATTGTCGGCCTAGCAGAGGCGGCAGTAAGAGAAAGTAAAGACCGAGTTCGCTCAGCTATTATTAATAGTGGATTTCAATTTCCAACTAAAAGATTGACCATTAATCTTGCACCAGCTGATCTGCCCAAAGATGGGTCACGCCTAGATTTACCTATTGCTATAGGTATTTTAATTGCATCTGACCAACTCCCAGAAAACTGTGCCGAAGATTTTGAATTAATTGGTGAATTAGCTTTAGATGGCCATGTAAGACCAGTGTCAGGTACTTTAACTTTGGCAATGGCGTGTCAACAGGCCAAGCATAAAATGCTTTTACCTCTCGATAACAGTCAGGATATTAGCCATTTACCGAATCTTGAATGTTATCCAGTGAGCCATTTAAAAGAAGTTTGTGATCATTTCTTGGGCATGAAATCACTATCTTCGATTGAACCTGCAGCGACCTCAAACCAAATGCCTTATAAATTTGATCTGGCAGATGTAAAAGGTCAGCTACGTCCACGTCGCGCACTAGAAATTGCCGCCGCAGGCGGGCATTCGCTGCTCTTTAAAGGACCACCAGGTACAGGTAAGACTTTACTCGCTTCACGTCTTCCTTCAATTTTGCCACCTCTTTCTAATCAGGAAACGCTTGAAGTCGCGAGTATTTATTCTATTTCAAATACACCGCATACCTTTGGTCAGCGTCCATTTCGGGCGCCCC
Organism: Acinetobacter sp. 22512; assembly: GCF_052044755.1. Lineage (NCBI taxonomy): Bacteria > Pseudomonadati > Pseudomonadota > Gammaproteobacteria > Moraxellales > Moraxellaceae > Acinetobacter > Acinetobacter sp. 22512. The sequence goes on along the minus strand of NZ_JBQENP010000010.1, from coordinate 83,762 downwards.
ACCATACAGCATCAGCCATTGCACTAGTTGGGGGCGGTTGTCATTTCCAATGAACTATGCGACATTACAAAGAACTGTGCGACAAAATTAAAAAAGTTAATAACACCTAAAAGAAGAGTAAATTGCTTCAAAATAGTCAAATGTATTCCTAACTTTTAAAAAACTTCAGCCATATCTTTTGTATTTGTATTTTTCATTAAATTTATTTTCTACTACGATTCCTCTATTACATGTTCTTGGGAAAGTTTGTTCAGATGCTGAACCATGAAGAAATACTGCCCATGTAAAGTGCGGGTAACTAAACTAGTTATTGGCTTACGCATAGTTGGATCTATTAACTTACGCAATTCATTACTATCATAAGTGCGTGTCTTAAGTAGGCCATCTGGCAGAATATTATTACTATTTAAGTTCTTAACCAATAAGCCTACATTTTTTTCATCACCATATACAGAAAGGCTAATTCCGTAATCTTCTCGTGCAGTCATTACAAACACACCAGATATATGTTTATATTCGTCCGATTGAAATCTATCTGTTGATACAGGGCTGCCATTATCTTTAAATACATCAGTTCTTGTATTCCATTTAAGTTGATAAGGCTCAGTTGGGGATTCTGGAGGCTGCCAATAAGGCCTGTCTAAACCATGTATTGAAATCAAATGACATCCAAATCAGCATGGATGGTAAAGGTCGATGGGTTGATAATGTGATGGTTGAACGATTATGGCGGAGCGTTAAATATGAAGAGGTGTATCTCAAAGCCTACAGCAATGTTTTGGATGCGAAGAAGCAATTAAACGCATATTTTGAATTTTATAATTTGAAACGACCTCATTCGAGTCTGGACAAAATGACTCCAGATGAGTTTTACTATGACCAGCTACCACAACAAAATAAGGTAGCTTAACTAGAGCAGAGTATCACTTATAAATAAGCTTTTAGTTGTTCAAACATGTGGGACCACCTCTATTTAAAAAAAGGGTGGTGTTTCAAAAAGTATGCTGACATTAAATGAAGCCATTATTGATGTAAAAAAAGGTTAAGTCGAAAGCTTTAAAATGGTTTTCAATCTTTTTTGAAAAATTACAACTCCTTCTAAAACCACGCCTAATTCGATGCCTTATTTTGCAATTATTACCTTCAATACCTACAGTAAAAAATTTACCAATACTTTGCTTGCAGTTTTTAAAAGCAGTTATGAAACTGTCCCAATGATCACTTGCAATTCGGGTGTAGTGAATACCTAATTGTTTAAGCTTTGTTTTCAATCGTTGAACTGTAGCTAAGTCTCTTTTACCCCAAACATAAGCAACAATCTCACCTGTTTCTCGATGGTAGGCGTAAATAAGCCATTGTTTATTATTTTTATTTCCCACAAAAGTCCAAAACTCATCAACTTCAAGAGACTCATAATGACTTTGTTTAGGCTGAATTTGGTAGGTCGATTCGGTTAAAGTACGTAAAACTTTACCGATACTGATTCGCTCAACTTCAGCGATATCTCGTATACCACTACCTCTGACCATCAACTGTAATATTTTTCGAGTAATGCCTGAATTACATCCTAGATAGCTCAGAGCATGGTCACCAATAAACTGACGTTTACAGTCTTTGCACTGATAGTTTTGTTTCCCATCTACTTTGATGCCATTTTTCTTTATACTGTCACTGAGGCAGGTTGGACATTTGATTTCTAGAGTTATTCGCATTTCTCTATTTTATCAAAATTCAACCTGCTTTGTTTCAGCATACTTTTTGAAACACCACCAAAAAAAGGAAAGAAGATGAAAATTAAGTTTTTAACAGTTTCATTGATGCTTATTCTGCCATTTTCTGTTTTTGCAGCAAATACTGTAGTAGAAAAAGCGGTCATTGAATCAAATAATACATATAAGGCGAAGTATAACTTAGAGGATATGACTGAGTTTAATCAGGCTCAAAAGGGCTTTATTGCCAAGCCAACAGGTCAAATTAAAAGTGAGAAAGGCAATGTTATCTGGGATTTTGATGCATTTAGTTTTTTACAAGATCAAGCACCAAATACCGTTAATCCCACTCTATGGCGACAAGCAAAATTAAACAACAATGTTGGGCTATTTAAAGTAACAGATCGAGTTTGGCAAATTCGTGGTTTTGATTTGGCAAATATGACCATCATTCAGGGTGATACTGGCTGGATTATTGTGGATACATTAACCTCTAAAGAAACGGCTGAAGCAGCACTTAAATTTGCTAGACAGCATTTAGGTGAGCAAAAAATTTCAGCCATTATCTTTACCCATAGCCATATCGATCATTTTGGTGGTGCATTAGGCGTTCTTTCTAGCGAAGAAATTAACGCTAGAAAAACTCCAATTATTGCGCCAAAAGGCTTTATGGAAGAAGCGACCAGTGAAAATGTGATGGCAGGTTCAGCCATGATACGTCGTGCGACTTATATGTATGGAACTTTTCTACCTAAAAATGCGGAAGGATTGGTGGATACAGGTTTAGGTAAGGCTGTTGCTGTGGGAAAAATGGGCATCCTTGAGCCTACACAACTGATCACTCAACCAGAACAGAAAATGACGGTTGATGGCTTGGATTTTGTGTTTTATAACGTGCCGGGTTCAGAAGCACCAGCAGAATTAACGTTCTCTATCCCATCATTGAAACTTTATAACGGCGCAGAAATTCTATCTCATACCATGCATAATCTTTATACCCTTCGGGGTGCTAAAGTCCGTGATGCCTTAAAATGGGTGGGCTATCTAGACCAAGCAATGCAGCATGCCAAAGCATCCGATGTATTGATTGCACAGCATCATTGGCCTGTCTGGGGCAATGACAATATTCAAGATTTTATTAAAACCCAGCGAGATGTTTATAAGTTCACGCATGATCAGACGGTGAGATATATGAACTCTGGTTTTAATGGCGCTGAAATTGCCGAAAAAATTAAGCTTCCAGCGGCACTTGATCAAAAACTATATGCTCATGGCTATTATGGAACCCTAAAACATAATGTAAAAGCAGTATACCAATATTATATGGGATGGTTCGATGCCCATCCTTCCAATTTAGATCCATTACCCCCTAAAGCTGTTGCAAAAAAATATATTGAGTTAGCAGGTGGGGAGAACAATGCATTGAAAAATGCGCGGGATGCCTACGCTCAAGCTGACTATAGATGGGCTGCCGAGATTTTAAAACATATTGTGTTGAATAACCCTCAAAACCAACAAGCAAAAGACTTATTGGCGAATACTTATCGTCAATTGGGCTATGCTGCTGAGGCTTCAACTTGGCGTAATTTCTTTTTGGTGGGCGCTCAAGAGCTACAAAATAATGTACCCCTACAAAATACTTCTGATCCGAGTGATTTATTGATTCATACACCAACTGAAAGATTTCTTGAAGCTATGGCGACAAATTTAGATGTGGAAAATTTAAAAAATGAAAACCAGTGTATCAATCTGGTTTTGTCGGATACCAAAGAGCATTTTTCATTATGGGTTGAAAACTCAGTCATGCAGTTTAAGCGTTATGATGAAAGTAAAGATTTGGCATTGGATTGCCCTACATTAACCTTAACCAAGCCCTTATATCTAAAAATGATTACAGGTCAAATAGAAGGGGTAAAAGTCCTGCTTTCTAAAGACAGTAAAGTCAAAGGTAATCCACTGAAAATTGGAAAATTCTTTGCAATGTTTAAACGTCCAGATTCAATTTTCCCGATTGTGACTCGACCAAATGGCTAAGCTCAAATAAGTAAAGTCGAAACTTAAATTAATAGATCCAAAGAAATGGGTGAAATTATCAACTTGGTTCTCCCAATCTTATAACAGGAATACAAGAAATTATTTCTTGTATTCCTCTTTAAAATTAAAAGTAAGCTATATGTATTTTAACTCTATTGATACTTTATTAAATGGTTTTTGAATTTTTATACTTTATTTTCGATGGAGATATTTTTATTAGTAGCTTGTTTAAAAAAGATTTGTTTATTTTTCTATTAATTGCTTCTAAATAATAACTTCAATATTTTTGTGGTTAAAAGGCAAGGGGGTATTATGATGTGTTTTTTATTGAAAATAAGCTTTTATATTAATAAAGCTTCTATAACAAATGGTAAGCCACTTGACCCTTTTTGTACCTCTTCAGTTACCCCAACCATATAGACATCTAGTGGATAAAACAATGAGTCATTTACAACAATTACAACTGGCTCATCTTCAGGAATAATTTTCTTCTCAATATAACCTTTTATAATATTAGCCTTAGTTTCTATAACCCCTGTCATTTTCAACAATGCTAAAGAATTCTCTCGACAATTAGTTTCATGTTTTGGAAATAACCGTCCTTGCACATCTTCCAAGATTTGCACCATTTCATCATTTGGATTCGGAGTAACAACTTCAAACCAAACTGTTTTCCCGTTTTTTGTAGCTTTGAAATCAGGTCCGAAATCTTTACTACTCAATTCAAATCCATCTCTTAAAAGACGGTCAGCAACAATTAATTCACCCAATCTTTGATGATATTGTTGTTCTAATAAAATAGCCGTGTCGAATTGGGTATCATTAAGTTCATAACCATAAAAGCGTTCTGTTAATGCTTCAAGACTTTTAAGTGCTAATTCAATTAACTCTTCACAGCCAGGATAACGCCCAAGTAAAATTTTCTTCCACTTTTCCAACAGAATATCTAGAATCTTACATTTCGCATCTTCAGTCATTATCTCGCCTCAAACAATCAAAATTAACTTACCCAAAAAACCCAATCGCCCTTAAACCTGATTTTTATAAGAATAAATCACTTTAACATTCCCAAAAAATGATCAAAGATTTAATAAAGTGGCCTTTTCTAAATACTCAAAAGTTAAGCTACCTCTCACAAGAACACTGATCATTTTCTATCTTTGCCATAATATTCTCATGCTCAAATTTTGATATAAGATTTCAAGTAAATTTAAAAAAATCAAATAAAATGTAAAATCAAAAACACTATATATTGTGCCTGAATAAAAAAAAACTACTACATAAAGCAAGATTAGATAAAAACGAAACATTTTAGGAATAATTTGAAGAAAAATTTGCATATGCTTTTTTGTTCAGTTATCATTCGATTAACTTGATCTGTAAGTCAATGATCTTGGAGGTGAATATGACTCATTTCAATCCTGACATGCTTAGTATTGCACGAAACTTTCGTGGTCTTAGTCAAACTGAACTAATTGCTGTAATGGGACAGTCTATTACCCAGGCTTCATTATCTAAAATTGAAAGTGGGGACTTAAAACCCTCCGATGAAGTTATCCAAAATCTATCCAATGCCCTACATTTCCCTATACGATTTTTCGAACATATTGAAAAGCTAAATGCACTACCAATTAGTTTGCATGCATATAGAAAAAAAAGCTCTACCACAGCTAAAGCATTGAGCCGCATGAATGCTGAAATGATGTTAAAAATGGGCCATGTACAAACATTAGAATTGTTCACAAATGTGCCAAAAAGAAAAAATTCCTTACCAACTTTTAAAATTGGCCTAGATGTAAACACTCCTCAAGAAGCGGCTAAAAAGCTTAGATCATTGTGGGCGTTAGGAAAGGAACCTCTTGAAAACCTAACTGCCACTGTGGAAGATGCAGGGGTTTTAGTCTTTTTATGCGACTTTAAAGATAACAATGTTGATGGCGTATCCTTAAAAATGCATGGTGTGTCTCCATGCGTATTTCTAAATGCAAACCAACCAAATGACAGAATACGCTTCACATTAGCACATGAGCTTGGGCATTTGGTCCTCCATGAAGAGCCATCTGAGTTCATGGAAAAAGAAGCAAATGACTTTGCTGCCGAATTCTTAATGCCAGAAGAAAAAATTATTGATCAATTAGGTTCAACCAATTTAGCTCATTATCTAAGACTTAAAAAGGAATGGAAAACCTCAATGGCGGCCTTAATCTATAGGGCGTCAGAGTTAGGAACTATAACTTCAAGTCAAAGTGCCAATTTATGGCGGCAAATGGCTATGCGTGGTTATCGTAAAGTTGAACCAAATGAATTGGATCGAGAAGCGACATATAGAGTAGCTTCAATGCTCTTTGACTACGCAATAGACGCAAAAAAAACATCAACATCTGTCATTAGTGAGTTATCTCAATTATTTGACTTATATGAAGATGACTTTAAAAAACTATATTATTTTGACCTAGATTCAATGGAGACTATCGAGATGGTTTCATAAATTAAAAAGCCGACTCTATTGGGTAGAGTCGGCTTGATAGATTTTCACACAGGAAAGGCATATGGCTCTAAGCCCTACGCATACCTCATGTTAGATCTGGCTGTCAGAACCCCATTCTAACATTTAGGCCCGTAAATCTCAAGATTTACCCGCTTATTTTGGTATGCGCCCTGAAAAACGAGCCGCCAAAATAGGAGGGCTAACAATGCCTACCGAAAATCAAGACTTCGTGTTTTGTAAATCTTATCGCCATAAATCTGGAAAAATTATTTTCCATCCAACTGGATATTTTAAATTTCCCAGAACTCGGCCATTGAAAGAAGAAAAGGATGCTATCCGTAATAAAAAATCGGATGATCCTGATAACTCAAACTCAATATCGTAAACGAGGTTAAATAACCTACTGCTGTGCAACAAAGTTCACAGCAGTAGGTTATTTAATTTTTCTGATCGCACTTAATTTATGCCCCATTTTAGTACATGGGCTCAGAGAGAATTATGACAACTCAACAGCAGTTTCTTGACCTACTTTCCGATATTGAACCATCTACAACAACGGTTAATGATTGTTCAAGCGCACATAATACGCTTCGTGATGCTTTAAAAGTGCATAATGAATTCAGCAAAGTACATGTGCATACGTTCTTATCAGGTTCTTATAAAAGAAGTACGGCAGTACGTCCGACCACCATAGGCGGGATTACACAAAGACCAGATGTAGATATTATTGCTCGCACCAACCATACAATTAACGATGATCCCCAAATTGTCTTAGATGCAGTCCATACAGCATTAAAGGATATTGGATATACCGATCTTACCGTTAACCGTCGTTCAGTAAATGTTAAGTTGAAAAAAGTTGATATGGATGTTGTCCCTATCATTTCAGATGGATATGGTGGCTATCTGATTCCAGACATTCATCTTGAAGAATGGCTAGTTACCAACCCTCCAGCCCATACCGAGTGGACTGTTGAGGTGAATAAAAATGCAAATGGTCGATTTAAGCCTCTTGTGAAGCTATTTAAATGGTGGCGTCGTGAGAACTTATCTGATTTAAAACGACCAAAAGGATTCATTTTAGAATGCCTGGTTGCCAATCATATGAATTACTACGAATCCAACTATGAAAAGTTGTTTGTTTATCTTTTAGAAACAATCAGGGATTCTTATGGGATTTATGCGTCACTAGGCATAATTCCACATTTAGAAGATCCTGGTGTTGCAGGCAATAATGTTTTTTCTGCGGTCACAGCAGATGAGTTCAAAACCTTTTATGAAAAGGTAAAAGAACAAGCTGCTATTGCACGAAATGCCTTAAATGAAACAGATGATGATAAAGCATTAGCTCTATGGCGGCAGGTCTTGGGTAATCGTTTTCCTCGTTCGGCATCACACAAAAGTGCAAATTCTGCTGATATGGCCAGCTCTTTAATCCGTTCAGCTTTAGGTGCAGGATTAACATTTCCATCAACCCCTGTTTATCCAAATAAACCAGGAGGCTTTGCGTAATGGAACTGCTAAAAACACCATTAGAACGCTTGATTCAAGAACGGCAGTTATTGACCGATCTTGAAAATGAGGAAAACAGTTTTAAGATTCAGGAGTGGAACTCAACAGACACTAATGAACTGCATTTAAACTTCTCTCTCAAGATAGGAACTATAGATTTTAATGGTGTTTTAGTATATCCAGAGCTTTTCCCAGAGCTACCAGCATATATACGCCCACAAAAATCTGGTGAAAGATGGAGTATTTTGCACCAGTACGGTGGCTCAGGAGTGCTGTGTCTAGAATACGGTCCAGATAATTGGAATACCAATATCAGTGGAGTGGAACTAATTAGAAGTGCCCAGATTCTTTTATTAACAGACGCAATGACTGTATTGGAGATGGATGTAGAACCTGTGCCCTCTAGGCATTCTGAAACAATAGGTCAAAAATTAAGAGGTATTTCAGAAAGGTTCATTGAAACACCAATGTTACGTCACATACTCTTAAATAGTGACCCTGAAAAAATGGACTTTAAGGTTGCCATCTCAAGCTTTCGGGACAAGACTGTTATTGTTCCAACAAATATTCAGAACAAACCTCTACCTGACATCGTCCCATCATTTTCTAATGAAAGATTTGAATTGTCTGGATGGGCAATAAGAGTTGATTCTGTTCCTTTATTAAAGGAATCTGTAAATGATCGACTTTCGTTAGAATCCTTTTTAGGCAATTTATGGCCTACTCAGGAGGAATTCACAAGTTCCATAAAGCCTCTATTGTTATATGACTTAAAAGGTAACTTGGAACTATTCTTAATTAATAATACAGCACCACTTTTCGTAAGTTATCCAGCTATTAATCTACATGATGATCAGAATCAAAGATTGCCAGCACAATTTAGCAATATCAATGATGCAAAGATAGTAATTGTTGGTCTTGGATCGTTAGGAAGTAAAATTGCAATTTCACTGGCACGGTCTGGCTGTAAAAACTTTCTACTTATTGATGATGATATTCTGGCACCCCAGAATCTTGTCCGTAATGAACTCAACTGGTTAGATGTTGGCTTTGCTAAAACCCATGCTGTTGAAAGAGCATTAAAACGAACTGCATTAGACATGCGGGTTGAAACGTATGAAATGCAAATTGGTGGACAGGAAAATCCTCATTTAAATTCCAATATTGCTAATGCCATTGGTACATGTAATCTGATTATTGATGCGACAGCAAGCTCACATACATTTCTAACCTTAGCTGCGATTGCTAAAAGAAAACATATACCAATGGTATGGGGTGAAATCTTTGGTGGCGGTGGTGGAGCAATGATGGCCCGTAGTCGCCCAACGTTAGATGCCTCACCTTTAGAGCTTCGCAATCATATTTATGGTGTCTTACAAACGTTGGAACCAATCCCAGAAGGCAAAGTTAATAATTACGGCTTTCAAACACAAAACCAAACATATATTGCATCAGATGCAGATGTAACGGCTCTTGCAGCGTCTATGACTCAGTTCATATTAGATACTTTATGTACAATTGATGAGCAATCCTCTTATCCATATTCAGCATATTTAATAGGGTTCCGTAAATATTGGATATTTCAATGTCCTTTTGATACCCATCCTATCGATTGTTCAGGTGCGTTAGTAACGGAATCTCCTACGGATAAACAGATATCTGAAAGTGAAAATGGCAATTCTATTGAAGAGCCTGAACCGATGAAAGGTTAATACTAATGCTGAAAATATCCATTCCTACTGATATACAAATTTTACTGATAAAAGCCCTGTTGAAGTCTGGAACCCACGAATGTGGCGGTGTTTTAATGGGTGAGCATATAGGTACAAACCATTTTAGAGTTAGCTCATTAACTGTTCAAAAGAGTGGAACGATAGCATCCTTTGTACGTGGAATTACGGATGCTATTAAAGCAATTCGCCTTTTTCATAAATCAACAAACAATAATTATCAAAAATTTAACTATTTAGGTGAATGGCATAGCCATCCTCTCTTTAGTGTACAACCCAGCAGTAAAGACCATCACACCATGAGGGAATTGGTGTCCGACCCAAAAGTGGGTGCAAATTTTGTAGTCTTACTGATTTTTCATTTAAAAAACAATCATCTTGAGGGCAGTGCCCACACCTACCTACCAGATGGTTCCTGTTACCCATCCACCCTGGATTTAGAGAGATAATAATGAGTGCAAGTCTGTTAGAAAAACAATCAACTGGTGGTGCAATTGCACGAGTAGGGTTTGATTATCAGGATGCCTTTGTATTAAAGAACCTGCCACTATGGCTATCTGAAAGTGCTTTTAGTCACATTGTGAGTGAATCAATAGGTGATGTTGAGGTTTGCTACTTCTCTTCAGAGAAAGATTTCCAGCGTGTCATGTATGAAGCTAAAAATCATTCGCTGACTTCTACAGACTTCTGGAAAGAAATTAAGCGCTTCAAGGAGGCGTTTGATATTCCATCAAGTGAATATACTCGCTTTAGTTTAGTATGCCCACTCTATACCTCTACACTTCACCCATTTCTTGCCCAGATTGAGAGAATTAGAGGCGTTGGCTCTTCATACAGTGCCGATTCTGTGATTTTACAAAAAAGTCGTCAGGATATTATTCAGTGGTGTAGCGATAAGGGATTCGAAACCTCACTTGCTGAGTTTGCACTTGACCATGTTGATTTCCTGTCTTTCAATGCTGAAGATAGCGACTCTGTATTTATAGGCGAAATAGAAGAGAAATTATCCAATATCGAACTCACTACACGTAAAGCCAAACAGTTAAGAGATCAGTTTAAAAAATTGATTTCTCGTTCTTCTTTTGGTCCAATACATCGCAAAGACTTTGAAAATTTTATTTGCCATGCTCTTGAAGAAGATAGAAGCCAATGGCTATCAGATCCTATCAAAATTAACCTTTCTACTTCAACCAGTCAGTACCAAGACTTAAACTTAGATATTCGTGATTTCAATGGTCCTGATCGTGCCCAAAAAACCTCCAGCGACTGGAACAACCTAATCAAAAAAGCGGTATCGATTGGGGATTTCATTCATAGCAGTGGTGACCGTAGAACCCTCCTTATAGACGGTAAACAAAGAATGTCCACCGCATGTATGCTTGGCTATGTATTTAGTGCCACACGTAATTTCCTACTTGAAATAGAACATAATGGCCTCGCTTATCGCACTGATGACCATAAACAGAAAGAGGGACAATTTTTTAATAAAATCGCCCCTGTTGAGCTACAGGGAGAAACTGAAGCCATAGTTACTATCGGATTTCCTACAGCTATAGGTAAAGACATTGACTCTACAATAAATGAAGTAAAGAGCTTACCTAGACTGAATCTAGAAAGCTCTTATGCGATTGATAATATGGAAACTCTAAATCTTGCTGTGAGAGAGGCAAAATCCGCTTTAGTTTCATTCAAATCTGAAAATAAGTTATCTAAATTACACCTCTTTATTAAAGCACCCTCAGTTTTTGCAATGGTCTTGGGACATCGTTTGAATGGTGTTTGTGATATTCAGCTTTACGATTGGGTAGATGGGCAATATATCCCTACGGCCGAGCTGAGCATATAAGAAGAATTGACTAGTCGATAATATTACTAATAGAGAGGTTGACCATGAACAATCATTCTAATGAAAAAAATACTGATAACTCTCCAGATAAAACAAAATCACCGGCATTCAAAGTTCTTGAATCCAATGCTGAAAAGTTCTTAATGGTGTGGTGGTATGGAGCGTTAGCAAAAGCTGATCGTAGAAATGCTCAACCTAAAGTTCATGTGGCTTTTAGGGAACTTCTGGAAGATTACACACCCACAGATAATTTTATTTTTATTGATGCAAATATAACAGATTTGGTGTCTTGGCCTATTGGAACAGTTTGGCACCATGAACGATTAGTTGACTATCTTCCCTTTGAAATAAGGGAGTTTGATATTGACCATACGGATTTTACACATACCTATGTTCAAGCATATAAGCGAGACGAAAAGACAGGGAGAATAGATCATTTCTTCTCAGACAAGAATAAATTTTATATTAATCCAAGCCAACGTGAGAATTGCATTTCTTTCTCCTTAACGGATCAGGAATATAAGGAACTACTCGTACCTTGTTTTGAGTTTCTGGTGAGAGGATATGGTCTCTCTACAGAACTTCCTAGAATTCTGACAACATATGATGAGACCGAAAGACATGAACGGCTCTACACCCCTCATCCAGAAGAAGAAAACACCTGGACGATCCTTATAGGTGATAGCCTCACAACAGATGATCATGTATTTATTGCCTACTATAAATATAGCAAATATACCCAAGATGCCGTAAGAATCTTATTTAGCAGTATTGCAAAACATGATGATTTTATCCAAAGAAACCATATATACCCTAAAGTAATGCCATGGCATAAGGAAACGAGAAAAATTAGGGTTTCAGGTTTTTGTATTCCTGACACCAATGCTTTTTTAGCCTTGACAATCCTTGGAATAGAACTACCTGATCAAACACTTATCAGACGTGTTCCAAAGGTAATTCACCGCATTAAGAAACCTGTAGATGTCAACTCACCTAATCCTCCTCAGTTGCAACTAGGTCCTGGTCAGATTAACGTATCTGAAGATCAAGGAGGGCGCAAACCATTATTACAATCGGTTATTTTAGGTCATGAATTTACATGGTTAGGTTCAGGCCCTATCGGGGAAAAAAGTAAAACAAAGTATGAAAGAACCATCACCCAGCCACAGAGAAAGAAAAATACTAAAGAAACCAATACAGTTGGTACAGGAGAACCTGATAGCTCTAAGGAAGTTCTAAATGTCCAAATTAACCCGACCACTAATGGAGATACAGAGTTTGAAGCTCCAGATCATGGAAGAATCATGGGCCTATGGAATGCATGTTTAAAGGCTCGCTCGTTAAATCCCAGTATTGTCAATGCAGTCCACTATTATACTTTTGAGGAAGAGTTTGATTACCGCGATAAACCCACTCTCATGGCCTTTTTCGTTAATTCAGAAACATTAAATAATAAAGATATTACAGATGGAGAAAAACAAACTTATAAAAATTGGTGTTATGCAAACTCAAATAAAACAGCACTTCGTGGAGCATTGGTCATCCGATTATCTCTTGTAAATTGCCCTCCAGTTTATCTTTTCGATATACAACCAGCGACTTACGTTTCAACTGTAGATGGGGAAAGTGTTCTCAAGGAGCGTGGGCATGCTGGTCTAATATTTAGGTCAAGAACCGCAGAACAATTTGAGCAGTATATTTCTGGGCTCATGGAGAGCCTGCCTTTGTCAGAGGGCTCTTATACGACAACTCTCCTAGGCTCCAATTTGGTTACTCAATTATTTGTTTTTAGACATTCAAAATCTGCTGGCTTGTCAGAGGGTGAATCAACGTTATTGAATGCTCTAAGAAAAATTGGAATCACGAATATCAAGTTAAAGGAGGAAAAGGAGGAAAAGGAGGAAAAGGAGGAAAAGGAGGAAAAGGAGGAAAAATAATATTCGAATCTTACAATTGTGACCATCTTCTTTTAGCCTAGTCCATAATTCTTTCCTATGGGTAATTTTATTACATATCAAATTGAATTATATATAGTTTAATGGCACTTTTAAGTGCCATTAAACTTGGGTACCACTTGTGATTAGATAAGCACCTATATTAGGAATATTTAACCTTTTTAAACTCAGTGTTCTGAATCCTTTGGTATATTTTCAATAATGCAATGATGAATATCATCGTGATTGTTGAGTGATGTTTCAGCCTGAATAGTGACATGCTCAATACCTAGATTTTGTATGACATTCTCCAGATCATGTAAGAGTATCTGCACTTCCTGCATACTCATTTCTTCACTCACAACAATATGGCAGGATAAAATATAACGTTTACTTGTCAGACTCCATATATGTAAATCATGTACACCCTGAATTCGCTGGTCTTGAAGAATGGTTTCTTTGATTTCTGCCAAGTCAAATTTTTCTGGTGTACCCTGCATTAAAACATGCGAAGCCTTTACTACAACTGAATATCCACTGCGAAGAACAAGTATTGCAACTAGAACACTGGCTAAAGTATCTGCCCAGGCCCATCCAAAGAAGTAGATACATAGCGCAGCAGCAATTGCGCCAATAGAACCTAACAAATCACTGAGTACATGCAGGTAAGCACCTCGCATATTCAAGTCGTGTTCGGTATCACTACCTTTAAAAATCATTACTGCAACAATGATATTAATCAGCAATCCAATACTAGCAACGATCAACATCCCTTGTACTTCAATATGTTGTGGTTGCTGAAACCGTAGAATTGCCTCAATAAAGATATACAGTGCGATACCAACCAGTGTAATACCATTCAATGCAGCAGCCAGTATTTCAAAGCGTTGATAGCCGTATGTTTTATTTTTGGTAATCTGTTTTTGACCGATGAAGACTGCTGCAAGTGCAATACCAAGTGCAACAGAGTCACTCAGCATGTGACCGGCATCTGAAATCAAGGCCAAACTATTGGTAATAAAACCACCTATAAATTCCACTACCATAAAAATGGTAATCAGTAAAAAGCTTATGGTCAGAATTTTTTTATTACTTGGGATATGGCTGTGGTCATGATCGTGGTCGTGATCATGACCACCATGACCATGATGGTGTCCTGAGTGATCATGGTTGTGCTTATGGGTGTTACCATGACTATGCTTATGCCCAGAATGATCATGGTTATGATCATGTTCAGAGTGGTTATGTTTGTGATCTTGTGTATGGTTGTGCGAAGACATTTTATAGCACTCCTGATTATGGCTCTAACTGACTACGCAATGGATGATTGTTGTAGTAATCACCGATGTATATAATCTTATTATTTTTAACCTCAAAAAATGAAGCACCTTTAAAAGTGATTACTTTTGCGTCTTTTTTACCAGACTGGTCTTTTTTATTGAGGGTTCCCTGAAGCTGCCATTCGACAGCAACCTTATCACCAACAATGAGTGGCGGGGATGTAAGCGTCATCTTCCGATCAGGAATGACTGTTAATAAAAACTTGGGTACCTCAATTACAGATGCTGTACCTTTACGGTTTTCTTCATTACTTGTATTGAAATACTCAACATTCGTGTCAAGAACTTTAGTCAGGTCATCTGGCTGCGTACCATTCCAGATATTAAGATAGCTCTCCACGGTTTCCAAAGCTGTATTGATCGGTGCTTTTGCATGCGAAATTGAAGCTAATCCTAACGTCATAAGAATGAGTAAGAATGTCATGAAAAAAGGCTTTGATTTTTTCCCTTGACCATCAACATCTTGCTTCAATTGATTGATATAAATAGTGTTCATCATATTCACCTTAGACTTGAATAAGTTCATCCACAATCCGTTCGGCGTCTTCCCTGGTATTGACGATTTCATAAGGAATGCCAAATGCCTTTACAGCCATTTCCGTCATCTTTCTGATGGCAACTCTTTTTTCCTGATCAGGTTCAATGCAGATAATTGCCTTACATAACTGATTAAGTTCATCTTTATGGTTTTTAAGCCAAAGACCACGTTGTTTAAAGTCTTCAGGTGTTTCTTGCATTGATAATTGATCATAAACAATCACAAACGGACTGCTCATTTCCAAGAATTCCTGCATTTCCAACTGCCATTGAGGTGAATAACCTGGAACTGCCTGATCTTGCTTAAACTCAACAAATGGGAAGTTTTCTATATCATGGATAATAAATTTCATTTATATGACCTCATATTCTGTTTCATCTTGTCAGGAATTCATCTCTTTCCATCAAAAGATGAATTCCATCGATGTGCTATTTCAAAGATTTACGTTCAATCTGTACGGTATGTTCATTCCAGCCTCCACCTAATGCCTTGCAGAGGTTGACCTGATTATTCAGGCGTTCCAGGCGGGTCTGTATAAGTGCCTGCTGAGATGCATACAGAGTTCGTTGTGAGTCGAGGACTGCGAGATAATTATCTTCACCAGCATCAAAACGTAAGGTTGCCAACTTATGGGCATCCTGGCTGGCCGCAATCATTTGCTGCTGCGATTTGATCTGTTCATCTAGTGTGGACTTGCCAGCCAGCCCATCAGCAACTTCACGAAAAGCTGTTTGAATAGATTTGTCATAGTTGATGACTTCAATCTGCTTCATGATGTGTGAGCGATCCAGATTTGCCTGATTTAAACCTGCATTAAATATGGGCAAGTTAATCTTGGGCATAAAACTCCATGCACCTGTACCTGCATTAAATAGATTATCCAGACTGGAACTTGCCGTACCCGCCGAACCCGTTAGGGTAATGGATGGAAAAAATGCTGCACGGGCTGCTCCAATGTTTGCATTCGCAGCCTGAAGCTTATGTTCTGCGGCACGAATGTCTGGACGACGTTGAAGTAGATCCGATGGCAAACCAACTGGTATATCCTGCATAACAACCTGATCAGGAATTTTGGGGGACTGGTCCAATTGGGCCGCCAATTCCTGTGTTAATGGTGAACCCAGAAGTAACACCAGAGCATTACGATCCTGTGCAGTAATACGCAAGAATTTTGCATAATTGGTTTGTGCGGTGCGCAGTCCTATTTCAGCTTGACGTAAATCAAATCGGGTTGCATTACCAACATCAACAAGTTTCCTGGTCAAGTCATAGGATTTCTGCTGTGTCGCCAAAGTCGCCTTGGTTAAACCTAACGTTTCCTGATCGGCCTTATAGACCAGATAAGCATTAGCAACTGCGGATACCAGACTTAACTGTGATGCTGTCTGGACCTCTTTAGAAGCCAAATAGTTCTGTAAAGCCTGATCACTCAGACTGCGTACTCGGCCCCATAAATCGACTTCCCATGCGACCGAAGTAACACCAACCTGATACATGCGGGGGTTATAAGCAAGATCAGACGGTAAACGCTGACTGGCTGACTCTGCGGTAACACCCACATGCGGTAAACGGTCAGCACGACGAATACGATACTGTGCTTCTATCGCCTCAACATTTAAAGCTGTCACCTTAAAATCATGATTGTTTTTCAATGCATGATCGATGAGTTGGAGTAAGACAGGATCGGTATAAAAGTCACGCCAGCCAATATCGGCTGCGACTGTTTGCTTTCCATTGTTCACTTGCAGCCCTGGATAAGCCTCTCCTGTTGGATAGTGTTCCGACACAGGAGAGACAGGTCGCTCATATATGGGTGCCATTGAACATCCTGCAAGAATAGTGGCAGTGGTTAGTACACTCATTTTCTTGAGGAAGGTGTATCGGTTTAAATGAAGTGTTAAATTTTTCATTTTGAACCCTCCTGTACCAGTGCTTTGGCCTGTTCTCTACGCAGAATAAAATTACGAATGACGACATAGAAAATGGGTGTAAACAGCAAACCAAAGATTGTCACGCCCAGCATTCCAGAGAAAACAGCGATACCCATGGCATGACGCATTTCTGCACCAGCACCTGTGGCTAATACCAGTGGTATCACACCAGCAATAAATGCAATTGAGGTCATTAGAATCGGGCGTAATCTTAATCGGGCTGCTTCAAGTACTGCATCAAAAGGATTCAAACCCTCATCCTCTTTGGCTCGGGCAAACTCCACAATTAAGATGGCATTTTTTGCAGCAAGTCCCACCAGAACAACAAAGCCAATCTGGGTAAAGATGTTGTTATCACTACCAGTTACCCAAACACCTACAATCGCAGATAACAAGGCCATTGGTGCAATAAGTAATACTGCAAAAGGCATTGACCAACTGTTGTATTGAGCTGCAAGGAAAAGGAACGCCAAAATAATTGCTAGAGCAAAAACCATGACCGCAGTATTGCCTGTATTCTTTTCCTGATAGACCAGATCGGTCCATTCATAGGTCATACCTTGTGGCAATGTTTCCTGCACAATTTTTTCAATTGCGGCAGTTGCCTGACCAGATGAATAACCTGATGCAGCGTTACCACTAATATCGGCTGATGGGAAACTGTTATAGTGCATAACACGATCAGGGCCAGAACTACGCTTAATCGTGACAAAGGTCGAAAGCGGAATCATGTCTCCCGCTGCATTTCTCACCTTTAACAGATTAATGTTCTCTGGTTGCATACGGAATGGGGAATCTGCCTGAGCAATTACACGATAAGTACGACCAAACCGATTAAAGTCATTGATATAGATTGACCCCAGATTGATTTGTAGTGTTTCAAAAATATCGGTCAGTGGTACACCTTGTGACTTCGCTTTTACACGGTCAATATCAACTTCAATCTGTGGAGCATTTGCCTGGAAACTCGCAAGCATACCGACAAGTTCAGGCGTCTGAGAGGCTTTCGCCATAATCTCGCCCTGTACACGTGCCAGTGTTTCAAAGCCTAAACCAGCCCGATCTTCAATTTGTAGCTTGAATCCGCCCATAGAACCTAAGCCAGGTACTGGTGGTGGTGGAAAGATGCCCGCAAATCCGTCAGGAATCTGACTGAATTTACCCATTAATTTTCCAGCAATTGCTCCTGCTGATAATGAGGGGTCCTGACGAGCCTCAAATGGATCAAGCATGGCAAACATCAAGGCAGAGTTTGGTACATTGACTGGACCACTTGGTGTAAAGCCTGGGAATGCCATGACGCTTTCCACACCAGGTTCATTCAGTGCAATTTCCGTCATCTGTTTAACTACAGCTTCTGTGCGGTCTAAAGATGCGCCTGTAGGTAACTGGGCGATACCAACTAGATAATACTTGTCCTGTGCAGGAACAAAGCCTTGCGGCACTTTGTTAAAACCTAACCAAGTTAGGCCAAGAAAACCTACATACAAAATCAGCATGATGGCACTTAAACGTACCCCCTTGCGGACTGCACCTACATATTTGTCCGATGCCTTATCAAAGAACCGATTGAATCCTCTAAAGAACCAACCAAATAAGCGTTCGGTTAAATCACGTTTTTTATTTCCAGCTTGATGTGGTTTAAGCAAGATACCTGCTAAAGCTGGTGAAAGTGTTAAAGAGTTGATTGCAGATAAGATGGTTGAAATCGCAATGGTCAAGGCAAATTGGCGATAGAACTCACCCTGCAATCCTGTAAGAAATGCCGATGGAATAAATACAGCAGATAAAACCGCAGTAATCGCGATAATTGGCCCTGTCACCTCAGACATTGCCTTACGGGCAGCTTCTTTTGGTGATTCGCCTAATGCAATATGCCGTTCTACGTTCTCCACCACCACAATTGCATCATCGACCACAATACCAATCGACAGTACCAGTCCAAATAAGGTCAATGTATTTAGGGAGAAGCCGAAATAATACATAATTGCAAACGTACCAATCAGTGAAACGGGAACGGCAATTAAAGGAATAATGGATGCACGCCATGTTTGCAGGAACAGGATGACAACAAGCACAACCAGTGCAATGGCTTCTAACAGAGTGGTAATGACTGATTTCAAAGAAGCTTTTACGAAAATATTTGGATCATAAGGAATTTTATAATCCACACCGTCAGGGAAGCTTTTCTTCAATTCTGCCATCGTTTCACGGACTTCACTTGAAACATCGAGTGCATTGGCACCTGGTGTCATAAAGATTTGTAAGGCAGATGTTGGCTTACCATCCAGTAAAGCTCGCATGGTATAAGCATCAGAACCCAGTTCAATTCGTGCAACATCTTTCAGGCGTGTGATTTGTCCAGTGTCACCAGCTTTAACCACGATTTCACTGAATTGCTCTTCAGTGGTTAAACGTCCCAGCGTATTAACAGTAACTTGATAGGCCGATGTTGTATTTGGTTGTTGACCAACAGAACCCGCAGCAACCTGCATGTTTTGTTCACGAATGGCTGCAACCACATCATTGGCGGTTAAACCACGGGCAGCCACTTTTTCAGGATCAATCCAGACACGCATCGAATATTCACCAGCACCACCAATCTCGATATTTCCAACACCTGGTAAACGTGCAAGCTCATCACGCACATTTAACAGTGCATAGTTGGACAAATATAGTGGATCATGATTCTTGTTGGATGACACCAAATTGATGACCATGAGAATATCGGGTGAGGTTTTTTCAGTGACCACACCAATGCGTTGAACTTCTTCAGGTAAGCGTGGCAATGCACGAGAAACCCTGTTTTGTACCTGTATCTGTGCTTTATCAGGGTCTGTACCCTGTTTAAAGGTGACGGTCAGTACCATCTTGCCATCGGCTGCGGTTTGAGAACTCATATACAACATGTTCTCAACACCGTTCACGGCTTGTTCCAGAGGGGAGGAAACCGTCTCGGCAATGATTTTGGGGTTGGCACCAGGATAACTTGCCATGACCTGTACAGTCGGTGGTGTAATGGCTGGATATTCACTCAATGGCAGTTTAAACAGTGATAAAGCACCGAGAATGACGATCAGCACAGAGATCACGACCGCAAATATTGGCCGATTAACAAAGAAATGAGGGAAATTCTTCATGGCTTATTTCCCCTGTGCGGCACTTTCAGTCGGAGTAGGCGTTTGCATTGGAACGATATTTGGCTTGACCTGCATTCCTGGGCGAACCAGCCCTTTAATAATGACTTTATCGCCAGTTTGCAGACCACTGCTAATAATCCGCAATCCATCAACGACCGAGCCAAGTGTTACAGGCCTAAATTCAACCGTATTATTCGAACCAAGAACCAGAACAAAATTATTGCCCTGATCTGTACCCACCGCCTGATCATCTATCAGAATGGTGGACTGTTTATTTCCAGTGGTCAGCTTAACTCTGGCAAACATACCTGGTGCTAATTCACCTGAATCATTGGTAATAGATGCCCTAACCCGTAGCGTCCCTGTACGCTGGTCAATTTGAGTACTTACAAAGTTTAATTTCCCTGTATAAGGATAAGTTTCTGTATTTGCCAATCCCATTTCGATTGGCAAGTTGAATTGTCCAGATTTATTTTGTCCCTTTAGATTGAGAAAGGTTTTTTCATCAAGGTCAAAATAAACATACAGCGGATTGACTGAAACGATGGTGGTTAAGGCTGTGGCATTGCCTGTATTTCCACCTGCAATCAAGTTACCACTGGTGACAAGAACACGGTCAATACGTCCTGAAATCGGTGCTGTAATATTGGTATAAGATAAATCCAGCTTCGCTGCACTGACGGCTGCCTGAGCCTCCTGTACTTGAGCCTGACGGTTATTTTTGGTTGCCAGTGCATCGTCATAAACCTTATTGGAGACGGCACCACTTTCGACCAGTTTATTTGCCCGGTTAAAATCCAGAACAGCCTGGCTATACTGAACCTCTGCTGCTTTCAGTCGTGCCTGGGCTGTCTTCAGAGCAACCTGAAAAGGTGCAGGATCAATTTTAAATAATACCTGTCCCTTACGAACATAACTGCCCTCAGGAACACTAACACTATTAATGACACCACCGACTCGGGACTTGATTTCAACGCTTTGTGGTGCCGATAAGTAGCCTGTATATTCGGCAGTTGGATTAAGTTCTTGTGTAATTACTTCCGCAACTGGAACCTGAGGAATAGGCATTTGAGCTGAACTAGCTTGTTGCTTGGGTTGATCCGATATATTTTTTGCTGTGTACAGCAGACCACCTGAGATAGCAATCACTACTGCTACAGCAACCGCTGTCATTCGTTTTTTCATGATATTCACCTTTTATGCAAAGCTACATCACTCTGGATAGGTTTCTGTAGCAGTTGCACACATGCTAATGTTTCCAATAATTGGAAGGTCAATAGGGTGATCTGAATAGATTATACAAATGAACATATATTTATATGAATTATTAAAAAGTGAATTTCTATAAGTTTAATAGTCCGTTTTTTCAGCTTTATAAAACATACCTCCGTCTATGGAAATTAAATTCATGCAATATCCCTCCAGTATTAGACTGTCAAATTATTCATTTTATCCTAAGTAGAAATTTCTCTTAGAATAAGTAAAAACAGTATTACTTTAGAAAATTTGATTCCCTATTAGCTCAAAAATGGCACATGCCATTGATTATATTAAAATTAATAAATTAAATTTGACAATTTTTACATATGAACATATATTCATATGTAAAAATATATACATGTTAGGTTTTTATACATGAGTAATCAACGCGATCACAATCATAAATGTCATGATCATTCGCATGAAGGTCATGATCATTCGCATGAAGGTCATGATCATTCACATGTTCCTGATGTGAGTAACGGAAACGAAAGAAAAATTCTGATTTCGTTTTTTATCATTTTCGGGTTCATGCTTGTAGAAGCCACTGGAGGAATCATCTCTGGTTCACTCGCACTTCTGGCTGATGCAGGGCATATGCTTACAGATGCCGTTGCCTTAGGTTTAGCTTATGCTGCCTTTCGTTTCGGTCGCCGCATTGCAGATAATTCAAAAACATTTGGATACATGCGATTCGAAGTTATTGCTGGCTTAATGAATTCTCTTACATTATTCGCAATCGTTGGATGGATTATTTATGAGGCTATTGAACGCTTTCAATCACCTCAACCTGTCATGGCAGGACCGATGTTTATCGTTGCTATTATAGGTATGCTCGTTAACTTATTTGTTTTATGGTACTTAACAAGAGGCGATACAGAACATGTCAATGTTAAAGGAGCTATTCTCCATGTAATGGGCGATTTACTCGGCTCTGTTGGAGCAATTATTGCTGCCATAGTGATTTGGTACACAGGCTGGACTCCTATCGATCCAATTTTATCTGTTCTAGTTTCTTTACTTGTACTACGCAGCGCATGGTCTTTATTTAAACGTACTCTTCATATTTTACTTGAGGGTGCTCCTGAGAATGCTAATGCCCAAGAGATCACTGAATATCTTTTGAAAAATGTAAGTGGTATTGAAAAAATTACCCATATACATATTTGGATGATTACATCAGGTAGATCTATGGCAACGTTGCATGTCAAACCCAAAGATGGAGTTGACCTCGCGACATTAACTCTCAACATTGAGAATGAGCTAAAATCCAAATTTTCTATTGAACATCCAACTATAGCCATTGATTGGCAAGGCAATAGTACTTGTAGCTTAGAAAACCCAACTCAAATTGATCCACACGCTGGACATAATCACTAACCTTAAATCTTTATTGTTATTCACTGATGAGGAGACTTTAATGTCTGATAAATACTACAATTTAGGAGATTACCAGCGTCAAATAACTACGTCATCTCCTGATACTCAACTTTGGTTTGATCGTGGCTTATTATGGACATATTGTTTCAATCCGAGTGAAGCCATAAATTGTTTTAAGAAAGCTCTAGAACATGATGCAAAATGCGCAATGGCTTATTGGGGCATCGCCTTTGCATCTGGTCCAAATTACAATAAAGCTTGGCATTTATTTGATCCTTCAGACTTACAGAATACCATTCCATATATTAATGAAATTATGGAACAAGCAAAGTTAGCAGCGACTCATAATGCGACACAATTTGAGAAAGATTTAATTGATGCCCTTGCTCCACGCTTTCCAAAACACGTGACTATAGATGAACAAGACTTTCATGAGCTGAATTTTGCATATGCTCAAGCTATGAGATCATTTTATGAAAAATATTCTAATGATCTTGATGCAGCTGCAATGTTTGCAGATGCACTCATGTGCTTGAGCCCTCGTAAATTGTGGGATTTAGATACCGGTGAAGCCATAGGTTTAGGTACAGTTGAAGCTAGAAACGTGCTTGAAGTTGCTTTCACTAAACCTGGGGCAAATCGTCATCCTGTAATTAATCATCTCTATATACATTTAATGGAAATGTCACCTTATCCTGAAGTTGCATTGCCAGCTGCTGATAACCTTCGTAATTTATCACCTGATGGGTCACATTTAGCCCATATGTCCACACATATTGATAATGCATGCGGAGATTGGCGTCGAGTGGTTTATTCTAATCTTGATGCAATCGCAGCCGATGAAAGATATTTTTCTAGAGAAAAGAATCCAGGTGGTTGGAATATCTTGTATCGCGTTCATAATTTAATGGTAGGTGCTTATGGTGCAATGATGGCAGGTAAATCACAGGAAGCGTTATTTATGGCTCATCGTATCAATGACATTTTAACACCCGAAGTACTACATATCACTACACCGCCAATGGCTAATTTAACTGAAAGCCATTGCACAACACTACCACATGTTATGATTAGATTTGGCATGTGGGAAGATATTCTGAAACTTGAGCTACCTAAAGATAAAGGTCTATATAGTTCCACAACCGCAATGATTCACTACGCAAAAGGCATAGCATTTGCTTCATTAAGAAGAGTTAAAGAGGCCGAAAAAGAAAGAGAGTCTTTTATAAAAGCAGTAGCTAATGTATCAGAAGAGCGCTTTAACTCTATACCTGTTAAAGAGGTCGAAGCTTTAAAAATTGCTGCCAAAATGATTCATGGCGAAATTGAGTATCGTAAAGGTAATACGAAAGAAGCATTCGCAATCTTGCGAGAAGGCATTAAATTAGAAGATGCTCTTCCTTATTGTGATCCTCCAGCTTGGTTACAACCAGTTCGGCATGCATTCTGCGCACTTAATATGGAACAAGGAAACTTTGAAGTAGCAGCCCAAGAATATCGGATTGAACTGGGGCTAGAAGGTGACCTTGGACGTCGCCGAATTCGCCCTAACAATGTATGGAGTCTTCATGGACTTTATGAGTGTTTAGCAAAACTAGGTCTAGAGAAAGAAGCTCGAGATATTTCGCTGCAACGTGATATAGCACTTGCCTCGGCTGATATTAATATTGAAGCATCCTGTTTCTGCCGATTAAGTGCATTTGAAGATAACACTACAAGTTGCTGTTAAAAACAGATAGCACTTTCCTCAAATAGATATCAAGGCATATAGCTAGACATTTCTTAATTATATGCCCTTGATCTTAACTTTTTGTAGATGATACTGATAACTTAAATAAATGCATGATATATTTCTTGTTTAGAGTAATAAAAATAAAGAATTCCTATAACCCTCTTTCCCCTTAAAGTTATTTAATTTAGATATTTTTGCAATACATTACGTACTACTATAAATTAGTGCTCCTCACTAATATGACTTGCCATATCTAATAAAACCTGACTAACATGTAAATCATCAATCTCATAAAATACTTGTTTAGATTGTCTTTCGCCTTTGACTAAACGAGCTGAACGCAATAAACGAAGATTATGACTGACTAAAGATTGGGATAAATCAAGAGCATCACTGATTTCACCTACTGAACTAGGCCCCCGCATACAAAAAAGTAGAATTTTAAGTCGTGAAGCATCACCTAATAGCCGAAATGTTTCAGCTAAAGACATAATCTCATCTTGAGATAATGGTATCGGGTGATTATTAAAATTCATACTAATACTTAAATTCCTATTATTTAGAAAATATATATGTTTACATATTCTACCCTTGACCTTCCCATAATGGCAAGGTTTATGCTCTTAATAATTGGGTAAGCACTATAGGTATATCTTATGGGAAAGGCAACAGATAAGCTTTCTAATAATATGAAAGTTACATTAAAAATTGAAGGGATGACATGTGCCAGCTGTGTTGGGCGTGTTGAAACAGCACTCAAAAAAGTTGATGGTGTACAGTCTGCCTCGGTCAATCTAGCGACAGAACGTGCAGATATTGTACTTGATCAGCCTGTGGATCGTCAGGTACTGGTTCATGCCATTGAACAATCAGGTTATGACGTGCCCGCAAATAATATTGAATTATCAATTAAAGGCATGACCTGTGCTAGTTGTGTAGGTCGTGTCGAAAAAGCCCTTAAAGCCGTTGCAGGTGTAAAAGAGGCCAATGTCAATCTTGCGACTGAGCGTGCAACGGTCAGTGGTTCAGCAAATGTCGATGACTTGATTACCGCAATTGATAAAGCTGGTTACGATGCCACAGAAATTCAAGCTTCTATTCCTGACCAGACAGAGCTGCTTGAGAAAAAAGATCAAGAACGTGCTGAACTTAAGCGTGATTTGATTCTTGCAACCCTATTGGCTTTGCCTGTATTTATTTTGGAAATGGGATCTCACCTTATCCCTGGTGTTCATCAACTGATTGATCAAACTATTGGGATGCAGAATAGCTGGTATTTACAATTCATCCTGACCACGTTGGTTTTAGTTATTCCAGGACGAAGATTCTATCTAAAAGGTTTGCCTGCATTACTCCGTTTAGCACCTGATATGAACTCGCTGGTTGCGGTTGGTACATTAGCAGCTTACCTATTTTCTATTGTTGCCACATTCATACCCAACATCCTTCCCACAGGAACGGTAAATGTATATTACGAAGCTGCTGCGGTGATTGTGGCATTAATCTTACTGGGTCGTTTTCTTGAAGCAAAAGCCAAAGGGCGAACATCTGAAGCAATCCAGCGTTTAGTCAGCTTACAGGCCAAAACTGCCCATGTTTTACGCGATGGCCAAATGGTAGATATTGCACTAGACCAAGTGGTTGCAGATGACATTATCATTGTGAAACCAGGTGAAAGAATCCCTGTCGATGGTCAAGTCACTGATGGAAAAAGTTTTGTTGATGAATCCATGATTACGGGTGAACCAATCCCTGTTGAGAAAGGCATCGGCAGTGATGTGGTAGGCGGCACCATTAACCAGAATGGCACGTTGACCTTTACCGCTGTGGCGGTGGGTGGCGAAACTATGCTGGCTCAAATCATTCGTTTGGTTGAGCAAGCACAGGGTTCTAAAATGCCGATTCAAGCTGTGGTGGATAAAGTTACCTTATGGTTTGTCCCTGCGGTGATGATTGCCGCAGTACTTACATTCCTAGTCTGGCTTATTTTTGGTCCATCACCAGCCTTAACCTTTGCGTTGGTTAATGCTGTGGCAGTGCTGATCATTGCCTGCCCGTGTGCAATGGGATTAGCGACACCAACCTCAATTATGGTGGGTACAGGTCGTGGTGCAGAGTTAGGAGTGTTGTTCCGTAAAGGTGAAGCCTTACAACTATTAAAAGATGCTAAAGTTGTTGCAGTTGATAAAACAGGGACGTTGACAGAGGGTCATCCTGTGCTGACTGACTTTGAAGTAACCCAATTGTTTGAGCGTGATTATGTTCTAGGCATGGTTGCGGCTGTCGAATCCCGTTCTGAACATCCGATTGCTAAAGCAATTGTTGATGCGGCAAAAAGTGAAAACCTAGCTCTACCTAAAGTCGATACCTTTGATTCAGTCACTGGTATGGGTGTCTATGCAACCATCAATGGTAATGAAAAAATCAATATTGGTGCAGACCGTTATATGGTTCAACTTGGTATTGATGTTGCTCCATTTGCTGTTACAGCTCAGCGTCTTGGTGATGAGGGTAAATCCCCTCTTTATGTTGCTGTCGATGGCGAACTAGCAGGAATTATTGCAGTTGCCGACCCAATCAAATCCACAACGCCAGCAGCGATTAAGGCTCTACACCAATTAGGGCTTAAGGTGGCAATGGTTACTGGTGACAATGTTCGTACTGCTCAAGCGATTGCCAAACAATTGGGTATTGATGAAGTGATTGCTGAAGTTTTACCAGAGGGTAAAGTTAGTGCGGTTAAAGAGCTGAAAGCAAAATATGGCCATATCGCTTTTGTGGGTGATGGTATTAACGATGCGCCAGCTTTGGCTGAAGCTGATGTGGGACTTGCGATTGGTACAGGTACAGATGTTGCAATTGAATCTGCCGATGTCGTGTTAATGTCAGGGAACTTACAAGGTGTTGCCAATGCGATTGCCTTGTCCAAAGCAACGATTGGTAATATTCATCAGAACTTATTCTGGGCATTTGCCTATAACACCATGTTGATTCCTGTTGCTGCTGGTATATTGTACCCAGCCTATGGAATACTGATGTCCCCAATCTTTGCAGCAGGTGCAATGGCTTTGTCCAGTGTATTTGTACTCGGTAATGCATTACGTTTACGTCGATTCCAGTCACCATCCGTCAGTCAAGGCTAAGGAGGATATGATGAACATTGGTAAAGTCTCTAAAGCTTCAGGAGTTACCGCCAAGATGATTCGTTATTACGAGCAGATTGGCCTGATTCCCGCTGCTGGACGTAATAATGCAGGATATCGCTCTTACTCAGTAAATGATGTTGAACGTTTAAAGTTTATCAAACGAAGTCGTGAACTCGGTTTTTCAGTAGCGGAAATATCAGACCTACTCGATTTATGGAATAACCGCAGTAGACAGAGTGCTGATGTCAAACGCCTGGCTCAGGGTCATATTGAAAAGCTGGAAGAACGTATCAATGACCTACAGCAAATGGCGAATACTCTCAAGGACTTAATCGACTGCTGTGCTGGTGATAATAGACCTGATTGTCCGATTCTTGAAGGTTTGCAAGAGCCCCACAATGATATAAAGGACGTTCACCATCATAATGACCTGCTTTCCGTTTCACCTTTAACCCGAAAGAAATGACAAATAATGGGAGGTTATATCAATATAACCTCCTATGCCATACCTATAAAAATTCTTATAAATCAATATAGCTTATTGACTTCTAATATCAGTTCTTCAAAATCTAATTAATTAACTACATTTATGAATATATATGTCAAAAAGAACAAGAGATAATTTCACCCAAAGAACAATTGATGCACTACGTCGCAGAGTATCAAACTGTTGTTCAAACCCTGAATGCTATGTTCTAACAGTGGAGCCTCAAGCGACTGATCCAACAAAAGTAATTGATACAGGTGTAGCAGCACATATTTGTGCTGCATCTATCGGTGGTCCTCGCTATAAGGCAGAGATGACAACTGAAGAAAGAAAAGACATCAATAATGCAATTTGGCTTTGTGCACATTGCTCTATAAAAATAGATAGGGAACCAGAGGCTTATCCAGCCCCTTTATTGCACCATTGGAAGAAAGAAGCAGAACATAGAATAAAAATTAATTCAAACTCAAGGCTTTATACGCAGAATGAGGCAGACTACAAAGTTCATCGTACCTTATTACAAGGTATAGGAGTAAACCTATCTGATCGAATGCAGACTTCCATCTCAGAAGTAGCAAGAGCTGTAAAATCATATATTCATAAATTAGACCCACGGCTAGATGTGGAATACTCTTTTATCAATGGTTCTAACCACTTTGAGATCAATGTTAAAGAAGATACAGATGATCCTGTTATCATCAACTTTATTCCTATTGATCCATCTGAATATAATGAAAAATTTTCGGACTTAATAGATCATGGCCAAACTCTCTCATGTGATATTGCCAAGGTAACCACCAACTCATTAGGGCTAGACTCAATATTTCCCCAGAACCTAAAGGATGGCATCCTGATTATTGAGCCCAATAATAAAAGAACTGCCATTGTTGAGATACAGGATGAAGAGGGTGAAACGCTTATGAGTTTTGAAGATGAATTGATATTAGGAAAAGAAACCTTTTCCTTTTCCTCCATGAAATATAATCATCTTCTAAGTTTTAAAATCAATAAAATTCCATATTCTGGACAACCTATAAAGGATGGTTTTAATCTGGATTTAAACTTCCAGTTATGGGATAACAAAAACTTATCTAAATTACCTTACTTTGATCAAATTTTTAAATTTTATAAATCATTGTCAAATAGTAAAGAATTCAAAGCAATCATATATATAGATGGTTTAGAAGTATTCTCTTCAAGCACCTCAATTGGAAAAACTTATTTTTCCAGACTATTACCTTTACTATCATATACTTATTATTGCAGACTCATTTGTAATGTTCTTCATATCGAATTACCATTCAAAAGTGACATTACGTTTAGTATTGAAGAATACCGCGATGTTTTTGAAACTGCCAAGGCAATAAAAGCAGTTCAGATCAATAATAAATTTTCTTGTACTTTTACCTTGATTAGGGACTCTCTACTATCTATCAGCACCTTTATGGGAAGTAGTGAGATTATTATCCAACAGAATATAATTATAGAGCTCGACAATGTATTCAAAGAGAATATAAAGAAAGATGTTTTTATAAGACATACATTCACTAATCCAAATTTATCTGTAATTAATAATACTAAATCCAAGAAAAATTATACTTACAAAATCAAAGCAGATAACAAACACCATCTTGGTCGATATAAAAGGATGACCACATTAACTCCAATAACACCTGCAAATGAAAAAGAGGTTATGTCTATATGACCACATATATAACCAATAAAGTAAGAATATATAAGTCAATTACTTAAAGAGTTTTTTAATTAGTACCAAGATATTCTATACACCACTGCCAAATCTTGTTCACAGTAGTATTAGAGTGTGAGGATTTTTTCCGTACAAGATAATAACTTGGTTCAATGGTCATTATTTCCGAAACAACCTGTACCAGTTTTCCTGATTTAATCTCTTCATCTACAAAGGCTCGGCATGCTAACGCAATGCCTTGCCCTGACAAAGCAGCGTCTAATGCCAGAGTGGTTTGACTAAAAACAAGTCCAGATAACTTAACATTTGTATTTAGGAACTTGGGCCAGTTATCGTGAGCATCATGTAGAAGTGGCATTGATATTAATTGTTCAGGCTTTAAAGGAAGAGTTAAATCTTGGACAAGAAAAGGACTTGCCACAACAATCAGTTCCTGACGGAACAATAACTGCGCTTCCAAATTCTCTGGAAATGACTTTTTAGTAAGGCGTACAGCAATATCAACCTGATCCCGATCAAAATCTGATACAGCTTCAGTAGCTAATGTATGCAGCTTGATATCAGGCAATGATGTATGTAGTTTACCTAAAAGAGGGATCAACAACTTGGCAGCAATCGTCGGAGTTACACTAATGGTTACGCTATCAGGTTGATCCAAAATCGATTCCGTTTATTCTGTAAGAATATCAAAGGCATGAGTCATATTGACCAAGTAATTAGCTCCCTCTGGAGTCAAAGCCAGTCCTCTTGGAAGACGCTGAAATAGTGTAACCCCCAGATGTTCCTCCAATGCCCGGACCTGCTGAGCAATCGCACCTTGGGTAACTCCCAGTTCATCCGCAGCAGCACGGAAACTCAACTTCCGTCCTGCCGATTCAAAAGCACGCAAAGCATTTAAAGATGGGAGTTTCCGACGAGATAACATAGAACCAAATAGACAGTAGTTTTTCTACACTCTAATGCGTTTATTAATCGTGTGCAAGTCATTCAACTAGTTGAAATAATGTCCTAATAAAAGCAATTTTTATGCTGAGTCTTCCTTTAGAAAATAAAGTATAGGACTGGAAAATTATCCTGACTGAGGTGTCTGTTATGGCAAATGATCTTATTCAAATTAATACTTTGGCCTGGAAAGAACTTGAATTGGCAACTATCACCCCTGAATCAGGTTTCCGCTATATCAATCTATGCTCGGTAGATAAAGAGGATACGCCACAGGCCAGAATGGTCGTGCTAAGACATGTAAATCAATTAAAACGTATTCTTGAGATCCATACCGATATTCGCAGTCCAAAATGGAATGAACTCTTGGCAAACCCATCTACGACCATTCTGGGGTTTTGCTCAAAGACGCGTTTGCAGCTTCGCCTAAAAGGTATTGCCACACTTCATGCTTCTGGTACTGAAGTTGCTCAACAGGCATGGCAATCATTGAGTATATGGACACAGAGAACCTATACGGGTGGACCACCAGGAGATGAGTGTGCTTTTACCACTGGTTGCCACTCACTTCTAGAAACAGACAGTGATGAAAGACAAGATGGATATTCATGTTTTGGTGTTATTTCTGTCCAGATTGAGATTTTAGACTGGTTTCAATTGCAGCACCAAAACAACCAGCGTGCATATTTCACTTATGACAACGATGGAAATTTGATGAATAGCCATTGGATTAACCCCTAAACTGACTCAATAGGATACAGATAAGATGCTTCGCGCTTATGTCGCACTAGTTCTACTTGGAATCATTTGGGGAACAAATTTTATCTATATGAAATGGGCCACTATCCTTATTTCCCCCTCACAAACCGTATTCCTGCGAGTCCTATTTGGATTTCTTCCTCTTTTAGTGATTGCTATTTATACAAGGGCAATCAATCGCCAGCAATTACGTTATCTCCCTCATTTCACCGTGATGTCAGTATTGGCAACGACACTCTATTATTATGGGTTTGTCGCTGGAACAGCTCTTCTTCCCACCAGTATCGCTGGACTGCTTAGTGGCTCTATTCCCATTTTTACGTTCTTGGCTTCCATCATATTTCTTCGTGAGGAACAACCTACAAAGCGGATGACCCTTGGAATTATACTAGGATTCCTAGGCATCATCTTAAGTGCCAGACCATGGGAAAGCACACAGGAGATCCCTTTGATGGGTATCGTATGGATGATTGTTGGAACACTCAGTGTTGGATGTTCTTTTGTTTATGCCCGATATTTTCTTTCTCCCTTAAACTTACCTCCAGTGGCATTAGCAACATGGCAGTCAGGCATCGCAACACTTACATTGTTGCTTCTAACAGACTTTGACCATATTACTGCGATTACATCGGACATCCATACACTATGGGGGGTGATTATTGGCCTAGGGATGTTGGGAACGGGAGGTGCTTTCTTCATTTATTACTACATCATTCAAAAGCTTGGACCAGTAAAAGCTGCTGGGGCTACATATATTGCCCCAATTGTGGCTGTTATCATTGGCGCTATGATTGGAGAAAGTATAGGAGTAATTGAATTATTGGCATTAGTTTTGATTCTTGGAGGGGTGGTGTTAATTCAACTTCCCAAAAATACTTAAGTTTTAGCTTTTTATTGGAAATAAAAAGCGACTACTTTGAGTCGCTTTATTATTTTGTTCACTCTTAGCGAGGAGGAAAACCAGCCTCTGTTAAAGCCTCAACCACTTGTTGCTGAGTTGCAGTTGTTTCAACTTTCACACTGCGATTTGGAGGATCAGTAATTACCTTTGCATTAGCATCAACTGCTTGAATTGCTCTGGTGACACCACGGGCACAACCGCCACAGGTCATACCTTCAACATGAAATTCCATATTTATCTCCACTATTATTCAAGATTTATTTAATATAAACCTTGCCATAATTGTAAGGTCAAGTCTTACTAAAATTTAATTAAGTAAAAAGTAGTTATTTTGGCCATTTCTGGTGGTAATCATCAATTACATATTCATGAATATGGATTCCATTGACCAGATGTTGTTGCAAATGCTCATGTTCTGGTGGTAAATCATCATGATTATGAGCCAAATACATTTCGTCCTGAGCTGACCATACACGCATCGCAAGTATGAGTGAAATAACGGCAATTACTGCCATAGGTATAAAAGTCTGTAATGTTCCCACATTGGTACTCAACCACCCAACTAATGGATAAGTAATCAACCAGCACGCATGAGAAAACGCAAATTGTGCTGCAAATAAAGCTGTTCTATTTTCACTGGATGCTGATTTACGAATTAATCGCCCTGTTGGTGTTTGAGCCACTGAATAGCCCACACCTAAAATAAACCACAATGCCAATAACCAAGCATAGGAATGAATAAAATAGCCAGAGAACAAGCCAATGGTCAGTATGGTTGTACCTGTTAACATCACGGTTCTATCATTAAATTTATCAAGAACTTTAGGCAATATAAATGCTGAAAGCATAGAACCAAGACCAAATAGACCAAACGCCCAAGTTGTTGCATGTTCTGTCAGTTTAAAGGTTGATTGAACCAGTACCACTGTATTGACAATAACTACAGCACTTGCCGAAGCAATGGCTAGATTTAATGCAAGTAAGGCTTTCAATCGTGGAGTATTAAAATATATTTTTGCCCCCTGTTTGATTCGACTATATATACCTTTAAATTCAGGAATTTTTGCTACAGGTAGTTTTGCACTGACAACAAATAATGCTGAACCAATGAAGCCAATGACTGTACCTAAGAATAAATTGTTATAACTAATAACTGTCAATAACAGCCCTGCTAACATCGGGCTAATTATATTTTCTAAATCATAAGCTAGACGGGACAATGATAAGGCGTTGGTATAATCTTTTTCATCAGGCAATACATCTGGAATCGTTGCCTGAAATGTAGGGGTAAATGCTGCTGATGCGGATTGTAAAATAAAAATTAACAGGTAAATCTGCCAGATTTGGGTTACAAATGGTAAGCAAAGTGCTGTTAATGCCCGAATAATATCTAATCCAACCAAAACCTTTTTTCGGGGTAAACGTTCTGCAAAAGCTGAGGCAACAGGTGCGACGGCAATATAAGCAATCATTTTAATTGCCAGTGCAATACCGAGAACCTGTGCCGCTTTTTCGCCAGCCATATCATACGCAAGTAAAGCCAATGCAATCGTAATTAAGCCAGTACCAATTAATGCAATCACTTGTGCAAGAAATAGATGTCTATATGTTGTGTTTTTTAATACTGTAAACATTTTATCGGCTCTCCTAGTTCACCTGCTTTATCCATAGGACACTTAAGAGCATTGCCCTTAAATGTCCTTAAATAGATTAAAAAATCCGTTTTATTTCACTAAACTGTCCTTCAACTGTTAAAGTTACTGTGACAGATTCTTTGTTACGGTTTCGCCAGAACCAACCATGTTTACCGTCAAATGCAGCCGTTAAAGTCCCTGATTGCTGAGTTTCATTTCGACCTTTGCCATAACCATGATAAAAATCTTTCGGGGCATTCACTGGGTCTCCATGTGTATCAAAATTCAAACCACCACCTGATGTTTTCCAGTCGAAATTAACACTTGCACCTTTAGGCATTGCCAGTTTCACTTCTGTTGCCTGACCAGCCTTGAGGTCAATCGAAATAGATTCTTTGGTCACAGCAGGTATCATTTTGGCTGGTTCACTTTCATTTGAAACCTTTGTATTTGCTTCTGTTTGTCCTAGAGCTTGGGTTGCCTCTGAAACACTAGTATCTTGTCCAGAAATATCAAACTCTTCTGCAAAACCGCCAGTGTTTTCGCCCAATCCCTGTTCAGCTTCTTTGGCTAAAGACTGTTTAATTTCTCCCATCTCAACCAAACCAATGGCTTTTCCTATACCTGTTGGGTCGATACCATATTCAGCGGGCATCACACATGTCACTAATACAACTACCGCACTTATGGCTGCAATTACTGTTGATTTAATCAACTTTTTGGAAGATGGAAGTTGAATATTTTTTGGAATTTCAGTGTTGTACATAATTCAATCCTTATTGTGTGATAAAGCCAGTAAGCTGATAGCCGACCAATAAAAAACCAAGAAACATCAAAAAGACATTACTTTGATAAGCTGTTTTAAAGAAGTAAGGGGTTTTTCGCCACATGGTCATAAATAGCAAAATGATGCACAGTGCCATGAGCTGACCGAGTTCAACACCGACATTAAATGAAATTAAATTTGCCAATAGGCCATCTTTAGGGACTTCATATTCCTGAATTTTGACGGCTAAACCAAAACCATGTATCAGACCAAAAATTAAGGTTGCAATTTTGGTATTGGGTTGATACCCAAACCATCTTTGATAAGCACCCAAATTATCTAAGGCTTTATAAACAATAGAGAAACCAATGATTGCATCAATAATGTAGGCATTCATTGAGATGTTGTAGTACACACCAATCAGCATGGTGATTGAGTGACCAATGGCAAAAAGGCTGACATATAAGCCTATATCTTTTATTCGATATAGGAAGAAAATAATGCCAACGAGAAACAATAGGTGGTCGTATCCCGTGAGCATATGTTTCGCTCCCAAATAGATAAATGGGATGATATGGACACCGTAGATTTCCTGAATGTAACCTTTGTCACCTTCCGAAACACCATGCGCAAATAACATTGGGCTAAACAAGAATAGGCTTAATACTACTATCAGTTTTAAGCGGCTTCTTGATTTCACCCACTGCAAGAAAGAACTTGTCATATAAATTAAACTCCAAAAAATTAAATGATGAATTGATAATTCATTCATTTTTTGGCGGTTTAAAAATGCGACTCATCACTAAAAGGGTATAGTGTTTGATTCTGTCAATAATTTGAGAATTGAAAATCAGTACAATAAAACTAATATTTTGACCAACATCATAACCAACAAAATGTTCATGATAAGTATCTTGGTGGCTATGTATATGCGGTTGATTCACTTCATGTGGATGTGTTTCTGCATAAGGTGCGTTCTGAAATGAACTGATTTCAGTTACATGTGTATTAGAATGCAGGCACAATGCAAGACTAAGGATGCAGACAAGCCACATCATTGTTCCTTTAAACTTTTTATCTTGCACCATGCCTATCATTTCATTTCTTCCCTAAACCTGTTGCTCAGAGAAATTTTCTACTTCTGCTTTACGCTTGGCTCTTTGATTGAACCAGACATACAAGGTAGGCAGAATAATCAATGTAAGTAATGTGGAAGAAATAATCCCGCCAATAACTACAGTTGCGATTGGGCGTTGAACCTCTGAACCAATGCCGACATTTAACGCCATTGGAATAAATCCCAGAGAAGCAACCAGAGCCGTAATTAATACAGGTCTTAATCTTTCTAAAGCACCATGCTTTACCGCATCAACCAAACTTTGACCTTGAGCTTGCAAGCGTTGAATTGCGGTGACTAAGACCAATCCATTTAATACCGCCACACCTGAGAGGGCAATAAAGCCCACAGCAGCAGAGATTGAAAGTGGAATATCCCTTAATGCTAAAGCGATGACACCACCAGTTAATGCAAATGGCACACCAGTAAAGACCAATAAACTATTACGAATATTCCCTAATGCCATGTAAATCATGGTAAAGATTAATAATAGTGCTACAGGTACAATAATCATCAAACGATTAGTAGCAGACTGCATCTGCTCAAATGTACCGCCCCAAGACATCCAGTAACCTTCTGGTAATTTGAATTGGGAATCTACTTTGGCTTGAGCTTCAGCAATATAACTACCCATATCTGTTCCACGTACATTGGCAGTGATGACTATTCGGCGTTTACCATTTTCACGAGAAATCTGGTTTGGACCTTGAATGGTTTTTAACTCAATCAAATCGGACAACAGTACACTTGACCCATCTGGCAAACGCATTGGAATTTGATAGAGTTTTTCCAGATTACTGACCGCACTTTCTTCCATTCTAACGACAATATCGAACTTTCTATCACCCTCAAACATTCTGCCTGCGGTTTGCCCAGTAATCAGACTAGATACTTTATTTTGAACATCTTCAGCATCTAAACCATAATTGGCAATCATGTCCCGCTTAAGTTCAATAGAAACCATTTGTAGACCAGACATTTGTTCAACTTTTAAATCGGCAGTTCCATTAACAGTTTCAAGGATATCTGCGACTTCATTGCCAAGTTCCAACAGTTGTTCCAAATCATCACCTGAAATTTTTACAGCAACATCCGTACGTACACCAGAAATCAACTCATTAAAACGCATCTGAATGGGTTGGGTGAACTCGTAGTTATTGCCATAAACACCTTTTGAAACTCGTTCAATTTCTGCCACGACATCAGCTTTTTCCTTATTTGGATTTGGCCATTCACTACGGGGTTTTAACATGACATAGTTATCTGCCACGTTTGGCGGTACAGGGTCAGTTGCTATCTCTGCCGTACCAATTTTGGCAAGAATGGTTTTGACCTCTGGAATCTTTTTAATCTCTCGTTCAAGTGCATATTGCATTTCGATTGCCTGAGTTAAAGACGTGCCAGGAATACGCAATGCGTGTAATGCCACATCCCCCTCATCCAGTGATGGAATAAACTCTGAACCAAGACGACTAGATAAGCTGGCACTAAAGACCAAGAAACCTGCGACAAAAGCAACCAGTACCATTCGATGATTAAGTGACCAGTTCAGAACAGGGTTATAAAACTTCTTAATGCCATGAATGATTTTAGATTCTTCATCTTTTACTTTGCCTGTAGTCACCAATGCAATCATGGCAGGAACAAAAGTAATCGAGAGAATCATCGCTGCAAGTAATGCCATCACCACTGTTGCTGCCATTGGCGTGAACATTTTTCCTTCAACACCTGTCAGCGTCATCACAGGTAGATAAACCAGAATAATGATAAGCTGACCATAAAGAATGGCTTTTCTAGATTCTTTGGTGGCATCAAATACTGTGGCAAATCGTTCCTGTCGAGTTAGTACTCTCCCTAACTCTTTCTGTTTTAAAGCAAGTTTTGCCAGAGATGCTTCGACAATAACCACAGCACCATCAACGATAATCCCGAAGTCCAATGCCCCAAGACTCATTAGATTGGCACTGATTTTCTGATTGACCATGCCTGTAATGGTCATCAACATGGATAATGGAATGACCATTGCTGTAATAAGTGCGGCACGGAAATGCCCAAGAAAGATAAATAGAACCACAATCACAAGGATTGCACCTTCTAACAGATTCTTTTTAACGGTTTCAATTGTTGCATCAACCA
Organism: Acinetobacter sp. 22512; assembly: GCF_052044755.1. Taxonomy (NCBI): domain Bacteria; kingdom Pseudomonadati; phylum Pseudomonadota; class Gammaproteobacteria; order Moraxellales; family Moraxellaceae; genus Acinetobacter; species Acinetobacter sp. 22512. The sequence continues at coordinate 45,592 of NZ_JBQENP010000010.1, read as the reverse complement.
GTGTAGTACGGTTATAAACAGCTTTCGCTTCCACACCTTCTGGTAGTGACTTCTGGACTTCCTGTAATTTTTGATCTACAGCATGGGCGACACTACGAGAGTTCTCTCCAATGAGCATGAATGCTGTACCCAATACAATTTCCTGACCATTCTTGGTCGCTGCACCTGTACGCAATTCACTTCCGATAGATACTTCTGCAACATCATTTAAACGCAGGATATAGCCATTACTTGTCGTAATTGGAATACTCTTGATTTGCTCAATTGATGTGATTTGTGAATCTGAACGCAGTAGATATTGCTCACCATTTTTTTCAATATAACCAGAACCTTTGTTCATGCTATTTTTTGAAATAGCTTCAACAATTACCTGTTGGTCTAAGCCGATACTCCGCAAATAAGGATAATTAGGACGTACCACAAATTGTTTTACATAGCCACCAATGGTATTGATTTCATTGACACCCTCAACATTTCGCAGTTGTGGCTTAATCACCCAATCCTGCAATGTCCTTAAATCCGTAGCTGACATTGGATTTGGATTATTGGGTGTATTCTCAACGGTATACATAAAGATTTCGCCAAGTCCTGTAGACACAGGTCCCATTGAAGTGGAAATACTACTTGGCAGACTTGGTACAACACCTTGAATCCTTTCATTCACCAATTGGCGGGCAAAATAAATATCTGTACCTTCTTTAAAGATAACAGTGACTTGTGATAATCCATATCTTGATACCGAACGCGTATAGTTAAGATTGGGGATACCTGCTAGGGCTGTTTCAATTGGAAAGGTCACCTGAGTTTCCATTTCCAGTGGCGAGAGTCCCTGAGCCTCGCTGTTAATTTGTACCTGAACATTGGTAATATCAGGGACTGCATCAATTGGCAGTTTGAAATAGTTATAGACACCAAATGCACCGATAAACAAAAATACAATCAATACCAACCAACGGTTCTTGATTGACAGTTTTACAATCTGGTCAAACATGTTCGCTACTCCTGCTTTTAATGGTCATGAGAAGCGCCAGATTTACCCAGCTCTGCTTTTATAAGATAAGAATTACCTGCTGCATATTTTTGTCCAACTTTTAAACCCGATTTGACTTCAACAAAGCCATTGAATTTTTCCCCCAATTCGAGTGGACGAACCTCAAAGTCATCACCAACACGAAGAAAAACTACATCCCAGTCACGATAGGTTTGTAGTGCATCTTCACGCACCACCATCGGTTTCATGGATTGACTTTCAAAGATTTGTGCTGAAATCAACTGACCTGAACGCCAGTTAAACTGATTGGGAATTTCAACAAAGGCTTGAGCGGTACGAGTTTTAGGGTCAATCACATCACTGATATATTTAATACGCCCCAGTGCTTCTTCTGAATCTGCTGTCTGTGACTTGATGGTGACTTTATTGCTTGCTTTCACCACATTCAATTGATCAGCAGGTATATTCACCACTGCCAAAAGCTGTGAGGTATTGGCAATTTTAAACATCGGGGTAGATGGATTAACATTTGTACCAATGGCACTGAGGATTTCCAACACTGTACCTGACATGCCAGCACGTACTTCAATCATTCCATTGCTAGAACCACCATATGAGCTAATCATGTTATTTAACTCATTGACACGGACCTGAGCATTATCAAATTCACGTTTGGCATTAATATAGTCAATTTCAGGGGAAACACGTTTTTGCCATAAAGCCCGTTCTTGCTCCATTTTTTTACGTGTAAATTGCAAGGTATCCTGAGCAATGGTACGTTCCGCATTTAAACGAATCACATCCTGACTTTGTACGGTTGCCAACAAGTCACCCTGACTGACCTTATCACCAATGGTACGATAGGTTTTAACCAGTGTACCGCTTGCTTTTGGGGTAATAAAACTCTCAAAATTGTCTGGAAATTTCAGCTCACCTTTAAGCTGTAAGCTATTTTCAAACATCATCGGTTGAACCGTTAATAATTCCAGTCCGCTACTTTTTAGACTGGCATCGGGAATATTGGCACGACCTTCTTTGGTGTCCCATTGCCATGTATGCTTTTTGCCTTGATATTCAACATTAATCATCATCAAGAATGAATGTGGTTCATAAATCACTTCATTTCCAATCAGATAGTCACTTTCAGGAACAAAGCGAATATTCTGTTCCGCATCAAGACGTTTGATGAAAATATTTGCTGTAAGTTCTTGAGGCTTTAAGGGCTTATCCTTGAAATAGCCATATACACGCAAATGAGGTTCAACACCTTCCTCAAAAATCTTAACTTCCGTAGAGAAATCGCCATCTCGATATAAGCGTCCACCATGTGGGCCTTTTTCATCACCTGCAACCGTAACGCTTTCCTCTACCGCTTCACCTGAACTCGCCTGTGGTTTATTACCTGTCTTATACCAAGCAATCGCACACAGGATAATCAGTAATGCAACAACACCTGTTGCAATTAAAGTATTGGTGGTTTTATTCATGTTGTTCCCCCTATTCCTGCTCTAAATTGGTGACGTAGTTTTTTTCAATCTCTGCAATTTGATTTTGCAAAGCCAACCACAGGTCATAACGGGCTAACTGTTTATCCAACCAGATTTGCTTATTGCTATTAAATTCCAATAGAGAAATCTTGCCTGCCTGATAGCCCAGTTCAGCAATACGTAAACTTTCATTGGCTGCGGGTAATACCGTGCTGTCATATTGCTTGATTGCATCAATCAGGTTTGAAATCTCAACCGATTTATTTTCCAATTCAATTTTAGCGTTACGATTTGCCCAGACAGATTGAGTTTCCGCATTGGCTTGGGTTGCTTGAGCAATGGCAATATTGCCTTTATTACGATTGAAGACAGCGAGTGGAATTGAGGTGGAAACTAAAAATACCTTGTCACTGGTTTCCTGATAATTTCGGACACCAACACCCAATGTAATATCAGGTACAGCCTCTTTTTTTGCCAATTCAAGTTGCGTTTTTGCCAACTGTGTTTTTAAGACACTTTCCTGCTCCAATAAACTGACACGATTGGAAAAGTTACTATCCAAAGGCACTTCAATGGCTTGATTTGGCAAATCAGGAAGATACTTAGAGCAAAGATTTTTCTGATATTGAATCTTCTTTAACTCATTTTGATAACGTAAAGCTGATTCTGCTGACAACGCCGAACTTAACTGGACATCAGAGGGAATCACACGACCGTACTTTAACTTTTCAGTGAGTACATTCACTTGTCGTTTATACAAATTACTTTCGGTTGAAAAAATTTCAGCACGTTGAGTTGCAACATACCAGTTTGATAGACAAGTCCTTAATTCTGATTTAAGTTCTGCCTGACGTTTGACAATCTCAAACTGGTTATTGCTACCCTGAAACCCTGCCAGTTGTTTACGTAAATGTAGCTTATTATTCAAGGGAATATCTTGAGAAAGCCCAATCATGGTGGTAGGGCCATCAAGCTCTTTTAGCTTGGAATTTCCTAAATTATCCAACTCCACATTAAAAGTTGGATTGTTCAATCGCCCAGCATATTGTTGATTAACATCATACGCAGACTGCGATTGCTGCAAACTCTGGAGAATTGCATCGTTTGCTAATACCTGTTGTTGTAGTCGGGCATAATCTTGCTTTGCAAAAGCAGGTGCTGCCGTGACTACCAAACCACAGGTAAGAAATATCTGATAAATTTTAGACATGACTTTACCTATACAAAAAAAATGAAAAATTATTTTTTGTATAGAAAAATCAATTACGTAAAACGATTAAAGCTTTTGTATAAGTATAAGAGTTACTAATAAAAGATTGCCTTTTCCTAAATCCAAAAGACCTAATAGGTATTTCAAAAAAACTAAGAAAAAGTAGTATAAGAGGTAGGGCAAAGCTCAAGAAGAATACAGGATCAAGAGCAAAATGTTCTTGAATCGTAATAGGCTTAACTGAATGTTGTAAAGCAGATTGATCATAACTTTTCCAATTATGATTTTTTGTATCTTCCTGAGAAATTTGATTATCATGATGAACTAGAGTCCAGTGACTTATATCTCCAGACACAATAGAAATATTTAGATCATGGTGATGGTCTAAATTTTTAGCAATTACAGGCGCCCATGTATAAACACCCGTAGTTGTTATTGAAAACAAAAACAGGACAAATACAAGAATAAGTTTTATGAACTTATTATTTGACATACTGACCAGATTCACCTTTTATCTGTACCAAGAATACTTAATCAAGTTTCAAAAGTAAATGTCTTAAAAACAAACTAGAAACACTTATTCATGATGATCTGAAATATAGTTTACCGTGTATTTGGGGATTTCTACTTCCAAGTTTTCATCTTGGACTTTAACCTGACAAGATAGTCTTGATTCAGCCGTAAGCCCCCAAGCACGATCCAGTAAGTCAGCCTCTACATCATCCATTTCTTCCAGACTATCAAACCCTTTTTTCACGACAACATGACATGTTGTACATGCACCTGATAAATCGCAGGCATGTTCTATGGGAATGCCATGATCCAATAAACTTCGACATAAATTACTTCCACTTTCAATTTCAAGTTCCGCACCCTGTGGACAAATCTTTTCATGCGGAAGAACTATAATTTTTGGCATATAACATAATCCTCAATTCATCAAATTTATAGATAAAACAAGGGGCTTTAAAAAGCCCCTCATTTAAAAGAACATCGAATAGAGAAGTATCTACTTATGTTTACTTAACCATTCATTCATCATCTTGATTTCTGATTCCTGGGCAGAGATAACATCTTCAGCAAGCTGACGCACTTCTGGATCAGAACCGTATTGAAGAACTACTTTAGCCATATCAATTGCACCTTGATGATGGGGAATCATGCCTCTCATGAAATCAACATCAGCATTTCCTGTAAATGGAACCATCATATCTGCGTGCATTTCATCATTGACCTTAATGTATGCTTGAGTTGATGGGCTATCTTCATTTTTGCTGTCAGAATGATTTTTATTTTTTGCCAACCATTCATTCATCATCTTGATTTCTGACTCCTGGGCAGAGATAACATCTTCAGCAAGCTGACGCACTTTTGGATCAGAGCCGTATTGAAGAACTACTTTTGCCATATCAACCGCACCCTGATGGTGAGGAATCATACCCAACATAAAGTCAGTATCTGCATTTCCCGTGAAATCAATACCCATTCCGCTGTGCATACGAGTATTTACTTCCATATAGGCATTTGTAGATGGATTATCTGTTTTAGCTGAACCATTCATATCATGGTGCATTGAATGGCTTTCATGTTTATTCTCACTCATTGAATTATCCTTTGGAGCGTCAGAAGAGGAACACCCCGCACTAAATACAATCGCACCGATCATTAACATTGGAACAAAGCGTTTCATGGAGTTATCCTCTTACTACAATTATGAAAAAATAATGGGTAATAAGCTCGGAAGTTATTCTTTCCTATCAGGTACATCATTACCCTTGATGTAGTAACTCTATTCTTTCCAATTATGGTAAGGTCAACACCTAATCAAATAAAAATAATTAAAAAATAAAACAATTAAAAACAAATACTTAAATACAATTAACTCCGTAGTGAGTCACAATAATCAATAGAATTAAAAAAATCACCTCCAATCACAAATAATATTTTTATATAAATATAAATGTGATATGTGTTTTCATGGTTTCACAATTATTTATTTGATTATTGGATGCACTACAAAAGACTACAAACATTCTCAAACTTTATACTTAAAAATTATCTTACTTCTCATCTTAAATTTGAGCATTTATGACAATAAAACCTTATTTATTAAAACCTTAAAATAATTATTAAGGTATAATTATTTTAACCATAACTACTATTTTTTGAGTTTCACAATGTCTGAAATTGATTTTTATAAAAGATTGAACAGATTAGAGAAAAGACGAAAAGGTACTGACCTTACATACAATGCTTTTGATAGTGTAACAGCAGGCGTAACTTCATTTAATGAGTTTGATGAATTAAAACGTACAATAGAAAAATGGCAGATTGTATCAGACAAACCATCTATCCGTTATGCAGTAGGAGCAATGCAAGAAGTTAGTAAACGTTACACAGAAATCAGTATTGAAACTGCTAAAAGAATTGAAAAACAATTAGAGCCTAGGCTACTAAATAATCATAACATTGTCACAGAATACAGATTACAAGGGTCAGTTCCCCTAAATATTCATATCAAAGGTGTAAGTGATGTTGATTTACTTGTACTTAACAAATCACATTATCGTACAGAGGGTTATTTAGGTACTTTACGTCATGATGATATAAAAATATTAAGAGAACTCAGGAACGCGTGCACTTATGAATTAAGACAAGCATATCCTGCCGTAACAATTGATACTACTGGTGCTAAATCTATAACTTTAACAGGTGGATCACTTCCTCGGGATGTAGATGTTGTACCCTCTCATTGGGTAGAAACATATGAGTACCAACAACAAAAGCACCTTTATTTAAGAGGAGTCAATATTCTAGATAATAAAACTCCTACTACATTGATGAACTTACCTTTCAAGCATATTTTTTATATAGATTACAAATGTAAATACTATGCTGATGGAGGATTGAAAAAATCTATCCGCCTTTGTAAAACAATAAAAGCCGATTTAGTTGAAGAGGGCAAAGTAATTTACTTAAGTAGTTTTGATCTAGCCTCTATTATGTATCATTCCAATCTAGAAAATTTAAAGAAAGGTAGAACAAATGCTTTAGCAATAGTTCTTGAAACAAAAAGATTTTTTGATTATCTGTATCATAACCCAAACTATAGAAATAGCTTATATACACCTGATATGACCAGAAAAATATTTGATAGTTATCAGAAAGAAACCTCTCTCACAACAATGAGCATTGCCTTAGATAAACTCGTTACGGAAATACGTAAAGATTTGGGTTACCTATATGACGAAACCATTGGCTCTTATCCATTAGTTATCTAATTTTTCCCATAACATTGTTCCCATGGTTCTTCGACCAGTAACATTATAATATTTAGCACTGGCACTTTTATTGTCTTTATGAAGTGTCAGCTCTACAAATCCTCGATGGATACGTAACTCTTCATGATCTAAATCTTTTGGTTTGTTTTCATAACTATAAAGAACTTTGTATTCTTCAATTTCGTCATAAATAATTGCAGCAGAAATACTGTCAGATGTGGAAAATTCTGTTTCTAATCTGATTCTTACTTTATCCCAACTTTGTAAAATTGTTACTTTTCCAATCCACTCTCTATTGTGCTTAATCATTTCAGAATTTTCTTCTTGGTAATCAGAGATACCTTTACATGACCATTCTCCCGAAATATCAGGATATTTCAGAATCTTGAAAAATAAACCTGTTTTCCATATCCATTTATCAAATAGAAAATAAAAAGTAAGAAATAATAAAGCAGTGATAGCACTAGAAATGATGACATTCCAATAAGGAGACAATCCACCCAAGAACTTCAGTAAAAAGTAAATCAATATCCAAGATATAAACGTAGCAAGTGAATAAACATATTTCCCTGCATGAGACCTATTGAATCCATTATGAACACAATATTCATGACCTAATTGCCCCATACATACCCTCTGGAAGCCCAAAATTCAGTTTTAACTTTATGTAGCTACATTAGCGTTATATGGTCCAGTTATACAAGCAATTTAGGTATCCAATATTGCTGATCACCAAACCTCACTTCAAAGCCATCATTCAGCCCCCTATAATTAATACTATCCATTTGATTAAAAAAGGATTTATCCAAATTATGAAAATACATCAATCCTAACTTTATCCACTCTAGTTCATTAAAATTTTCCTCTGGGGCTTTCATGATGGCCAACAATTGTTTTTCCAGTTTCTTCATATTACTTTTTTCTGTTATTTTTTCATCTAGTACCCATGACGTATCAAGGTTCGTATCATAATTCTTGTTTAAAAAATTAAGAAAGCCAACAATAGCGCAAGCTTGTCCAGGGGACTTAAATAAGTAATATTTTACATGCCACATTGTTGGTAAATCTAATCGTGATTGACTTACCAACAGCATTAAAGCAGATGCTGGTTTCATGGCTAAACGGGCAGAACGTATACTCGTTTTCCCTAAATCCATTTTATTTATTAAAACCTGATAATAGTTCTGAAGAATTTGGGCTGAAAGCGATGAACCAGGACATGAGTTCGCCAGTTTTCTCAGTTGGTCAAATTCAGAACAGTGGCCTTTAGATTGGGTATCTATATGCAGGTGATGTACTGCAACCAACCACCGGATGGGCAGCTCATATTTGCGTAAACCACTTGTTCTTAGTCTATGTAATAAAGAGTCATTGTCTGGGATCTGATCTCCCCAAAGATCACTGGTCTTTTCAAAAAAATGAATATGTTTACGAATTAGTAATGCAGCCTTATGCGGTCCAACCTCATGATCAAGCCAATTCATATAATCTTTAAAGTAACCTTTGAGGCTTGGATTTACTAATGTATTAACCAGTTCCTTAATCCTATTCCCCAATATTCTTCGCCATGTACATAATTCACAGTATTTCCCATATCCAGCAGGAATCTGTTGCTGGCAAGTTAGACATTGAAGTGGTGGACAGGTCAAACATTTCTTACAAAGCATTTTGCCTGACACAACATCCTGTTCAATCAACCTATATCTTCTACAACTTTGGCATGTCTGGTAATCACGGGTTGCACACTTTGGGCAAACTCTTAAATTATCTCCAAAACGGCTGATACGAGATAAGCGTTGTGATGTCACACCACACCGTTCACAAGCTTGAAACTCTCTAAAATAAACTGAACAACTATTACAAACAGGGCCTTGCTCCGTTATTTTTCCTATAGGGTAATCAATACGCTGACATCTAATGCAAGGTCTATTGGTTTCACATTGTTGGCAAACGGCCAAGTTATCAGCTTTATATAATCTGGAACTTTTACCACACGACGGACAATCCTGTTTTTTAAAAACTCGTACATAGCACTTATGGCAATAGTTACGCTGTTTATAAAGTCGGTGTATCTTTTCAACCGCATCACCACATTCATCACACTGAGGCATGGTGTTGTCCCCCCAAAAGTTACCCTAGTTTTCTTTTTAATCTTAAAAACTTGCGTATTACAGTCTCCTTACTTTTAGGTTTAAAGGTAGCTACCAATGCTCTCTTTGGAGGGTAGTTCCGATAAATCGAGCCTAATTGTTCTTCAACAGGCCTTAATATGGCTGGCAACTGGTTTCTCTTATCCCAAAATGAAGACCTGTTCATATTTAAAGATTTTGCTGTTTCAATAAACTTTTCCTGGGGAATAATGAGTAATTGATAAATACAGGAAAATAGCCGTTCTCTCTCGGTAACTGGAAGTTGGTTAACAGCCAATCCATTCGATATAAGCTCAGGATGGGGCACCTGAATTCTGAGTTGTTCAAGAAAAGCCCATCCTTTTCCATTTACTGAGCCAGCTAAAGCTTTTCTAATAAATTGTGAAAATAACTTAATCACCGTTAACCAATCAGTTACTGAAATCAACTTGTCTTGATAGGTTGCACAGCCTTGTTCCAGGAATTGATCAAAGATTTTTTGGAATGCCAAGGCATGACAATCCACAAGGCTTTTATTAACCTCCAATAGACTTTTTTTACATATTGAACAGCAAGTCATAACCTGATCAGGGGCTTCAAGACGTCTAGGTTGAATAGCATTATGGCAATGAGGACATTGATCATGTAAATGCTGATTATGTTTTATACAACCTGTATGCCAGGCAAAACGCCAAGGCAGACGGAAATAGGCAACATTATCCTCAGATAGACACTCAGGACAATATTGCCAGCCACCTCGATGCTTACGGTTTCTTGTACCTAATACCAAGTACCATGCATCAAGAGTTTGATTATCCAGATTATATTTAATTAAAAAATTGCGAAGCGTAGCAGAATTAAATTGGCTTTCATCAATTTTTGTCGTATTGATCAATACCTGTACTTGCTCTGCACTTAAACCACGATCTACATCTACAGACCAGATTCGCCATTTGGGCCAAAGTACTCCAGTTAAACTTAATGGGTCACAACCACTGTCAAGTGCGGCACGTATCAACCAAGAAGATAATGCCTCATCTTGCTTTAAGTCCGTGGGAATAAACCATGAATGGATTTCTGTTGCACTTATCATACCTAGTCCTCCACATTGCTTATTTCACACTTTCTAGCAAGCTACGGTCGATAAACTCCTGACCAGAAACAACAGCTTTCTTTGCGGCGTCCCGTAAAATCGTTCGCAGATTACCTAAGTTTCCATCTGTAATATCATGCAGATATTTTACTGTTGCTGGTTCAGCCAGTTTTGAAGCCTGTTTGAGGGGAAGAACTTTCTCAAATTTATTTACCATAGCTTGAAAGTCTTTATCTAGTTTCCATAAGGGCAAATTAACCACACGAAAACGGCTGACATGCTGTGGATCAGTACGCAGAACACTAATTGCTTCTTCTGTACCAAACCCAACAATGGGTATCTGTGTTTCATTACACAAATACTTAATCGCATTCATTACTGTTCTTTGCTTAATCGGACTGCCACATAATAGAGAATTCATTTCGTCGATAATGAGGAGCTTTACCTCATAAAGTTTAAGGCAATGGACCACTTGGTAACGTAGCTTCGCAACGGGATCTCTTTCTCGAAAAGGAACCCAGAACTTATCAAGAATAGCCATATACAGAGCTTTTTCATCAGGGGAAACAGGTGCCTGTACAATGATTACAGGTTTTACTGCATTATTTTCTGCATTGACATAACCCTCCCCATACAGCTTAAAGAACTGGTTAATAATTGAGGTTTTACCATTATTTGGCTTACTCAATACCAGTAAGTTGGGCATACGGCTCCGCTTAGGAAGTGTCAGGAATCCTTTCAATTGGTCTAACAAGTCATTGGCTGCTGGATACCCAATCCATCGGTCCTCTTCCAGGAAGTAGAGTCTGTCCTCATTAGACTGTTCCACAATAGGGCGAAACTCTTGAAAAACATGTGAATAGTTACTCATGAAATATCCTCATCATTTTCCAGCTCATCGAGAGGCAATAAACCATATACGTTTTCAAGCTGTTGCTCCAAAATCGTACTCTCTTGTTGAGGTTTTTTGCCCTGAATTGAAGCAGGGTTAACACTCTGTTGATGTTGGGTACTGCGCTGATGTGATCTGCGAGCCCGTCGAGTTTTAGTACTTGCCTCCTGAACACGCTCCCGAAGTTTAGCTAGAGCCTGTCCAAGTTCATGATCTTTTAGATATTCGCCAGTTTCCTTTTTCAGTTCCTGAATCTTTTTGTGTTCCCAAATACTAAATGGTGGAATACTTTGATCCGCTAAAGGAACCTTAAAATAATTTTTGATTTCGGGATCAAAGAACCATATCTCACTAATATTTCTTGGATCACGCCTAAAGATAAATTTACGTTTTTCCTTTTGATTATCAGGGTCTACAGCATTAATCCAACCTCTTAGTACATCAGCATAATAAGCAAGACCATCAATTGTTACACCTGTTGTTTGAATCGTCCTTTCAAAACTTGGTAGAAAATCAAGAAAGAAATTATGATCATTTGCAGGCAATCTAGCAGCCCCAGAACCTAACGTGTTTTTATCACCAAAGATACCTAACTCAAAAGCATGTAGTGGAGAAGTACCTAAAGCAGAGTGTTTCCTTTTGTGGTAAACATTACAGATAAAATCAATCAGCCAGTCCTCAAATTCGGAGAATGTGAAAACTGCTTCCGCATCTGAGTTATAGCCTTTTCTTTCAAAAATATTTGAAAAAGTTGTTCCTGGAACTGCGTGAATATCGGTTGCAAATGTTCCCATCAAACGTTCAATGTGCCCGCCAAAACGTGGTTTTTTAACTGGTCGGTATTCCAGACGAATATCATGTGCCATACAAGCATTTCTGAAAGTTTCTGAGTGAAACTCAGGTCCATTATCGACATGAATGGTGTTCATAATTCCCCAGACAGGCCATTCAGCTTGAATCTTGCGCGAAGCTAGCCATTTCTCTTTGGGCAGTACAGCTTGAGAAACGCTCATTGCAATAGACATAACAGAGGGGGCATCTAATGATAAGTAATATCCCACAACTACCCTTGAACGCACATCAATTGCCAACGTAAGAAAAGGTCGTCCTATAGGACACCTGCTAAAATCATCAACCAGAATAAGATCAACAGGCGTATGGTCAATCTGTACGACGGCAAGTGGATAATCAGCATGAGGGAATTTCCCTGCGGCAGGTGTAAATTTGTTATCGGCCTTTTCCTTATGTCCCCTCTTACGAAGAGAGTCTCTCTGGCTAATCGCTGCAATACGATTTCTTACTGTATTGGCATGAGGCACCTCTAGGATATGGTATTCATGACATAAGCGTTTCACTTCAAGTACAACTTTTTGAACACTTATTCTTTGATTAGTTAGGTATAAATCCTTGATGGCTTTTTCAATGATTGCTTCAGCATGTTTATTAATTATCTTCTTGCCTTGTGGCAATCCCTCTTTTCTGGGCCGCAATCCATCAATAGTTCCATATGCCTTATAGATTTTTAACCATCTATAGATAGTGGCTGGATTAATATCATGTTCTTGGGCTCGTAACTCTACTTCCTTACGACCACTCACGCCTCCCTCAATGAAAGGACGGATGATGTTGAAACGTCTTTCAGCCTCAATCCAGTCTTTATCAGCGATGAGCTCTAGATCTTCATGCTGTTCCACAGCTATTGACGGCCTTAATTCACTGATAGCCGCAATATTTTTCCTACCTGTATTATTGTTTTCAACAAAAACTGATTTCAGGTCAATGACTTCAATAATCGTATGAGGAATCCCTTTTATCTGAACAGGTTCCCCAGCAGCTATTTTGATATTCACACGTCTATCATTCATGACAAACTCCCACTTACCCAGAGTTCAGTAGATGGCTGTAAAGGTGCACTTAAATCGCAAACCAGATAACCATGAGCAACTAAATACCAGATTTGACTAATTCCATTTGCTCGGTCCCATTTGCCAAGAAAATGTCTGGCTAATAGAGTCTCAAAAGTTACTACTTCTCGATCTCTCACATAATCCAATAAGTGCTTTGAATCAGCAGGGGGAAATTCCATCTTTCGGTACTTTTGTAAAAACATGGCATTCGACCATAACTGGTCCCGAATACGACCCTCATGTGCAATATGAAATTTCCAACCCTCTTCTTTGCATACCCTCATGGCAGCACGATATCTAGCTTTCCATAGATGTAAATTAAGTTGCAATTCATCTGTAGGTTTTACTTCAACCAGTTTAGGTGCAATAAATGGAAGAAAATCATCATGCTTATAAGTTACCAGGTAGTCAGGGGTGTAAACTCGTTTCTGCCCATTATCAAAATACTCAATCGTAAAGGGTTGAGATTCAACAGCAAGAACATTAGGGTCAACCTCTAATCGAATGAGAAAATCGCGTTCCAGTGTTGATTCAAAGGCCACTGCCGAATCTTTTTTAAAAGGGTATAAACCAGATACACTAATCCGTGTATTACCAATTTTTCTTCGAGCTGGTACGATGTTAACGGTGTCGCATGATTGATTGTTCATTCTGGGTTCCGTTGCATAGTTCTTTATAAAATTTGTCGCATAGTTATTTGTAAAAGGCAGTCTAAGTCATTGACCCTAGCTCATATTGTCGCATAGTTCTTTGGAAATGACAGCGGTTCACATCCTAAACCGGGTGAAATTACCTTATCTCATTTAGGCGTTTTGTTTTTAGATGAACTCCCCGAGTTTGACAGAAAAGTTCTAGAAGTCTTACGTCAGCCGCTTGAGTCAAAAGAAATCATTATTTCACGTGCAGCTCGGCAAATTACCTATCCTGCAAACTTTCAGCTCATTGCAGCAATGAACCCTTGTCCATGTGGTTATGCGTTTAATCAAGACAGCCGTTGCCAATGTTCGCCAGAGAGTATTAAGCGCTATCAAAACCGTATATCAGGACCATTACTTGACCGTATCGATTTACATATTGATGTACCGCCTTTAAAAGCTCAAGAACTGCAAGATCCAACGCCTGCTGAAGACTCTACGGCTGTAAGACAGCGTGTGATTTATGCTTATAAACAACAAATGCAAAGACAAGATTGTTTAAATCAAGCACTTTCACCGAAACAACTTGAGCAATATGCTGTACTTGATAGTACTTCTCAACGAATGATTGAAATGGCTCAACAACGTTTGAATCTGTCGGCTCGTGCTTATCATCGTGTTTTACGGGTTGCTCGTACCATTGCCGATTTGGCGCAAAGTGAGATGATCCAAAGTCCTCATCTTACAGAAGCGCTCTCTTATCGAGGCAATCATTCTTAAAATAAAAACAGCGGATGATGAGTCCGCTTTTTTAATATTTATAGAAGTTATTAATAAGAGAATTTATTACTCCCTATGTATTAATACAAGTAAAGAGGATGCTATGAAAATTTTGGCTATCTCAGGTAGTGCAAGAAAAGAATCTACAAATACTGCTCTATTAAGAGCAATGAAGGATATAGCACCGTCCGACATTGAATTGACAGTTTTTGATCATATTAATAATCTGCCTGTCTTTTCTCCAGATAATGAAGGAGAAAAAACGCCTACTGTAGTGGAAGATTTCATCAAATCTGTTTCTGATGCAGATGGCATTATCATCTCAAGTCCAGAATATATCCGTTGTATTCCAGGTGGTCTCAAGAATGCAATTGATTGGATGGTTTCCCGTACCGAAATTATAGATATACCTATTGTCCTGGTTCATGCATCTAGCCGCGGCGACGACATGCTAGTTTCTTTAAGAAGAGTATTGTCGACTGTTAGTAGCAATTTCTTTGAAGATTTATTTTTAAGGATTTCTCTCATCGGCAAATCTCCTGAACAAATTAGCGAGATGCTACAAACCGAAAAATATAAGTCACAAATTACTCCCTTTCTGCTTACCTTTGTCTCAGAGATTCAAAAATGTAGAAATGAATTAGAGTGAACTTTCTTAAAATAAAAGAGCGGATTATGAGTTCACTGTTCTTTTATTAAGAATCTCATTTAGCTTCTCGATTAAAGCAGTGATTTCCTTTTCTGATAAAGCAGCAAAGCCAAAACGAACACAATGGTTAGAAGGCTCCCCCTGTTTAAACTTCTGCTCTGTATCAATGTTGAGTTCTTTTAATTTCATAAGCTGATCTTGAGTAAATGGTTTCTGGAATTTCACCCACAAAGCCATTCCACCTGCGGGTGGCTGTATCTGAACACTCTCTGCAAAAATTCGATTGAACTCAGTTAATGCATGGTCTCGGCGTAGTTGATATATTTTTTTCATTTTACGGATATGTCGCTTGATCTCCCCTCGCTGCATTAAATCTGCTAAAGCAAGTTCCGTAATGTTATTGCCTTGCCGATCAATCAATAAAATATCTTCAGTAATGGATTGAATGATTGTTGGGGACGCTACCATATATCCCAATCGGACACCGGGTGCAAAGACCTTAGACAATGAACCTACATGAATGACCAACTCAGAATGAGGCAAACTTGCTAAGGGTGGCATAGGCCGGCTGTCATAGTGGAATTCGTGGTCATAGTCGTCTTCAATAATGTGAAACCCCCATTTTTTTGAAAGCTCTAAGAGTTGAAGACGGCGAGACATGGTCATGGTGACAGTTGTAGGATATTGATGATGTGGAGTTGTATAAATAGCAGCAACCGAATGTTCTTGTAAAATCCGTTTTAGGTCGTCAATGACGATACCTTGTTCATCTAATTTGACAGAAACCACTTGAAAGCCATTTGATTGAAATGCTTTAAAAGCAGATGGATAATACAATTCCTCAATAACGATAACGCCCTGCCGATTGGGTAATGCTCGAGAGGCAAGAAAAATTCCCATCTGGCTACCACGTACAATACAAATCTCATCTTCAGCAACATTCATAAAACGTTCCATTGACAACATTTGTTGTAAAGCCTGTCTTAGCTCAACCATCCCTCGTGGGTCACCATATCCCATGTACTGGTTTTGCGTAATTTTAATCAGTGCATGCCGGTATGCCCGCGAAAATAGTTCGTAGGGAATAAGCCTCGGATCTGGCACACCATCGTTATGTGGGCGTTGAATCACTTCTTGAGTGATTGGTTTATCATTAACTGTTCGCTCAGATACTGGCTCTATTTGAAGCTGTTTTTCCGGCAAAACATCCGCCACAAATGTGCCTTTTCGGGGACGGGTCACAAGCCATCCTTGTGCCTCTAACTCTTCATAGACTGCTTGTACGGTTTTTCGATTAATTCCTAGTTCTTTTGACAAGCTACGAGACCCCGGCAGCATCGTCCCCTGCACTAAACGGCCACATAAAATTTCCTGACTAATCAAGTTAGTCAGTTTTAGAAAAACCGTTTTTTCTTCTCTTTCATCGATACGAAAATTTACTTGCCAAGGTCTTAGCATATTTGCTCCATCTGGACCATACAACTTATATAAACTGGATGTATTTATTAACCCAGTTGTTTTCTATTCTGCCTTCACCTACTTAATTTGGTCAACTGGACTGGAGAAGAGATGAAAACTGCTGCTGTAAACAAACAAGACCTGATGCAACATGCACAGCAAGACATGCAAAAGTGGATTAGCGACTCAGATTTAACTGATCGTCAAAAGCTTGCACTCACTTGTCGTATTTTATTTGACCATGGCCATGATGCTGGTTTAGCAGGCCAAATTACCTGCCGTAGTGAAAATAAAGAGTCCTTTATTACCCAACGTTTTGGTTTAGGTTTTGATGAAATTACTGCCTCAAATTTACTTGAGGTGAATCAAGATTTAGAACCTATCAACCAAGAAGGAATGGCAAACCCAGCCAATCGTTTTCACACATGGATTTATAAAGAACATCCAGAAGTGAACTGCATTATCCATACTCATCCTACCCATGTAGCAGCCCTATCGATGCTACAGGTTCCACTTATGATTTCCCAAATGGACGTTTGTGCACTTTACGAAGACTGCTCATTTGTAGGTCATTGGCCAGGTGTCCCTGTAGGTAATGAAGAAGGTATTTTGATTTCTTCTGCGCTTGGTAAAAACCGTGCTGTTTTGTTGTCTCATCATGGCCAACTGGTTACAGGAAAAACCATTGAAGAAGCCTGCAACTTGGCTCTTTTAATTGAACGAGCAGCTCAACTGCAACTGCTAGCCATGTCTGCCGGACAAATCCAGCCCATCCCCCATGCTTTAGCAAAAGAAGCTCATGACTGGGTTTCTACCGATAAACGCAACAAAGTGAACTTTACCTACTACGCACGTAAAGCTTTGAAAAAACATTCTGACTGTATTTAAAAAGAGATTTCCACCATGAAACTAAACGGCATTATTGGCTATCCTGTTACCCCATTTTCTGATGAAAACACCATTAATCTTCCTGTTTTAAAACAGATGCTGGATTTGCTTATTGAAAACGGTTGCGACGCGATTGCGCCTTTAGGCAGTACAGGCGAAAGCGCTTATCTTGAATGGGATGAATGGTGCTTAGTCGCGAAAACTTCAATTGAAAGTATTAATAAACGCGTGCCTGTCATTATTGGAATTTCAGAACTCACGACGGATCAAGCCATCAAAAAGGCGCAAATCGCGCAAAGCTATGGTGCAGATGCACTTATGGTGATTCCTATATCTTATTGGAAGCTAACAGACCAAGAGGTTTTTGAATATTATCAAGCAATTGCCAAAGAAACTACTCTACCAATTATGATTTATAACAACCCCGCGACTAGCGGTGTTGATATGTCTCCAGAGTTAATTGTGCGTATGTTTAATAGCATTGCAAATATTACGATGGTGAAAGAAAGTAGCGGTGATATTCAGCGCATGCATAAAATTTATGAGCTATCAAAAGGAGAACTCCCTTTTTATAACGGGTGTAACCCTCTAGCTTTAGAAGCTTTATGTGCGGGAGCAAGCGGTTGGTGTACAGCAGCACCGAACCTGTTAGGTCAGCGACCTCAACAGCTTATTGAACATGTGAAAAATGGTGAATTGGAACACGCCCAAAATTCATTTTATCAGCAACTTCCTCTACTACGCTTTATTGTAAATGGTGGTTTACCTAAAACGATTAAAGCTGGTTTACAACTAAAAGGTGTCTCTGCGGGCTTACCACGCAAGCCATTATCTAAAGCTACGGATATTGAGCTTAACCAGTTAAAACAGCTATTTTCTGAAATAGAAAACTAATAAAAAAGCGGGTTACTCACCCGCTTTTTTAAAACTCAAACTTAGAATGTTTTAGTTAAACTAAACACTAAACCTGTGTCATAAGGTTTTTTCTGAGCATCAGTCATACCAGAAGTACTAATGTCTGTACCAACAACATCTAGCTCAGCAACAATACCTAAAATGTTATAGTTGACGCCAACTTTATAATCGATATAGCTATCGTCTTCACCTGGCCCACCTGCAACTACAAGTAAAGAATCTTTGTTTTTGAGTTTGTTATAACCAACTGAAGCAAGTCCAGTAAATCCTGTATCTGCAATTGGTGCTGAATAACCAACGTTGAAATACCAGAACTCATCAGAGTGGCCCCAGTAATCATCTGAATAGCTTACGCCCACACTAAGTGCATCACCTTTAAACAAAGAGTCTGCAAACGTTAATTTTCCGTAAAATTCGGTGAAGTCGAAGCCAGTATCACCATTGTATGGGTTAGTAAATTTTGAGTCAGAACCAATATAGCCATAATGAATTACACCCACATCATACGTTGGTGCAAGCGTATCAGACAATTTTAATGTATTTGTATAACCTAAAGAGATATCGGTTTCAGTTGAAACGCCAGGTGTATTAAAGTCTACGCTTGACCCCCAAAGCGCAACATAAGCACCTGACTTATGAGAAAAGGTGAACCCACCTTGAATAGCTGGGTTATTTGACGATTGGGTAACACCACGGAAACGGTAGTCTGTGGTCGCTGCCACACTACCTGTTGCCGTGATTCCATAAAAAGATGGAGCATCTTCAGCCATAGCCATAGTTGACCCTGCTGCAAAGATACCAAGAGTTACTGCCTTAAGTGCAAATTTCATCATTTTGATCTCCCCCACAATGAACGCACGATTTATAGGAATTAAACAAATTGTGTTACTTGAGCTTTAGCAATTGCTGTGCCAAGTACGAATTTGCTATCAGTTCTCTTCATTAATTTTGAGATCAAACTCACTTTATTATAAAATTTCTGGGTAATTTTTATAAAAATATATCCATAAAAAACATAGCGATAAAATAAAATTCTTATGCGATAAAAAATACTAAACATACGAAAACCCCTTATCGGAAATTAATGAGCGAGGCGTGAAGTATTCATTTGTTGCACATAAATTTTCTATTTAATCTTAGAGGCGAGATATAAAAAGTATGTAAATTTCTGGAAGACAATGCTTGTAATGATCTGTGATTGCGCATTTCTACTCATTGGATTTGTTTATTTATTACTTGTTTAAAGTAGATGTACTATTTTGGGTCTTTTTTAAGCAATAATATGGATAAAAAGAGTAGTGCACAAAATACAAGCAATTTATTGCACTAAATTTGATCAATCTAAACATATTTTGTTATCCGCCAGTAGTGATCTATTTTTGTACATTCCATTTTTAAAATAACGTTATATAGTAACAATTTAAAGGGTATAAAAATAAAAGTGATGAAAAAAGAAACTTAAAATAAGATTAAAAAGTAAACATATCCAACAAAAAAGAGTAAAAAATGAACACAAGAATCAACTATTTTTTGAACTTTAAATACAAAATAAATGGTAAAAATCCACTAAAAATTAAATTACTTTTTTTATTTTAAACAATAGATTAAGTATAAAAGACGAATTATAAATTTATTAAACAACCCCTACCACATTAATCAAATCCTGCATAGCATATATAAAATAAAATGAACAAAAATATATCTTTTTTACAGATTACTTATACAATTGATGGAAATCCTAGGCCCTGAACAATAACAAGGCACAGGATTTATCGTTTTTATGAGGTTCTTTAAATATGCTAAAAGCACAAAAACTTACATTAGCAGTTCTCATTTCTGCGGCAATAATTTCCTCAGCTCAGGCAAGCGAGCAAAGTGAGGCAAAAGGATTTGTTGAAGATGCGAACGGTTCTATTCTCTTCCGTACAGGTTACATCAACCGTGACAAAAAACAGGGCGCAAAAGATACTAGCTCATTTGCTCAATCAGCAATTGTAAGTATTGATTCTGGCTTTACCCCTGGTATTATTGGTTTCGGTGTTGGCGCTGTGGGTGATGGTTCATTTAAGATCGGTGAAAATAAAAATGCCGGTAACCAAATGATCCCATTACATAATGATGGCTCCGCTTATGATCACTGGGCTCGTGGTGGTGGTAGCGTTAAAGCACGTTTCTCGAATACAACAGTACGTTACGGTACTCAAGTACTCGACCTACCTGTTCTTGCAAGTAATACTGGACGTATGGTTCCTGAATATTTTACAGGTACTTTATTAACTAGCCATGAAATCAAGAATCTTGAAGTTGTTGCTGGTAAATTTACTAAAAACCAAATGTCTGATCAAATCAATACCGATGCTGACGTAAATGGTAAGGGTCTTGATCGTGCAATTGTGTGGGGTGCTAAATACAAGTTTGATGATAATTTAAATGCATCTTACTATGGTTTAGACAGCAAGAATAAGCTTGATCGCCATTATGTAAATGTGAACTTTAAACAGCCATTGGCGAATGACAGTTCATTAACATATGATTTCAGCGGTTATCATACTAAGTTTGATGAAGGTGCTTTTACTTATTCTCAAACTACTGATGATCTATCTAATCGTCAAAATAACATTTGGGCTATCTCTACGGCTTATAATACGGGCCCACATAACATCATGGTTGCTTACCAACAAAACAGCGGTAATGTTGGTTATGACTATGGTCAAAATGCTGACGGCTTCCAAAGTATCTATTTGCCAAACTCTTACATGTCTGACTTCATCGGTAATGATGAAAAATCTGCACAAATCCAGTACAGTCTCGATTTTGGTAAATTAGGTGTATTACCTGGTCTAAACTGGACAACTGCATTTGTATATGGTTGGGACATCAAAGTTAAAAATGTAACTGATGATGCTCAAGAACGTGAGTTCTTTAACCAAGTGAAATACACAGTTCAAAGTGGTTTCGCTAAAGATGCAAGCCTCCGTATCCGTAACTCGTATTATCGTGCAAGCGACTCATACCAAGGTGCGTACATTGGTGATACCAATGAATGGCGTTTATTCCTTGATATTCCTGTGAAATTATTCTAATTCACAAATCTATCAAGCATAAAAAAACCTACGTCTGGTAACAGATGTAGGTTTTTTATTAAGCTCAAAATATCAATTGAGACATTCTGAGCTTATAAATTAAAGCTTATTTAGCAGCTTCAATTGCTTTTAATACTTCGGCTTTAGCAACATCAGCACCTTCCCAACCACTGATTTTTACCCACTTACCTGGTTCTAAATCTTTATAGTGACTGAAGAAATGCTCAACTTGGCTAATCAATAACGGAGGAAGATCTGTATATTCCTTCACGTCTTTATAAAGTGGAGATAATTTTTCGTGTGGAACAGCGATTAATTTCGCATCAATACCACCGTCATCTTCCATATTTAATTTGCCCACTGGACGGCAACGAATGACTGAACCAGCAGCAACAGGATGAGGAGTTACAACAAGTACGTCTAATGGGTCGCCATCTTCAGACAAAGTATTTGGAACATAACCATAGTTCGCTGGATAGAACATTGCTGTACCCATGAAACGGTCTACGAACAATGCATCAGAATCTTTATCGATTTCATATTTAATTGGTGCTGCATTTGCAGGAATTTCAATAATGACATAGATGTCATTTGGCGCATCTTTACCTGCTGGGATATTGCTGTAACTCATATCAATACTCTTTCGTTATGAAGTCAGATGTAAAATCCACTCGATTATAGCGTGGATATCATCAAAATGATGCCGATTATACAATGGGCACACGCGAAAGTTGATATGAATGATGACAGAATGACACTCAAGTCAGTTTAATCGTGACCACAAGTAATAAGATTGGACACAATATAGATAAGAACCAAACAATCGAGCGCAAAGTTGCCCAATTACTTAAATAGCAAATACCATAAATAACTCTTAAAATAATATATGCCCAACCTAATCTCAGAATAAAATATTCCGGAACAACCATATATTCAGCCATTAAAATAGCAGTTAAGAATAAAGGTAGGCTTTCAAAGCTATTTTGTTGTACGGCATTAGCGCGAGCAGCAAGACCTGTTGTTTTAGCCAAAAAAGCTCTTGGGTTTTGATTATCGACGGGCTGAAAACCACCTGTAAATTTTGCAATTACGGTAAATGCGTATGGCAGCAAACATGCCACTAAAATAATATAGATAATGCCGCTGATGCCCTGCATAGTGCCATCCATCACTGAAAATACTGTTGATCATGCTATCATAACATTGCGTTTTTACCTGAAATTTTATGCAATCACTTGTCATCACTGATTAATAGGGCCATGTATGCAACAACCTGATCAAAAAGAATTGTTTGACGTCTTAGACAAGCAAAAACAAAATCAGCTTCAGGTAGACCGTATATTAAAAATCGTATTTCCTATTGTCGCTTTTTTATTGAGTGTGATTTGTGCAAATCTAAATTGGCAATCGACATTGGGCACCTTTGTTATTTTAACAATTACTTTTATTGCAGTCGGTATTAAACGGCTTCCTTTATGGCATTGGTTAATTGTGATTACCCTATATTGCCTAGTAGATAATTATTTAAGTTATGGTCAGCTCGATTTAACTCATTTGCGTTTGCAATTGGGCACAATGCTAGTTTTTGTTGGGATGGTAGGAATTGGTCGTCCTTACATAGACCGCTGGTTTATGAAAAGCCACAACAAAATGTAAAAACAAAAAAAGCGCCCTAAGGCGCTTTTTTATTAACTTTTTAGGCTGGCTTACGTAAGTCCTTACGTAAGATTTTGCCTACGTTTGATTTAGGTAATTCATCCATAAACTCAACATAACGAGGGCGTTTATAACCTGTTAAGTTTTCTTTAGCAAAGTTCAAAATTTCTTCAGTCGTTAAGCTTTGATCTTTTTTCACGATAAAGAGTTTTGGCACTTCACCTGATTTTTCATCAGGAACACCAATTGCTGCAACTTCCAATACTTTTGGATGTTTAGCAATAACTTCTTCGATTTCGCTTGGATAAACGTTAAAGCCAGAAACCAAAATCATATCTTTTTTACGGTCTACAATTTTAGTATATCCACGGCTATCCATAACGCCGATATCACCAGTACGGAAGAAACCGTCTGCAGTCATGACTTTCGCAGTCTCATCAGGACGCTTCCAATAGCCTTTCATGACTTGAGGACCACGAATAGAGATTTCACCTTGCTCACCTAAGGCAACTTCTTTACCGTCATCATCTAAAATAGCAACTTCAGTTAAAGGTAACGGAATACCAATAGTGCCGCTAAATTCAGTAGATGCAGGAGGGTTTGCAGTCGCTACCGGAGAAGTCTCAGACAAACCATAACCTTCAATAATGGTTGTACCAGTAATCTTCTTCCACGCTTCTGCTGTAGAAGGTAGAACTGCCATACCACCGCCCATCGCCATTTTTAAATTGCTATGGTCAAGTTGTTTAAATTCTTCATTGTTTACTAAAGCATTAAATAATGTATTTACTGCTGGGAAGAATGATGGCTGATATTTACGTAATTCATTAATTACCGCTGGTAAATCACGTGGGTTCGGAATCAAGATATTTGCCTGACCTTTATACATACCGTACATCGCGCAAACCATGAACGCAAAAATATGATAAAGCGGTAATGCGCAAACAATACGGTCGCCTTTAGCACCATCATTTGCACCAAATTTACTTTGGAAGATACCATCACACTGTAAAAGGTTGGCAACCAAATTAAGATGTGTTAATTCCGCACCTTTTGAAACACCTGTAGTACCACCCGTATATTGAAGCACGGCAGTATCACTTAAAGTTAAATTTGGACGCTTATAATTACTCGGACTTACTTTATTTAATGCTGTATTAAATTTAACGTACCCTGGAATATTCCAAGCAGGAATTTGCTTACGTACTTTACGTAATACAAAATTTACTAATGTACCTTTAAGCGTACCAAGCATATCTCCTACTGTCGCAACTACAACATGCTTCACAGGAGTTTTACCTAAAATGCTTTGGTAAACACTGGCAAAGTTTTCGATAATCACGAGTACTTCTGAACCCGAGTCATTTAATTGATGCTCAAGCTCACGCGCAGTATAAAGTGGGTTTACATTCACTAATACTAAGCCTGCACGTAACACAGCTAATGCAACTACAGGATATTGCAATACGTTTGGCATCATCACTGCCACACGAGTTCCCTTTGCTAACCCCAAATTTTGCAAATAGGTCGCGAACTTACGGCTTGCAAGTTCCAACTCGTTAAATGACATCGCTTTATCCATAAAGATAAAGGCATCACGAGAACCAAATTTTTGGAAATTACTCTCAAAAATATCAACAAGAGAGGTATTTTCCGCAGGCAATGCTACTGTTTCTGGAATCCCTGTTTTTTGGTATTCTGCAAACCAAATCTTTTCCATAATGCCATTATCTCCGATTCGTAATCCTTAGTAATAACTGTTATTCAATGCCCCAGCTATTCTTTAGCTTCTTGGTGCCAGAACATATTTAAAACTTATTGGCACATTCATGACACTTTCGAACAAGATTATGAGACAGAAGTTTTGACAATTTGACCCTGTCAAATTTTTTGCATGGAGTACAAATTGCGTACTCCAAATTGCTGTCCTTTTAATCATTATCCAATACCAATAAGTTCAGTTCATTGCTTGAACTTATTGCCATATATAGCGTATTTATGTTGCTCGACGCTAGCTTTATCTCTGAATCAACAGTTTATTTGCTTTTTGATATCCACGTGGTAAGAGGTGCCCTTTTGAAGCTCGTTTACCCATGTATTTCTGTAGATCATCACCTTTTAGTTTTAGATGTTGTTGACCTGCAACCACCTGAATTATTTCATCTAAGTTCAGGGTTGTCATGGATAAAATCTGCTCTTCCGCTTCAAGTTGTATCAACTTATTACCTTTACCCTTATTTAAATTTGGCAGTTCTGACAAATCAATAATCAAGAGTCGACCTGCTGAGCTGAGTACAGCCAAATGTGTCATGTTTTGGGCAGATATTAACGGTAGCGCTTTTGACTTTTCAGGTACCGACAAGAAGCTTTTTCCTGCCTTGGCATTAGTATCTAACTGTTTGACTTGAGTTTTAAAGCCATAACCTGATGAGCTAGCAGCAATAAGTTCTGACTCTTCATCATCTAAATAGACCTGAATAAACGCGACTCCACTTGCAGGAGCAAGTTTCGAACTTAATGGCTCGCCTAAACCTCTTGCTGATGGCAAACTACTAATAGGCAAGGCATAACTACGCCCTGTCTCATCAAGGAAATAAATTCGTTGATTGGTTTTACCCACCGCATGACTTAAATATTGGTCACCAGCACGATAGTTTAAATTCTCTGCATCAACATCCGCACCTTTTGCAGCACGAATCCATCCCGCCTCAGATAAAACTACCGTTACTGCTTCAGCCGGCATTAAATCTTGTTCTCTAATTTGAACAGCTTCAGCACGTGCAACAATTGGAGAACGGCGTTCGTCACCAAACTTTTTCGCATCTTCTTTTAATTCGCCAATAATCAGGTTTTTTAAAGATTCTGGGTTTTCTAATTGTTCACGAATAATCGCTGCTTTTGCTGAGAGCTCATCCTGTTCTTGACGGATTTCCATCTCCTCAAGTTTTGCTAAATGACGTAACTTGAGTTCTAAAATTGCTTCTGCCTGTATCTCATCAATTTTGAAATGGTCCATCAATACAGGTTTAGGCTGATCTTCTTCACGAATAATACGGATAACCGTATCAATATCGAGATAAGCAATTAAAAGGCCTGCCAAAATATGTAGACGTTTTTCAATTCGGTTTAAATGATATTCCAAACGGCGAGTAACCGTTTTTTTACGGATCTCAATCCACTCAAGCAAGATACGTCGAATCGACTTAACCTGAGGACGACCATCCTCACCAATCATGTTTAAATTAACACGGTAGCTTGATTCTAAATCGGTAGTCGCAAATAAGTGGCTCATCACCGCTTCAGCATCAATACGGTTAGAACGAAGTACAATCACGAGTCGTGTTGGGTTTTCATGATCCGACTCGTCACGCACATCCACCACTAATGGTAGCTTTTTGGCCTGCATTTGGTCGGCAATTTGAGTGATCACCTTAGAACCCGATACTTGATACGGCAATTCGGTAATCACGATTTCATTTTTTTCGATGGTATAAACCGCTCGCATGCGGTAACTACCACGTCCAGTCGTCTGGATTTTGAGTAATTCTTCAGGCGGAGTAATAATTTCAGCTTTGGTTGGTAAATCTGGCGCTGGAATATATTCAGCCAATTTCTCGTCTGATGTTTGCGGATTACGAATTAAGGCAATTGTTCCTTTAATCACTTCACGCAAATTATGTGGCGGAATATCAGTCGCCATACCAACCGCAATACCAGTTGTACCATTCAGCAGAATATTAGGAACTCGTGCTGGCAAAGTAATCGGTTCTTTTAATGAACCATCAAAGTTATCTTGCCATTCACTCGTGCCTTGTCCTAACTCACTTAGTAATAACTCACTGTAGGCAGAAAGTTTTGCCTCGGTATAACGCATCGCTGCAAAGGATTTAGGGTCATCTGGTGAACCCCAGTTCCCTTGACCTTCAATCAAAGGATAGCGATAACTAAACGGCTGAGCCATCAACACCATGGCTTCATAACATGCCGAATCACCATGAGGATGATATTTACCTAGTACGTCACCTACAGTACGGGCCGATTTTTTTGGCTTACCACTGCTTTTTAAGCCCAACTCGCTCATGGCGTAGACAATACGGCGCTGTACAGGTTTTAAGCCATCACTGATATGCGGCAATGCACGGTCCATAATGACGTACATGGCATAATTCAGGTAAGCCTGTTCAGTAAATTCGGCCACAGAGCGGTTTTCTGTCGCTTGATGCGCAAGGCTGGTCATAGTCAGCTTATCTTCCAAATCAGTCGTTATTTTAAGTGAGTCTTATGCTAAGTGGGCTATGTTACAGACACAAGAGGGACTCTGTCACCTGAGCGTCAAATTATGTCTCATCTCTCTATATTTTTAGTTACTTGCTATAAAGTTAGGCAAACTAGAGACCTATCGACTCTAGTCTTTTACCTTGGGTTTCTTCACCTAATATTAAAATTACAGCTGCAACCAAAAGTAAAACAATAGTAAACATCATAAAAACATGGCTAAATCCATTTTTGGAAACCATCATATGAGTGACGACTATCGGCGCCAAAATTCCACCTAAACGGCCCATTGCCGATGCCCAGCCCGAACCAAAAGCCCGAATGTTGGCTGGATATTGCTCTGGTGTATAGGTATATAACACTCCCCATGCACCCAAATTAAAGAAGGACATGAGACAACCCCAAAATATAATGCTATTTACACTATCGGCTTGTCCAAAGAAATATGCAGACAACGCACAAAACCCGATAAATGCAGCGAGTGTAATTTTTCTACCTAACTGCTCTACAAACCATGCCGCTGCCAAGTAGCCTGGTAGCTGCGCCAAAATCATAAGCAAAACATATTCAAAAGATTTAACGATGTCATAGCCCTGTTTCACTAATAAACTTGGCAGCCATGTAAAGATCCCGTAGTAGGAATACACAATTCCAAACCAGATGAGCCAAAGCATTAAGCTTCTGCGAGCAAATTGACCACTCCAAAGTTGTTTAAAAGAGACTTTTTGTCGCATGGCTACAGGCACGACTTCAATATGGTGAACAATTTGAACGCCTGCTTGAGCTTCTAATTTTTGAACCAATGCATGTGCTTCTTCAACACGTCCACGGTTAATCAGGTAAGGTATGGATTCAGGGAGTTTTTTCCAAATTACTAAAATATAAATCAGTGGGAGGCCACCCATAAGAAATGCAATGTGCCAACCAAATTTAGGAATAATAAAATAAGAAATGAGTGCGGCAACTAACCAGCCCAAACCCCAAAAACTTTCGAGTAGGACGATAAAACGACCACGTACATGGGCAGGTATATATTCACTCACCAATGTCACTGCAACGGGTAACTGTCCACCAAGCCCAAGACCAACAATAAAACGGAAAATTAATAACCACTTCAAATCTGGAGCAAAAGCACATAAGGCAGTCGCAATACTATAGATGGCCATGGTAACTGCAAATATTGTCTTGCGGCCAAAGCGATCTGCTAAAGCTCCTGAGCAAACAGCTCCAATAGCCATTCCTACAAAACCAATACTCACAATCCAACCGCTTTCGGCTGGTGTTAATGCCCAGTCTTTAACAAGCGTTGTCATGATAAAAGCAATGATACCGGTGTCCATCGCATCAAACATCCAACCTAAACCAACCACCCACAGTAATGTGTAGTGAAATTTGCCAATTGGAAGATTTTGTATACGTGAAACCAGATCCATAGGAAAAACTCTACTGGAAAAAATAAGTGAGCAAGACAATATATTTAATTGTTATATCATGCTCACATCGAATTCTGCATGATTAATGTTCGTCAGTTGAAGAAGCCGATTCTGCATCATCATCTTTATAAATAAATTTAGGCATTTCTAAGCCAAAATAGATTGCAATCAGACGTAAGGTAAAGCCAAAAATTAAAGTTGAAATAACGGTTAACTCTAGGCTTAATCCTAAATCCTGACAAACCCAGTAACAGATGACTGCCACAAAAGAGATACTCGCATAGAGTTCACGGCGGAAAACGAACGGGACATCGTTACATAAAATATCACGTAAAATACCACCAGATACTCCAGTCAACACTCCAGCTACTGCTGAGACGACAAAACCATGTCCCATTTGTAAGGCAATCTGGCAACCAATGATCGTAAAACCAATCAAGCCTAAAGCATCGAGCACCAAAAAGATGTTATGTAAATGACGCATCCATTTGGCAATAATAATCGTGACAAATGCAGCACAGCAGGTCAGAACTAAGTATTCAGGATGTTTTACCCAAGTTAAAGGATAGTGACCAAGCAATACATCTCGCACCGAACCACCACCTAAAGCAGTCACACAGGCAATCAGTACGACACCGAACCAGTCCATACTCCGTCGACCAGCAGATAATGCTCCTGTCATGGCTTCCGCAGTAATCGCAATAATATAAATAACGGTGAGTAACATCGCCCTTTCCCTCAGGCCAAACAGTGGGCGTATTTTAAGATAAACTTACAGAAATTGTGCACAGCATTGCTTAAATTTTTTTCCTGAACCACATATACAAGGTTGTTTCATGGTGACCTGCATATCGACCGTTGGGTCGAGGAAAAACCATTTTTGCTGGTGATAAACAAAATGTGAAACCTCGTGGTGAATTTGAGCTTTTTGCCCATCATGATAATGAGCCTTGAACTCAACCTGTGCATGAGTTTTATCTAATTTTTCGTTGGCGTTAACCACCTCTAAACCCAACCATTGATTTTGTTTGCTCCACTCTGCGATAGCATCTTTATCAAGAGCTGTTTGCTGACCTAAAGCAGTCGTTTGCACAATATAATCAATTTGCTGTAATGCAAAAGCGCTATAACGTGAACGCATAAGCTGCTCTGCCGTTAGTGCTTTGGCTGTGCCTAAATGTAAAGGCTCACAACATTCTATATAGCGGCCTTTTCCACATGGACAAGTTTGTTGGGTCATTTGGTGTGTCTCAAATAAAAAAATAGCTCAGAGTTGAGCTATTTTATGATGTTTCTAGACTTAAAACGTCATTTAATCTTTTGATTCATCTTGTTCGATAGAAACAATATGAACTTTCTCAATTTTATGACCTTCCATCGTAATCACTTCAAAGCGATAACCGTCTGCCTCAACAGCTTCACCATTTTCCGGTAAACGGCCTAAATGGAATAACAAGTAGCCCGATAAAGTTGAATACTGTTCACTTTCGTCAACGAGATCACGACCTAATAAAAGTGATACATGGCGAATATCAGTTGAACCTTCAAGCATTAATGAACCGTCTGCCAAGCTTTCAGCAGCAGCGTCTAACTCATCTTCATCAGGGAATTCACCAGCAATCGCTTCTAAGATATCAATTGGTGTTGCGATACCTTCGATGGAACCATATTCATTTAATACGATAGCCATTTGTAAAGGTGCTTGACGCAATTGCTCCATCACCATAAGCACTTGAGCATTTTCATGCACAATCACAGGTTCACGTAGATGCTTTTGGAAATCAACTACACCTGTTTCAATAAAGTTGTTTAAAACTTTATGCGTAAGTGCAATACCCTCAATATTATCAAGTTCACCGCGTGCAACGATCAAACGAGAATGTGTCATCGACATTAAACGTTCTTTTAAAACTTCAGGTTCATCGTCTAAGTCAATCCACTCAAGTTCAGGGCGTGGAGTCATAACAGATTTTACAGGACGCTCTGATAAACCAAGCACACCTTGTACAAGCACACTGTGATAAGCACCATTTTCTTCGTCAAAAACTTCATCAGCAAAAGCTTGCGTCGCTAATACATCTTCTTTATCAGAAGATTGAGTATCTGAAGAACTACTATTTTTACTGCCTAACATACGTAAAACCGCAGAGGCAGTGCGATAACGTAAATCTGTAGTGGTAACTAGCTTTTCCTGATTGCGACGCATGCTCTGATTGATAACTTCTACCAAAACCGAGAAGCCAATTGCAGCATATAAATAGCCCTTCGGAATATGGAAACCAAAGCCTTCCACCACCAAAGAGAAACCGATCATCATCAAGAAGCCAAGACACAGAATGACAACTGTTGGATGTTTATTGACGAAGTCCATGAGTGGTTTTGATGCCCACAACATGATTCCGACAGCAATAACAACCGCAACCATCATCACTGACAGCTCTTTCACCATACCTACAGCTGTAATCACACTGTCTAACGAGAATACAGCATCAAGCACAACAATCTGGACAATAACCATCCAGAATGCAGCATGAACAGGATTATCTTCTTTATGAAGTTGTTTTCCTTCCATCCGTTCATGCAATTCCATGGTGCCTTTAAATAATAAGAACACACCACCGAATAACAAAATCAAATCACGACCAGAAAATGGATGATCAAAAATATGGAAGAGTGGCTCAGTCAGTGTCACGACCCAAGCAATCGAGGCTAAGAGTACAAGGCGCATTCCTAATGCGAGTACCAAACCGACTATACGTGCTTTAGCTCGTTGCTCTGGCGGCAATTTCTCAGCCAAAATCGCGATAAAAACGAGGTTATCGATCCCCAATACAATTTCAAGAACGATTAAAGTTGCTAAACCCACCCAAGCAGAGGGATCAGACATCCATTCAAAGATCATTGATCCTGCTCCTGTGTTGTTTGGATTTTATCTTTATTTGGCAACACAACAGGCGCGCCTATACAAAGGGGGGAAAATGTTTTTTTAAGACAAGAAATTAAAACGGAGCGACTACAACCACTACCCATATTTGTTCATATGTTGTTAAACGAATTTTTAGTATAGGCAAGATTTAACATAAATTCATCATTTTTATTTGTTCATGACCAGCATTCACCAAACCCATACAAAACATGAATCTTTCTTATAAATCTGCTTATAAAGTTGTCATATCTTTTGCTTACTGTAGACAAGAAATATGAACGTGATAAGGTAAAAATAAAACAATGAATAGCGTATTAACAATGGCAGTAAATGATTCACCAATAACAGCTGTAAAAACAAAACAACCTCTTATTGCATTATATTGTGGTTCACGTGCAGGAAATAACCCAATCTACCGAGAAAAAGCAATTGAACTTGCTCATGGAATCGCTGAACAAGGCTTTGGATTAGTCTATGGCGGTGCCAGTATCGGTTTAATGGGACAAGTCGCAGAGAGCGTTCTCGCAAACGGCGGAGAAGCTGTCGGTGTGATCCCTGAATTTATGCTTGATTATGAAGTCGCACATGCAGGCCTAACTGAATTACATGTCGTAGAAACCATGCATGAACGTAAAGCCATGATGGCAGAGCGCGCAAGTGCATTTATTGCGTTACCGGGTGGCTTAGGAACATTTGAAGAAATATTGGAAATAGCCACTTGGGGCCAACTCAACCAACATCAAAAGCCTATGATTTTATATAACGTAAATGGCTTTTATAACGCACTTATTGCCCAATTAGACCATGCAGTTCAAGAAGGTTTCCTTCCCCTTCAGCACCGAGCTAAATTAATTGTATGTGATGATGTTGATCAAATTTATAACGTCATTAAAAACTTAAAAATGCCAAAAAGATTTGTTGTCTAGTTGTTCCCCTACTCTATTTAAAAAAGCGGTTCTGCCGCTTTTTTTGTTTTAACTATTTTCACCTCTGCCTTCAAAAGAACTTGGATTTAGTAAAGGGGTATTCAACATTGGCTTACTTCTTTTAAATTCAATTTGTTTTACACTAGACCAAAACGTTAATTTTCAAATGTTATGAATGCCACGCCGACTCACCAAGCCTTGCAACCCGAATATCGCTTACTCGTTCTTTTGGTTTCTATTGGCTTTTTTATGCAGGCCTTGGACACAACCATTGTAAATACTGCTATTCCTGCAATGGCTCATCATCTAAATGAAGACCCTTTACGCATGCACAGTGTAGTGGTGGCCTATGTATTATCGGTTGCTGCCTGTATTCCTCTAAGTGGATGGTTAGCAGACCGCTTTGGTGTTAGAAATATTTTCTTGTCGGCAATCGTAATTTTTACTCTGGCTTCTTTAGGTTGTGGTCTTTCTCAGAGTCTCAATGAGCTGTTATTTTTCCGAGTCATCCAAGGCATAGGCGGCGCCTTACTACTTCCTGTTGGCCGATTATCACTTTTAAAAATTATTCCTCGAACTCAGTTCTTAGCTGCGATGAGCTTAATGAGCCTTGCAGGTTTACTCGGACCTTTGGCTGGTCCAACTTTGGGCGGATGGTTGGTTGAAGTTGCAACTTGGCACTGGATTTTTCTTATCAATATTCCTATGGGCATACTTGGTATACTAATGACACTAAAAGTCATGCCAAATGTAAAAGAACCCTCAGTCAAAACATTCGATTTGGGGGGCTTTATCTTATTAGTCGTGGCCATGATTGGCTGGTCTTTAGGGATCGAACATCTAGCCTCACCTGAATATTCAAAATGGTTTAGTATTTCGCTATTAGTCGTCGGAATAATCGCAACACTATGGTATGCCTACCATTCACATACTCATCAAAATGCATTATTCCGCAGCCGACTCTTTAGAAACAAAATTTATGCGATTGGTATTTTAGGTAATTTCTTTGCTCGCTTTGGTGGTAATGCCTTACCTTTTGTTTTACCACTCATGCTACAAGTCGCTTTTGGTTTTGAACCATTTATTGCAGGTTTAATGATGATTCCATTGGTCTTGGGCTCATTATTTTCAAAGCCAATTGTCAGGCCTATTATTCAAAAAATTGGCTATCGACGTTTTTTACTCATCAACACAACATTAGTTGGGCTATGTATTGCCTCTTTTGCAATCATGACCGTCGATACTCCAACTTGGTTTAGAGCCTTGCACTTTTTCTTATTTGGCACATTAAATTCACTGCAATTTGTTGGCATGAATACATTAACCTTGAAAGACTTGCCTCAACAAGATGCAAGTAGCGGTAATAGTTTCCTATCAATGATCATGATGCTATCAATGAGTATTGGTGTAGCACTGGCAGGTACCCTCATTAATATTTTTACTAATTATTATGGTGCAGACCACGTGACAACAGCGTTTCATGTCACTCTCATTTGTCTCGGTTGTATCAATGTCATTACTGCTTTTATTTTCTGGCAAATTCCAAAGGATACGTCTGTATAAGCGGTTGCATTTTTAGCATGGTTTCTCGCTCGCGAATCACGCTATGATGTCGACTTCAAATTTTAACGAGTTTTGAATGAGCAAACTGGCTAAAACTTTTTTCACATCACGGCACAATACTCTAATCGGAATTGGCTTAGCTTGTGTTATGGGAGTCTTAGCTTATTTTGGTCTGTTCTATCAACAAAAAGCTGTTGCGCAGGATTATCCGGTGCAAGGGTTCGATGTTTCTCATCATCAAGGTGATATTAACTGGAAAAAAATATCACCGGAAAAATTCCAATTCGTCTATTTAAAAGCGACTGAAGGCGGCGATTACAAAGATTCAAAATTTCAGGAAAACTGGCTCAAGGCACGTGAACATGGTTTTCATGTAGGCGCTTATCACTTTTATCGTCTATGCCGTGATGGTAAAACGCAAGCGGATAACTTTATTGCGACTGTACCCAACAAAGCCGATGCCCTTCCTCCTGTTATCGACCTAGAATATGACGGTAACTGTATTAATGCTCACACCAAAGAACAATTACTTAAAGAAATAGGCATCATGCATGCCCGCTTAAAACAGCACTATGGCAAACAGCCTATCTTTTATATTTCCAAAACTTTTTACCACATTGTATTAATAGGAAGTTTCCCTAATACACCACTTTGGGTCAGAGATTACGAAGGAAAACCTGAGCTAAAAGACAAAAGAAAATGGCTCTTTTGGCAGCATAGTAATCAAGGTAAAATTGAAGGCATGACAAAACCAGTAGACTTAAATGTTTATGAGGGTTCAGTCAAAGAATGGCATCATTTTTTACAGCAGCAAGGCATCGTGAAAGCACAATAATATGCGCAAAATCATTCATATCGATATGGATGCCTTCTATGCATCGGTCGAATTGCGAGAGCGTCCTGATCTAAAGCATCTTCCCGTCGTTATTTCTTCGCATCATCCGCGAGCTGTGATTGCTGCTGCCTCCTATCCTGCCCGTGAATTTGGTTTGCGTTCTGCCATATCGATGAGTCAGGCAAGAAAACTATGTCCTCAAGTTGTCATTATTGAACCAAATTTTGAAAAATACCGTACGGTTTCCGCTCAAATTCACTCAATCTTTCAGCAATATACACTACTTATTGAACCTTTATCTTTAGATGAAGCTTATTTAGATGTCACTGAAAACCTAAAACAGATTGCGAGTGCAACTGAAGTTGCCATGCATATTCGGGAAGATATTTTTAGATTAACCGGATTGACCGCATCAGCTGGTGTGGCACCAAATAAGTTTTTGGCAAAAATTGCTTCGGATTGGAACAAACCTAATGGCTTATGTGTAATCAAACCTTCGCAAGTTGCTACTTTTATTCAAGACCTTCCGCTTAAAAAGATTCCAGGCGTGGGTAAAGTCACTCAGGAAAAATTACAACAGCTTCAGCTATATACGTTAGGTGATTTACAGAAAATTGAAGAAGCTGTTTTGGTTCACCACTTCGGTAAATATGGACAACAACTCTATCTATATGCTCAGGGCATTGACCATAGACCTGTTCAAGCTGAAAGAGCTCGCCAACAAATTTCGAAAGAGACAACTTTTGACAGTGATTTTACTTTGGCTCAATGTCAGCCCTATTGGCAGGGATTAGCCGAAAAAGTGTGGCAAACACTAGAGAAAAAACAGCTTAATGCACGTGGTGTCAATATCAAACTTAAACTCAAGAATTTTCAGACTCTACAACATAGTAAAAGCTTTAAAAGGCCGATCCAGTCGCTACAGGACCTAATCCAAGTTTTATTTTTATTGTTAAATGAAATGCAGATACCCGAACATTTCCAGTTTCGCCTGATTGGTATAGGCGTTTATCAATTACAAACCCAAGCGGATGACTTCCAGCTTAACCTCTGGTAATTGACTACTTTTCACTCAAAAGAGCAACTTTTAAACAAAATAGACTCCCTTTTACTGAAACTTTAGAGTAACCTAATCCACGCATATTCATTACCCATGTATTTGCAACATGCCAAAGCAACCTTTACTTTCGGCATATCGTCCTGTGATTGGCGTGACGACCAAATCCGAATATTGCAGGGCTCTTCTGATACATGGCTTAGATATCCCTTCCTCACAATAATCTACTGAAATTCTTTTCTACTTGCTTGCACCGACCTAGCAACTCTTCATAAAATCAAAACTATTAAATAAAGCCACTTTAGAGCATTTTTATGACGGTAAAGCGTTTACACGTTACTTCACGCTATTGCGAAGTTGCGATTTCAGGTAATTTAGTACACCTAGCTGGGCAACTCGCCGATGATACAAGCGCAGATGTCACAGGGCAGACTCAACAAACTTTAGATAATATTGATCGTCTATTAGCAGAAGCTGGAACAGATAAAACCCATATCCTTTCTGTCATGATTTTCCTAAAAGATATTGAAAAAGATTATGCAGCTATGAATGCGGTTTGGGATGCATGGATTAGCGAAGGGAACCCACCAGCACGTACATGTGTAGAATCAAAACTCTATGCACCAGATGTACTTGTAGAAATGACGGTTGTTGCGGTACTTCCATAATTTTTATAATTATAAATCTATGTAAAATTGAGCAATATCTTGGGTGATATTGCTCAATTTTTTAATAATTTTAAAATTTTGAATTTCAGCATTTTATTCAAATCTTCTTAAATGAGCTCTCAAATCAATTCTGCTAATGTCGAATTTTTAAGGCTTCACAAAAGCGTTTGACATTCTTTCTAGCTGGGGTGTCGCATGCAAAGTTGCTAATTCTGATTCAGGACTCAATAAGTCTCTTCTTAAGTCATGATAATCAGGCACACTACTATAATGAAGCACACGATAGCCAGCCAATTGTAATAGGCGACGCTCATATTGTTGATGCGCTCGGCGTAAACCGTTTTCCCCTAGAACAACGACTACAATTACCTGATAATTTTGATCAAGCACAACAAAATCAGCTGACATATTTTGATATTTACGACGTGTATGCGCGTATTTTGTTGTTAGAAGTGCATCAAAAGATACATGCGCTAATACGGTAAATTTGGGCAAAACAGTTTGTAGTCTGGTTAAGGTCATTTGCTCATGGCTAGTTAACACTGCACGGCGCTTTAAAGCACTATCATGTTGATGCCTTCGTGACAGACTTTTCACTGCCATAACAACAACCAGAAATAATAATAAGATCGTGATTAAATAATACATGGGCCTAATCCTTTAAGTTTTTTATAATGATTTTGCTAGATCACACTTTGTTTTAATTGATAACGACACAGCCGTTTTTTAAAAGGTTCACTTAGTAATTTCACTTGTAGTTATCAAGCTTGGCTTAAATTTAGCCACCCTCACATTATTTATAATCATAGAATCAATAACAATCAAGTGCAGCTCGTCAGATTTTGGCTATTTATCATTATTCGTTACGTTTTTTGTACTTTAAATCCTCAAAAATCTCATTATACGATTTAAATAGAGTTATAAAAAACAAAACAGGCTCTATTTAAGAGCCTGTTTTATCATTATCCACGAACTTTAGATTTAGGTTTACTTTTCCCGCCAAACGGTCTTTTTTCTCCTGTTTCACGGGGAGGTAAACCATTATGTTGCGTTAGAACCTGTCCTTTTTGTGGACGCTTTTGATTCGAATGATTATTCGTTTGCTGGTTATTTCGTTTAACCGAATCACCTGCTGTAGACGAATTTTTCTTGCGAGCAGACTTATATTCCCCTTCTGTGCCTTTTGGCTGATAAGTCGGAATTAAATGCTGCTTCGAATTACCAATTAAATCTGCGCGACCCATCTCTTTTAGGGCCTCACGAAGTAATGGCCAGTTGTTTGGATCATGATAACGCAAGAATGCTTTATGCAGACGACGGCGTTTTTCACCTTTTACAATATCAACTTTTTCAGTATAGCGAGCGACTTTAGCAAGTGGGTTTTTGCCCGAATAATACATGGTTGTTGCAGTTGCCATTGGCGATGGATAGAAAGTCTGTACCTGATCGGCACGGAAACCATTCTTTTTCAACCAAATTGCAAGATGCATCATGTCATAATCTGAAGTACCCGGATGTGCTGCAATAAAGTAAGGAATTAAATATTGCTCTTTTCCTGCTTCTTTACTGAAACGGTCAAACATTTGTTTGAAACGATCATACGTACCAATACCCGGTTTCATCATTTTAGATAACGGGCCTTGCTCGGTATGTTCAGGAGCAATTTTTAAATAACCACCTACGTGGTGCTGTACTAATTCTTTGACATATTCAGGGTTGAGTACCGCAAGGTCATAACGTAAACCTGAACCAATCAGAATCTTCTTTACACCTTTAATGGCACGCGCTTTACGATAAAGCTGCACTAAAGGTGCATGATCCGTATGCAAGTTTTGACAAACACCCGGATATACACAAGAAGGTTTACGACAGTTTTTCTCAATTTCAGGATCTTTACAGTGCAAACGGTACATGTTTGCTGTTGGGCCACCTAAATCTGAAATAATACCGGTGAAGTTTGGTGCAGTATCACGGATTTTTTCAATCTCACGTAAGATCGAGTCTTCCGAACGGTTTTGAATAATACGCCCTTCATGTTCTGTAATTGAACAGAATGTACAGCCGCCAAAACAGCCACGCATAATGTTGACCGAGAATTTGATCATATCAAATGCAGGGAAACGAGCATCACCATAAGTAGGATGTGGCAAACGTGCATAAGGTAAATCAAACACATAATCCATTTCCTCTGTAGTTAGAGGAATTGGAGGCGGGTTAATCCACACATCTCGTTCACCATGGCGTTGAACGAGTGCACGAGCATTACCTGGATTAGTTTCAAGGTGCAAAATACGGTTTGCATGCGCATAAAGCACTTGATCATTTGCCACTTCTTCAAAAGAAGGCAAGCGAATAACCGCCAACTCTCGTGGTGGCAATTTGTGTTTAATCGCTTTTGACGGTGCCGGCTTTAATTGAACGATTTGAGTGTCGTCATCAAGTTTGTCGCCTTCACGCACAATCGGATTTGCAACAATCTCTTTTTGGAAATTTTGATACTGAGCTAAAGAGTTACCCTTTTCTTTTTCAACCTCACAGCCATCAATATCTTCTGTCATGACATATGGGTTAATAATTGGATCAACACGCCCAACCGTATCTACATCATTACTCGCAACTTCAACAAACTTTGCTTTTGATGCTTTGTTATGTTTATTAATAATAAATGCCGTACCACGAACATCTGTAATCTCGTGGATTTTCTCACCTTTAGCCAAACGATGCATTACATCAATAATGGCGCGCTCACCATTACCATACATCAGCAAATCAGCTTTTGAGTCCATCAAAATCGAACGACGGACTTTATCTGACCAATAATCGTAGTGTGCGATACGGCGTAAACTGCCTTCAATACCACCTAATAACACAGGTACATCAGGGAATGCTTCTCGACAACGTTGGCAATAAACTGTTGCTGCGCGGTCTGGACGTTTATTTGGTTCATTATTTGGAGAATATGCATCATCCGAACGGATTTTACGATCTGCCGTATAACGGTTAATCATCGAATCCATATTACCTGCGGTTACACCCCAAGCAATTGTTGGCTTACCTAAAACTCGGAAGCTTTCAACATTGGTCCAGTCTGGCTGCGCAATAATTCCGACACGGAAACCTTGTGCCTCAAGCACACGTCCAATCACACCTGATACAAATGATGGATGGTCAATATAAGCATCACCACAGACTAAAATAAAGTCACACGCATCCCAGCCGAGTTGGTCCATTTCTTCTCGTGACATCGGCAAAAATGGTGCGGGTTCAAAACACGACGCCCAATATTTGTCGTAATCAAACAGCGCTTTGGGCGCAGTCTGCATGGTGTAGGCAGTAGACATGGCTTGCGAATCTCGGCTAGCAGATGAAGGAGAGACATCTAAAGATGAAAGCCGATCATTTTAACATGAATTTCATTCATTTTCCCTGTTTATAAAACATGCGAAAACAACAATATAGAAATTAATTTGATTAAAGTTTATTCAATATTTTTTCTTGGAATAAATACGGCGGACCAAAATCCGCCGCAGTTTTAATTTTTATTTATAGAACTTAGAACAAAGCTTTTGGCAAACGGATCTGAATAATCTCGTTATCGTCAGCCAGTTTTGCGTTACGTCCTGTCGAACCAGGGAAGTTATTATCATTGAAAACCGTCAGCGTTGTGCCATTTTCAATAATCACATCTTCAATGGTTTCAAATGGAAAAGCAAAAACCTGTCCCGTACCAATATCCCCTGCTCTAGCTGTGCCATACAACATATTCTGGTTAGCAATTTTAATTAAATCGACTAAGTCTTCGCGGCTGACTAGCTGGCCTGACTCATTTAATTTAATACGAATTAATTTTTTATAACCTCCTAAATTATTCTGCGTGGCATCACGTTCAATAATAATACCCTCATTATTATTAAAGAGTTGGAAATCCCCAATATTGGTTGCCTTACTGTCTAACTGGAACCAATAATATTTTCCTGTATACGCTTTTTTCTTCACATCAAATTGAGAAATCAATAATTGTCTTTCCGTTTCTCGAATTGATTTAATTGGCTTTTCTATAAGAGGGTAAAGATACTGCCCATCTGGCGAAATCGCCATTCCTTCAAAACCGCCACTTTGTTGAACTAGAGGTTCTACAAAATTAATTTGTGCTTTATTAAACTGATTTTGTGGTGAACGTAATTCTTGAGTCGGATTTAACGGATTTGGCAGAGCAATCGGTGCATCTAATAACACGCCATCTGCTGAGAAATGGAGTAAATATGGACCAAATTCATCTCCAATCCAGTAGGTCCCGTCACTAGTACGCTGCATCGACTCTGGGTCAAAATCAGCACCCGTTAATAAACGCTCAGGTGTATTACCATTGATGATATTAAATGGAATTAATTTATTCGGATCACGCAGTTGGATAAAGCTTTGTACAGTAACTTGGCTCGTGCCTTTAGCTTTAGTTTTGAAATCAGGCTTTATTTTATAAATACGAAGTAAAAAGTCTGATGAATTATCTTGAGTGCCAAAACCGTTATCGGCCATTGCCATATAACTGCCATCTTCATTTTTTAATGCAGCAGAAAAGCCTTGTACAGGTTGACCTTTAAATGGAGGATAAATTCCATTTGCACCTTTCACATATGCGCCAGAGTCTGGACCAGCAGCATAAGTTTCTACAGGTAACTTAGCAAAAGAAATTAAGGTTGGTTCGGTAACGTTTTCAGTAGGTGAAGTTTGTTCGTGGTCGTTATCATCATTACATGCCGCCAATCCTAAACTGGCACAGCATAATAATACCGCTAATGTTTTTTTGCTCATGGTTTTATACATTTGGTAAAAAATTAAGCAAATTTAATCAAGCTTATATGAAATTTTTACTTCAAAAAGATGAAATCTTTATGGCAAAAATATGACAAGACTAACTATTTAATACAACCTTAAAAATTCGACTTCTTTGCTGAAAACTGATTAAAGTTTTGTTGGCTGATATTCTCCAGCAATTGCTGCTTTTAAAAATTTTTGGAAAGTTGGACATTCCATATGATTTTCAGCAGGACATACAGCAGCATGTTCTAATCCTTGGCTGATAAAATGCAATCGTTTTGCCATTTGCTCTAATTGTTCAGCTTTATCTTTTAATTTTTGCCGATCAAGCTCAGGCTTACCATCTTGTCCAAACATTGCAGCGATCTCATTTAAAGAAAAACCCGCAGCGCGACCTAAAGAGATTAATGCCAATTGATCAATTACCTTCTTGCCATATTGTCGACGTAAGCCTTGCCGCCCTATCGATTTAATTAGTCCTTTCTCTTCATAAAAGCGTAGCGTTGCAGTTGTGACTTTTGCCTTCTTAGAAACTTCACCAATATCCATAATAACCTCTTGACTTCAAGTGAACTTGAACTTGCACAATAAATTTATCACGTTTCATACGTATAAAAGCAAGGTGTAAAAATGAATACCTCTACGTTGTTCTTTCAAGCTTTATGTCTTGGTATTGGTGCAACTATATTTATGGATATCTGGCTGTTCATATTAAAGATATTCAAAATTCCGACCTTAAATTTTGCCTTCCTCGGTCGCTGGGTTGGTTGGATATTTCAAGGGAAACTTATTCATCAATCTATTGCAAAAAGCCCCTCAATTAAGCATGAGTATTTATTGGGTTGGATTGCTCACTATAGTGTTGGGATTATCTTTGCATTGAGTTTTCTTTTCATTATTGGTTCAACTTGGCTTAGCCAACCTCAGTTTTATTCAGCACTTCTATTTGGTGTAGTCACCGTCCTCATTCCATTTTTTATTATGCAACCTGCGATGGGTGGTGGCTTTGCTTCATCAAAAACACCTCATCCTTTTTTAAACTGTCTAAAAAGTTTGATGAACCATATTGTTTTTGGTTGTGGCTTATATCTCACTGCAAAACTATTTCAAATTTAAATAAAGAGGAGACTACTCATGAAAACTATTGCCATCATTTACCATAGCCGCCAAGGCCACACCCAATTTATTGCTCAGCAAATTCAAACTGGTATTTTGAGCCATAAAAATATGAAAGCAGATTTACTCAATACTGAAGATATTATCAACAGCCCAGAAATTCTCATCCAATATGACGGCTTAATTTGGGGATCCCCCACTTATTTAGGTGGTGTATCTTCCAAATTAAAACAACTCATGGATGCAACTGGTCCATTATGGAAAAAACAAAGTTTTAAAGGAAAATTAGCGGCTGGATTTACCGTTTCCTCCCTTCCTGCTGGTGATAAACAATCGACGTTAATTTCGATTTTCACCTTTTGTATGCAACACGGCATGTTATGGGTCGGTAATCCAATCATGCCTGAACAGCACAAAGGCATTCCTTATACGCAAGCAGCCAACCGTCTCGGTTCATGGTCAGGCTTAATGGCTCAAGCTGAACATGGCAGTAATGCAGATGGTTTTGATGAAGGAGATATTAAAACTGCTCAACAATTTGGAGAAAATTTTGCATTGACCTTAAATGCTTATCAAGGAATATAAGGCCATGAAAGCACAGAAACTTTTATTCCTCTTAATTTTATCAGGAATGATGTCTTTTATAGTTTCAGGTATTTCAACTTTCAAGGCTGTAGGGCTAAATCATCACTTCGTTTCATTATGGTTATCGGCTTGGATCATTGCATGGATATTAGCTTTCCCAAGTGTATTGATTTGTGCTCCTATAGCCCAGAAATTAGTCGACATCATATCTAAGAAAGTTGAAAAAAAACGACTGTAAGTTAAAACGTACAAAACTTGCGGTGATTTGCGGATATTCAGCTTTAGTATTTTTTCATAGTATATAAATCATAGAGAGACAGGATGTCTCATTGAAGAAGAATAAGAACGCAGGAAGCGGTAGTTGACAGGAGTTAACTACATAAAGCTGAA
Source organism: Acinetobacter sp. 22512 (assembly GCF_052044755.1). Classification (NCBI taxonomy): domain Bacteria; kingdom Pseudomonadati; phylum Pseudomonadota; class Gammaproteobacteria; order Moraxellales; family Moraxellaceae; genus Acinetobacter; species Acinetobacter sp. 22512. Next base: position 1,946 of record NZ_JBQENP010000010.1, on the reverse strand, counting down.
TACGAAGAAACCTCGACAGGATGTCGGGGTTTTTTCATTTTAATTATACAAAATTCTTACTTTATAGATGTGCTGAGCAACAGAACTTATATTGATCCGATAAGTACGGCTGAATACCATCATTTTATTTGAAATTTGATTATTGGTTTTGTATTTTGCTTACCTCATCTTTAGCTCAAGATCATTTTGAACCATCAGAATTACACCGCCTTAGCTTCAAATTTTTTATTATTGCATTGATGACAATAATGACAGGGTGTACAAGCTTAGGACCTAACAGTGGCTCATTTTCTTGGCGCTCCAATAAACTCTCGTCTGGCTTACAAAAAGCTTATTCTGTTCCAGCGAGTACAGCCAATCGGCTATCTCCAATGATTATTCAAAGTGCTGACCAATATAATGTCCCCCCTCTTTTACTCGCAGCAGTCATCAGGCAAGAGTCTAGTTACAATAGTAATGCTCGCTCTCCTACTGGTGCTGTCGGTTTAACTCAAATTATTCCGAGTTATTGGCAACAAACTTGTGCTGGGAATTTGTATGATGAAACTACTAATATCCAATGTGGGGCTTATATCTTAAATCACTATTATCAGTCAGCTGATAGTTGGTTCAAAGCAACAGCTTATTATAATGTGGGACCGACTGGATATGAGCGAAGCTTCTGGACACGACACAAAGCAAAAAAATATGCTCGATCTGTGAAACGTCATCAGAAAAATTTAAAAAGTGCATTATAAATTCAGATCAAATAAAAAAGCCCATCTATTAATGGGCTTTTTTACATAGTTAATTTTATTCGTCAAATAAACCTTCAAATAAAACAGAAGATAAATAACGTTCTCCGCTATCAGGAAGAATAACAACTATTGTTTTACCAGCATTTTCACGACGCTCTGCAATTTTAGCTGCAGCAGCCAAGGCAGCTCCACTTGAGATACCTACCAAAATACCTTCTTGAGTTGCACAGTTTCTCGCCCATTGAATTGCTTCTTCACTACTCACTGGTAAGACTTCATCAACCAAATCTAAATCAAGATTTTTTGGAATAAAGTTTGCACCAATCCCCTGAATTTTATGGGGTGCAGGCGTAATACTTTCACCATTTTTAGTTTGAGTAATAATTGGAGACTCAGCAGGTTCAACTGCTACTGAGTACAATGGCTTATTTTGGACCTGTTCAAAATAACGAGAAATACCCGTTATCGTACCTCCAGTACCTACGCCAGCAACTAAAATATCAACCTGCCCACCTGTTGCTTGCCAAATTTCTGGGCCAGTTGTGTCCACATGAATTTGTGGATTGGCTGGATTTTCAAATTGTTGTGGCAAAAAATAAACATCTGGCTGTTCAGTTGCTAATCGTACCGCTTCATCAACCGCCCCTTTCATCCCTTTCGCCGGTTCAGTTAGAACTAAATTAGCACCTAAAGCTTTTAATACTTTTCTACGTTCAAGACTCATGCTGGCTGGCATAGTCAAAGTAATTGCATACCCCTTCGCTGCCGCAACAAAAGCCAATGCAATCCCTGTATTACCACTAGTTGGTTCAACTATATGCATGCCTTCTTTCAACACACCTCTTTTTTCTGCATCTGCAATAAGTGCAGCCCCAATACGGCATTTCACAGAAAAGGCAGGATTACGACTTTCTACTTTCGCTAATACAGTTGCACCAGTTTTAATTAAACGGTTGATGCGAACTAAAGGAGTATTACCAATAGCTTCTGCATTATTTGTATAAACTGCAATACCTAAATTATTGGGTGTTGGGAATTGTTGATCGGTAGACATGTTATATCCTTATTAGACTTGATATGAATTTCTTCCATTATAATCATATAAAGAATTGACGATACAAATTCCCCCAATAAAAAAACACCCCCATTCATTGGAACGGGGGTGTTTAGAATAATGAGCTGGCGATGACTTACTCTCACATGGGTAAC
>NZ_JBQENP010000009.1:82234-151933 GCF_052044755.1 Acinetobacter sp. 22512 | reverse complement strand
CCGTTGTGTTTGGCAAGCTATGCAATTTGTTTTGCAACACTTGGTCAGCACGAAGCTTGGTGTCAAACTCAACCAGAGTTACATGCTCAACAATCCCTGCAAGGTCAATTGCTGCCTCAACACCTGAGTTACCACCACCAATCACAGCAACACGTTTACCTTTGAACAACGGACCATCACAGTGTGGGCAGTAGGCAACACCACGGGTACGGTATTCTTGCTCACCCGGTACATTCATTTCTCTCCAACGTGCACCTGTAGAAAGGATTACAGTTTTCGATTCAAGTTTTGCACCGTTTTCAAGTTCAACCGCAACCAAGCCATTTGCAGTCTGGTTGGCACCCGTGATTTTGCTGACACGTTGCAGGTTCATGATATCGACATCATATTCACGAACATGGGCTTCCATCTCGGCAGCAAACTTAGGACCTTGCGTCTTTTGCACAGAAGTGAAGTTTTCAATGTCCATGGTGTCCATCACTTGACCACCGAAGCGTTCAGCCACGATACCAGTGTTAATGCCTTTACGTGCAGCATAGATCGCAGCCGTTGCACCCGCAGGACCGCCACCAATCACCAATACATCAAAAGCATCTTTAGCATTGAGTGCTGCCGCATCTTTTTCAGCTGAGTTGGTATCAAGTTTTGCCACAATCTCTTCAAGGGTCATACGACCTTGACCAATGTGCTCGTTGTCTTGGAATACCATCGGTACAGCCATGATTTTGCGTTGCTCAACTTCGTCTTGGAAGAATGAACCGTCAATCATGGTTGCTGTGGTGTTCGGGTTATAAATGGCAATCAGGTTAAGCGCCTGTACCACGTCCGGACAGTTATGACAGCTAAGCGATACGAATACATCAAAGTTGGTTTTGAGATTTAAACCTTTAATCTGGTTAAGTACTTCATCCGACACTTTAGGTGCATAGCCAGAGACCTGTAAAAGCGCCAAGATCAAAGATGTAAACTCATGACCCATTGGTAAGCCAGCAAAGAACACACGAGGCTGTTCACCTGCTTTAGCCACACCAAAGCTTGGACGACGTGTATTGTTACCGTCAAAACGGGCAGTCACTTTGTCAGAAAGCTCGGCGATTTCACTTACCAGCTCTTTAATTTGAGCAGCTTTGTCTGATTCATCTAAAGCAGCAACTAATTCGATTGGACTTTCTAGACGTTCTAAGTAAGCTTTTAATTGAGTTTTAATGTTTTGATCTAACATCTGTTTTTACTCCAATGCATCCAAATTCTTTCAATAGATGCATAGTACGTGAAAACACAGAATAGGTGAAACAGTATGTTTTTATATATTTAATCGGTTTTTTAGATTTAATTATTATTTACTTCAAATCAAAAAAAAGCCAACCTGAACTCATCCAGCGCAGGTCGGCAAACTGGTTAAACTAGAGTAAGACCACACCAAATACAGCCCCAGCAATCAAGACATGTAAAGGATGAACCTTTTTAATTAAAGATAATAAAGTTGCAATGACTACCATAATAATGAGTAAAGTATTTATGGCAGCTGCCTCAGAAATAATCCACGCACTGGCAAGTACAGTTCCCACAGTGACTGGTTGTAAAGCAAGCTGTAAAACACGGCGCCATTTCTTATCTTTAAAATTTGACCAGCCTCTCATCACAAATACAGTAATAAGAGACGAAGGTAAAAATTTAGCAGTAGACGTTACAAGTAGACCTGACAACCCTGCTACATGCCATCCCACTAACGGCACAATCATCATGTTCGGACCAGGTGCAGCTTGAGCCATGGCGAACAATGCACTGAATTCTTGTGCCGTCATCCAGTGGTGAATATCAACTACTTGGCGTTGCATTTCAGGCAAAATTGTATTGCCGCCACCAAATGCAATAAGAGACAATTGAGTAAAAATAATCGCTAAAGTAAGTAGAACTGCACCCATTACACACGTCTCCAAATAATAGCTGAATAAAATGCCAACAAAATCAGCATGGTCACAAGTAATGGAACTTTCAGAAAAGCAATACTGATAATTGCAGCGAGAACTACGCAAATCGCTAATGGATTACGTAATAATGGCTTAAGCATTTTCAGACCTGTTGCAACCAGAAGTCCAGCCGCCGCCGCCGCTAAACCTTCGAAAAGATGCTTAACCATTAAATTATCTTGGAACTGCTCATAGACATAATGTAAAAGTACAACAATTATCGTAGGTGCAAGGATCAAGCCAATCAGTGAACTCACTGCCCCACGAACACCGCGGAACTCCATGCCAATCGCAACCGATAAATTAATGATATTGCCACCCGGTAAAAATTGACACAGGCCAAGTAACTCAGTGAATTTTTCAGGGCTTAACCACTGTCTCTGCTCTACAATAACTTTACGGGCTAAAGGCAGCACGCCACCGAATCCAATTAAACCTAATGTTAAAAAACCTAAAAATAACTCTGTGCAGGTCGGGACACTCTCCTTTTGCACGGCAATCTCAACATGGTTCATTTTCGTTACTTTTCACTTTATCTGACCAAGATAGAATGATACTTTTGTGATATATCTACAAATGCTTTTATTTTCATTAACCATACCATAAAGGTATTCCTATGCTCGATTTACATAAACTCCATGCCTTTGTTGTGGTAATTGAAGAAAGGAATATTACGCATGCCGCAAACCGATTGTTTATTCAACAACCGCCTCTAACGCGTTTACTTAAAAAACTCGAAGAAGAACTTGGTACACAATTACTTATTCGCCAGCCTCGAGGAATTGAACCAACTGAGGCTGGTTTAGCCTTATTTAAAGAAGCACAACTTTTATTAGAACATGCCAGACATATTCCAAAATTAGTCCAAGATGTTAGCCAAGGTAAAACTGGACAACTCAATATTGGTTTTACAAGTTCCGCAGGTTTACACCCGCTTATTTCACTCGTATTGCGGTCATATCGAGAAATATATCCAAAAGTACAAACCAAACTTGAAGAAGCAGGCAGCCAAAAACAGTTAGATCGACTAATCTCAGAGAAACTTGATATCGCTTTTTTAAGAGCACCAATCAGCCGTGATATCGGATTAAAACATCACCATATATTAGATGAGCCAATGATGGTGGCATTGCCTATAGGCCATTCACTTACACAAAAAGAAAAAATTAGTTCAAATGACTTATCAAATGAAAATTTTGTTTTATACCGTCGTTCTTCAGGACAAGGTTTATATGACAATATTTTATATAGTTGCTACCAAGCAGGTTTTAGTCCACGCATTATTCAAGAAGCGCCTCGACCTACCGCTACATTAAATTTAGTCGCTGCTGGAATTGGTATAACGATTGTGCCGGCCTCAATGCATAATTTTTGGGAACATGAAATTGTATATCGCGAGTTTGATGATTCAATAAAACTAAACGCGCCTATTTACCTGATTACACGAGAAAATGAGAGTTCAGCCAAAGTTTCAAACTTTATTGAACTATTGCAAAAACTTTTGCCCACAATGGCCTGAATGTAAAAGCTAAACAATAAAAAGTGCCCCGAGTGGAGCACTTTTTTATGAAACTGTTTATTTTTGATTTACTCGTTTTGACAGCTCTTCTGCTGATTCTTTGCGCTCAGAATAGCGATCTGTCAAATACTGTTTTTGCCCACGTGTTAATAAAGTGAACTTATACAATTCTTCCATAACATCAACGATTCGGTCATAGTAAGAGGATGGTTTCATACTGCCATCTTCTTCAAACTCTAAAAAAGCTTTAGCAACCGAAGACTGATTTGGGATGGTAATCATGCGCATCCAACGCCCTAAAATACGCATTTGATTGACCGCATTAAATGACTGCGAACCACCACTAACTTGCATGACTGCTAAGGTTTTACCTTGAGTTGCACGGATTGCTCCGGCTGCCAAAGGAATCCAGTCAATCTGGGCTTTTAAAATTGAACTCATCGCACCATGACGTTCAGGTGAGCACCACACCATACCTTCTGCCCAAGCTAAAAGCTCATGCAACTCTTGCACTTTCGGATGATCAGTTCCTGCATCCTCAGGTAAAGGTAAACCTTTAGGATGAAAGATTTTGACTTCAGCACCTAAGTATTCAAGGATTCGACCAGCAGTCAGCACAGCAAAACGACTATAAGAACGTTCACGATTAGAACCATATAGCAATAAAATGCGAGGTGGATGCTCAAGCTGCTGTGCTTGCACTTGCTCATATGTAGGCTTATAAAGAAGATCTAATGCTACATTTGATAAATCATTATTAAGACTGTTCATCTGAGAAATACTTTTTCTTTAACCAAAGAGAAACGGTAACGAGTGAAATTAAAACAGGGACTTCAACCAATGGTCCAATCACTGTGGTAAATGCCACAGGTGATGCCAAACCAAATGTTGCAATGGCAACCGCTAAAGCTAACTCAAAATTGTTACCAGCCGCAGTAAACGAAATAGCAGTGGTACGTGGATAGTTATTCCCCATACTTTTACTCATAAAGAAGCTAATGAAGAACATCACCACAAAGTAAATCGTGAGTGGAATCGCAATACGTAATACATCTAAAGGTAAGCTCACTACATCACCACCTTTTAGGCTAAACATCGCCACGATGGTAAAAAGTAAAGCAATTAAACTAATTGGACTAATTTTTGGTAAAAATTTAGTTTGATACCATTCCAAACCTTTCGACTTGACTAAAATCAAACGCGTCAAGAACCCCATCAAAAATGGAATACCCAAGTACACCAAAACCGCATGTGTAATAGTCCAGAAATTCACAACAATGACTTGCCCTGCCACACCAAAATAAGGCGGCAAAAAGGTTAAGAACAACCATGCATAGGTACTGAAAAATAAGATTTGGAAAATACTGTTAAATGCAACCAACGCTGCAACATATTGGTTATCACCACAAGCCAGCCCATTCCACACCAAAACCATTGCAATACAACGTGCCAAACCAATCAAAATAAGACCAGTCATGTATTCCGGATAGCTATGCAAGAAAACTATCGCAAGTACGAACATTAAAACCGGTGCAATCAACCAGTTTTGTACTAACGATAAAGTTAAGGTCTTCTTATCTTTAAATACTTCTGGTAACGCAGCGTAGTCAACCTTAGCTAAAGGTGGATACATCATCAAGATTAAGCCGATTGCGATTGGAATATTGACGTTATCTACACTCATTCTGTTCAAAGAAACCGAGGCTTGAGGAAAGAACACCCCAATTGCCAAACCTAAAGCCATGGCTATAAAAATCCATAGCGTCAGGTTACGGTCTAAAAAAGAAAGCTTTTGCTTAGTCATCTCGGCTCTCTCACTCAATATGAGAGATTTTATTAATCTCAGCAATCAAATGTGAACGGCTTAAGTTCGCAACATCAAGTGCAAACAATGCATCTAAACGACGGTTGATATGATCTACAGTCTCTTGGAATGCTTTAAGCTTTTCTTCTTTCGGCAAGTCTAAGTGAGATGGGTCACTTAAACCCCAATGTGCTTTGATTGCGCCACCTAAATAAAGTGGGCATGCTTCTTGTGCAGCAGATTCACAGACTGTAATCACAACATCTGGTTGATACTGCTCGCAGTCATCAATAGTTTTACTCCATAGCCCATCTGTTGAAAGACCTAAGTTTTCAAGTGTTTCAATGGTTAATGGATGTACCTGTCCTGATGGTTTACTGCCAGCGCTATAAGCTTTCCAACCTTCTGGTGCACGACTATTAAATAAAACTTCTGACAAAATGCTACGGCAACTGTTTCCAGTGCATAAAAATAAAAATTTCATGGTGTTACTCACAATAGGTAGAAATAGAAGAAAACTGTGAAGATGATTGATTCACTAAACTTTCATCTTGGTTTGCTATAGTTTTCAAAACCTCAACAGCCCAATTGGGTAAATCTGGATTGACGCTGTAATACACCCATTGCCCCTGTCGTGCATCAAGTAAAATGCCATGAGTTCGTAACAAAGCTAAGTGCCTAGAGATTTTCGGTTGACTCAACTCAAGCTGTTCAGTTAACTCACAGACACAAATATTTTGTTTATTTAGAACTAATTTAAGAATATTTAACCGAGTTTGGTCAGATAGACATTTAAAGAAATCGACTTGGTTGATCATATCTTCAACAGAATATATTCGTTATTGCAAATATACGGATATCCATATATAAATGCAATATCTTAATTTGACAATAAATTTACCATGACTGAGCTAGTGAAGATTTACCATAACCCTGCTTGCGGAACCTCACGTAATACCTTGGCGCTTATTCGTCATGCAGGAATTGAACCTATCGTTATTGAATATTTGCAAACACCACCAAGTAAAGATGAATTGATTCAACTCATTAAGGATTCAGGCTTAACTGTACGGGAAGCAATTCGTAAAAATGTTGATCCCTATAAAGATTTAGATTTGGAACAAGACCATTGGACCGATGAACAGTTAATTGATTTTATGGTTCAGTACCCAATTTTAATCAATCGTCCATTTGTGGTTACACCAAAAGGCACGCGACTTTGCCGCCCTTCCGAGATTGTCCTTGATATTTTAGATGTAGAAAACTTAGGCTATTTCACAAAAGAAGATGGCGAAGTGATCATTGATGAACAAGGTCGTCGTATAAAGTAATTGAAGGTATTTATTAATATAAAAAGCTAAATGGCATGGCACCATTTAGCTTTTTTGAATGAAACGGATTAAAAATAGGATTTAATAAAAGGAAGCAGTTGCTCTCCTATTACCATGCCTAATAAACCGACTAATGCAACAAGAGGTGGAGCTGGTGACTTAACATTTAAAACATAATATAAGACACCAACAAGCAACCCTACAGCCAAAGATAACAAGTACATTTTCATCGTACATACCTTAGAGAATCAAGCCATTTAATCAGCAGGTTCCCATACTGTTTTATTTAAAATGCAAAACACGAGCACCCAAGTGCGCCCCAGAAAGATTTTTTGTCCTTATCATTTACAGGAACATCAAGCATCCAAGCATGGCTATGCCCATGCATACCACAACTGCTAGCACATGCACACAAAGCACTTTGTGACTGTAATGATTGATTAGAAGGAGCATTACGGTTTTCAGATAAACGCCACTGACCACCGAAGCGCTTTACTGGTGACCATGTTGGTGAAGCTGGTGGTAACGGCGGATCGTCGTGCTTAAACTCTGCCCCGGCATAGACCACTTTGCCACCTAAGACAGTAAGTACAGACTCAATCCACTGGATATCCTCAGCTTCTACTTTAAAGTAGTCATCAGATAATACGACCAAATCAGCAAGCTCTCCTGCTGTTAGTGAACCTTTAACATCTTTTTCGCCAGAGAACCAAGCCGAACCTTTAGTCCAGAGTTTGAGTGCTGTCTGACGGTCTAATAGATTTTTTTCATCATAGAGTGGTAAACCACCGACTGTTTTACCAGTACTTAGCCAATACAAACACACCCAAGGGTTATAAGAGGCAACACGAGTCGCATCTGTCCCCGCACCAACAGGAACACCAAGTTCTAACATTTTCTTAACTGGTGGCGTTGCCTGAGCAGCCTCGGCACCATAGCGTTTTACGAAAATCTCACCTTGGTAGGCCATACGGTGTTGAATGGCGATACCACCACCCAACGCACCAATACGTTCAATATTACGCTCAGATACAGTTTCGGCATGGTCAATAATAAATCGAGTTGCAAATGGCTGTTTTGAATTTACTTTCTCAAATACATTCAGCAAACGATTAATACTTTCATCATAGGTTGCATGAATACGGAATGGCCATTTCTTTTCAGCCAAGTGCTCTACAATAGCTTCTAGTTCACCTTCCATTTTTTCTGGTAAATCTGGACGTGGTTCATAGAAATCTTCAAAGTCACCCGCTGACCAAGTCAGGTTCTCACCTGCTCCATTCATTCTAAACAGCTCATCACCATCACCTGGAAATGTCATTTCTGTCCAACGGCGATAGTCATCAAGCTCTTGGCCTGCCTTTTGAGCAAATAGGTTGTAAGCGATTCGCACCGTCATTTGATTTTGATCGTGTAATTGCTTAATCACATCATAATCTTCAGGATAGTTTTGACCACCACCGCCTGCATCAATTGATGAAGTAATGCCTAATCGGTTCAGTTCACGCATGAAATGACGAGTTGAATTGACTTGATCTTCAACTGGCAATTTTGGTGCTTTCCCTAAGGTCGAATATAAAATCATAGCCGATGGCGTAGCGAGCAGCAGACCAGTTGGCTCACCCTTTTCATCTCTTACAATCTTGCCACCCGGTGGATCTGGTGTGTCTTTGTTAAAGCCTAATACATCAAGGGCAGCTCGGTTCAACAAGGCACTGGCATATAGATGTAAAACGAATACTGGAGTATCTGGTGCAGCTTTATTAATTTCTTCTAAAGTCGGTAAACGCTTTTCGGCAAACTGGAACTCAGTCCAACCACCTACGACACGAACCCATTGTGGAGCTGGCGTATTATCTGCTTGCTCTTTAAGTAAGCGTAACGCATCGGCAACGGATGGCACACCTTCCCAGCGCAGCTCCATATTGTAATTTAGGCCACCACGAATAATATGCAAATGACTGTCGTTTAGACCTGGTATAACGCGACGGCCATTTAAATCTACAACTTTGCTTGTTGGAGTTGCGAGTTTCATTACCTCATCATTTGTACCCGTGCGTAATACTTTACCGTCTGCAATCGCAATTGCTTGTACTTCGGGGTTCTGAGGATCTAGTGTTGTGATTTTACCGTTTATGAGTATGAGGTTTATTTCGGTCATTCTGAACTCCATTCTTGTGAATTATCGTTCTAAAAAATAAAGGCATATCTGTATTAATATCACTTAAATATTGAATACTAGACATGCCTTTACCTAAATCAGTACTGTTTTATTTTGCAGGAACTGGTGCAAGTACTTCATGTTTTGATGTTGTACGCTCAGGTGCCTTATGTACCATCGTATAAGCATAATCCACACCCATACCGTAAGCACCAGAGTGTTCACGGACAATTGCCATAACTGCATCATACGTATCACGATGTGCCCAATCACGTTGCCATTCAAGTAATACTTGTTGCCAAGTTACTGGAACAACACCCGCTTGAATCATGCGTTGCATGGCATAGTCATGAGCCTCTTTCGATGTACCACCTGAAGCATCCGCGACCATATAAATCTCATAATCCCCTTCAAGCATCGCACCAAAAGCAAAGGTGTTGTTGCACACTTCAGTCCATAAGCCTGAAACAATCACTTTTTTACGATTATTTTTTGCAAGCGAATCACGTACTTTTTGGTCGTCCCATGAGTTCATAGAAGTACGTTCTAGTAATGGAGCATCTGGAAATACATCTAAAAGTTCTGGATAGGTATGACCAGAGAAGCTTTCAGTTTCAACCGTTGTAATGGTGACAGGAATATTGAATGTTTTAGCTGCTTTTGCTAATCCTACAGTATTATTCTTTAATACTTGGCGATCTATTGACTGTACCCCAAAAGCCATTTGTGGCTGATGATCAATAAAAATAACCTGACAATTTGTTGGTGAAAGTTGTTCTAAAAGTGACTTATTCATGGGTAAACTCCATTATTCCTTATGAGTAATGCATTAAAATTGCTTACTGGTCATTATCAAAACAGATAAAAATGTAAAAGCATAGACAGCAAATCAGCACGAATCTGTATGCTGTACGAATACAATAAAATCACTGATTGCTTTTTAATTTTTATAGTTTAATCATTGATATATATTTTTTTAACTTTTGCTTATCCATGGATCGATTAGACTGTATTTCCACTTTTGTAAGTGTCGTAGAACATGGGAATTTTAGTAGCGCAGCCAGAGCACTCGACATCTCTCGTGACTTAGTGGCCAAACGTGTTTGCTACCTCGAAAATGACCTAAAAACTACACTGCTAACCCGAACCACAAGACAGATGAACCTCACCTCTTGTGGAGAAAAGTTTTATCAGCATAGCAAAGTCATTTTAAGTGAGTTTGAATGGGCTGCCTACGAAATTAGCTATAACCAACAGTACCCGGAAGGTGAACTCAAGCTCAATACGCCAATGTCTTTTAGCAACATTTTTCTTCAACATATCATTTCGGACTTTATAGAGAAATATCCCAGCATCAAAATTGATTTATTCATGACTGATCAGCTATTAGACATGAATAATAATAAATTTGATTTAACAATTCGTGTAGATGGCTCTCCTCCAAATTTGGCAAATAGTAAAATATTAAATACCTATCAACGATATTTGTATGCAACACCTGAGTATTTTAATCAGCATGGATTGCCAGATTCATTAGAAGAACTTAAAGAACATAAGTTTCTAATTTACTATCAGGATAGTCGACATAAGAAGTTGATCTTCCAAAAAGATCAAAAAGAAGTGTCCTTTAATTGCTTCCCTGTGATGACCTGTAATAATGGTGAATTATTATTAGATATGTGTTTGAAAGACCACGGCATTGTTTTTCTTCCAGAGTTTATTGCGGAGCCTTACTACAAAGAAGGTAAATTACAGAAATGTTTGGAAGACTACACCAGTCAGCCGCTTCACCTATATGTCACATGGCCAAACCGTAAGATTTTATCGAAGAAAGTAAAATTATTTATTGATTTTCTAACACGTCAAATCGTTCCCATAAAATAACTAATCTGGGCCTTTTCCAGAAGAATTGGCCCCATTATTTTTTAGTTAGTTTAAATGGATTCAATCTTCTTATTTTTAAATAAATTTAATAAATTTTGTTCTGCTGACGCTGTGCTGTCTTCTTCAATAAATGTCGTCGCGTAGTGTTCTAAATGCTCTTCCATCAATTGAGTTGCTCGTTTTTCATCGCCTTGTTCAATCGCATCTAAAATTGCACGGTGTTCATCTGCCGAACAATTATTATGTTTTGGAATTTCATATAAGCCAATTAATAATGAAGTCCTTGCAATAAGCGTCTGCAAATAACTGGTCATAATCGTATTTTGATTTGCTTCAATCAGCTTTAAATGAAATTGCCCCGATAGCTTAATCCACTCGGCCCAATTGCCAGCTAAACGCTCATGAGACTCTTGATCTACTAAGCCTCGAAGCTCACTAAAATCTAAGTTATGTGACTTTTGAGCTAACTTTTTTACAGTGGCGATTTCAAGCATGCTGCGTGCTTCAAAGACCTCTTTTGTCTCATGAGCGCTATGTTTTGCGATGAGTGCTCCACGATTGGGCTGAATTTCGATAACCTTATCATGTGCAAGTTTGACGAAAACACGTCTTAGCACTCCTCGCGTTACACCGAAAGCTTCACATAAAGGTGCTTCAATTAAACGTGCGCCAGGGGCAAGTTGCCTATTTAAAATAGCATCTACAATAGCGTTATATATATGGTCATCAATTTCATCATTGCTCATTTCTAAGGCTTTTTTTGGTGCATTTGATGGCATTGATTTCTCCATTTTTATTAACGCCTCCTCTTTTTAAAACTTTATCTAATAACTGTAGTGTAAGTTTAACTTAAGCGTTTTGGAATATTGCTCTCATTTCCAAAACACTAATGTTGAGCTAAACAATTCAATATTAGACTTCTAAATATCCACTTATACACCTAACTTTACTTACTTTTTATAAAAAATTAAGCACTTCTCATTTTATAAATTTGTCTCTTCATATCCAAAATTCATACCAGTTTAAATAACTCATAAGCGCTACTTCTTAAATTTGGCATAACTTTTGCTCAATTAAAATTGTGCACAATACAAATATCACATTGTGCACAATTTTAATTTCATTCTTTTAGCCAGAATTTCAAGCTGCTGAAGAACGTGCCAGCCCAACATAAGGGAAGTGAGTGTTCAAGATGAATAATACCGAAGCAATAATTAAATCTTCTTATGATGCAAAGCTAACAAATCAAGACCTAGCTCCTTTAAAAAAGCAAACTTGGGGCGCTTATAATATTTTTGCCTTTTGGATGTCTGATGTTCATAGTGTCGGTGGCTATGTCATGGCTGGGAGCCTTTTTGCACTTGGGCTAAATAGCTGGCAGGTACTTTTATCTTTACTCATCGGCATTGCTATAGTTCAGTTTTTTACAAATCTGATTGCCAAGTCTAGCCAACAAACAGGCACGCCCTATCCTGTTATTTGTCGTGCCACTTTCGGTGTGCTTGGTGCAAATATTCCTGCTGTTATTCGGGGTCTTATCGCTGTTGCATGGTATGGCATTCAAACCTATTTGGCCTCAAGTGCATTCTTATTAGTCATTTTAAAGTTCTTTCCAGACTGGTCAGTCTATGCTGATGTTTCAACTTACGGCTTTCTTGGGCTTTCCTATTTAGGCTGGGTTAGCTTCATGCTGCTTTGGTTACTGCAAGCGATTGTTTTTTGGTCTGGCATGGACAGCATACGTAAATTTATTGACTGGGCAGGTCCAGCTGTCTATGTTGTGATGTTTGCGATGGCAGTATGGCTCATCTGGAAAGCTGGCTGGCAGAATATTGATTTAAACCTAAGCGGTGTTCAATACGACGGTTTTGCGGTTGTACCAGTCATGATTGGGGCTATTGCGCTTGTTGTTTCATATTTTTCTGGACCAATGCTGAACTTTGGTGACTTTTCTCGTTATGGCAAAAGTTTTAATACCATAAAAATGGGAAACTTTCTTGGACTACCGATTAATTTCTTAGGCTTTTCTTTACTTACTGTGGTGTGTATTGCGGCAACGCTTCCAGTCTACGGCAAACTCATTACAGACCCTGTCGAGATGGTTGGAAAACTTGATAATACATTTGTGGTTATTTTAGGCAGTTTAACCTTAATGATTGCCACCATTGGGATTAATATTGTCGCTAACTTTGTATCACCTGCCTTTGATTTTTCCAACGTTTCACCGAGCAAAATTAGCTGGCGCATGGGTGGAATGATTGCAGCAGTAGGTTCAATTTTCATTACCCCATGGAATTTGTTTAATAACCCTCAAGTGATCCATTACACCATTGATATTTTAGGTGCATTTATCGGTCCGCTTTTTGGCGTATTGATAGCCGATTTTTACCTCGTTAAAAAACAAAAAATCGAAGTAGATGATTTATATACCTTAGATACCAAAGGTTTGTATTGGTACAAAAATGGTTATAACCACTCTGCCTTTTATGCCTTAATTCCAGCTTCATTAATTCCTATTCTATGTGTGCTTTTACCACAACTATCAGGGCTAGCTAATTTCACATGGTTTATTGGGATGGGATTCGGTTTTGTCATTTACCGATTTCTTAATCAACCGCTTGCCCATGCTAAATCGGCAATGACGAAGGCAAAAGTACAATGAAAATTAAAATTATTAATCCCAATACTACTCAAAACATGACTAACAAAATTGCAACATCAGCAAAGATAGTCGCAGGTTCTGATACTCAAATTATTGCAGTGAGTCCTCAAATGGGCCCTGCAACAATTGAAAGTTATTATGATGAAGCTCTAAGTGCAGTAGGTGTGCTGGAGGAAATTCGCCAAGGTGAATTTCTAGGTGTAGATGCTTATGTTATTGCCTGTTTTGGTGACCCTGCGCTTTATGCTGCCCGTGAAATGACTTCAGCACCTGTGATTGGGATTGCCGAAGCAGCTATGCGAACTGCAAGTTATGTAAGTACTGGTTTTAGTGTGGTCACAACCTTACAACGCACAGTGAATATGAGCTGGCATCTAGCTCATCGCTATGGCGCTCAACCCTTCTGTAAAAATGTTCGAGCTTGTGACATTGCAGTTGAAGAGTTAGAGCTTCCTGACTCAAATGCCTATCGAACCATACGAGATGAATGCAAAAAAGCACTCGCTGAAGACAAAAGCGATGCGATTGTTTTGGGCTGTGCAGGTATGAGTGATTTATGCCTAAAACTACAAAACGAGTTAGGAGTGATTGTTATTGACGGCGTTGCAGCAGCAATTAAACAAGCTGAAATGTTAGTTCAGTTAAATTTAAAAACCAGCAAAGTTGGTGATTGGGCCTCACCTCCTATAAAGAACTACACAGGCCTATTGTCAGGATTTGGAATGCGCTAAAGAGTTAATATTTCAATTCCAGCTCAAAACTCAGAGTTGGAATTGAAACAAAGAATAATTAAAGGAATTAAGCCTCTGCTAACTCTGGCTGTTGTTCTTCTTTATAAAATGGCACATCACCGTTAATAGTTGCACGGTGCATGATGCGATGAGCATCGCCATAATCAAATAATGCTTTATGTTGTGTGCAACGGTTATCCCAAATCGCGATATCACCATCTTGCCACTTCCAACGCAAATGAAATTGCTCTTGGGTCGCATGTTCAAACAAGAAATCAAGTAATTGCTCACTTTCTTGTTCAGGTAACTCATTAATGCGAGTGGTAAAGCCCTCACTTACAAACAACAAAGGCTCACCTGTAACTGGATGGGTACGCACCACTGGGTGAACCACTGGTGGGTTACGCTTAAATGTTTGCAAAAGCTTTTCACGTTCTTCTTCATTATGGGCAAAACGTTCAAGCGGAAAAGACTTACGTATATCGTGCGTTGCAGTTAAGCCACGCAATTTTTGCTGCAACTCAAGCGGAAGCCCTTTAAAAGCTGCTGTGTTGCTCGACCACAACGTGTCACCGCCTACAGGTGGAATTTTTATAGCTTGCAACACACAACCTAAAGGTGGAGTTTTACTAAAAGTCACATCTGTGTGCCAAAGTTCATTGTCACGCAAATCTTGTTTCCAACTGTCGAGCACCATCACCTCCGGTACATCTTCAATTGAAGGATAAATCGGGTGCACATGTAAGCTGCCAAAACTACGGGCCAAGTCTGCTTGTGCTTGCGGTGCTAATTGTTGCTTTCGAAAAAAAATGACCTGATGATCAAGCAAAGCCTGCTGGATTTGTTGCGTTGTCTGTTCATTTAACGCATTCAAATCAATATTGTGAATAATTGCGCCAATGGTAGGCTTGATCACTTCTATATTTAAGTTTGCTACTACTGTATTCATCTTCTTTACTACAACTGCTGACCATACCAAGGAGAAAACTGTTTTTGTAACCAACGTAAAAACAGCTCAAAACTAACTGCGACAATCGCAATCACAATAATGCCCAGAATCACCGTATCGGTAATTAAGAACTGTGCTGCCGATTGCACCATAAAACCAATACCACGGTCCGCTGCAACCAACTCTGCTGCAACTAATGTTGACCAGCCCACCCCAAGACCAATACGAATACCGGTAATAATATGAGGTAAAGCGGTTGGTAAAATGACATGCCAAAAGACTTGTGACTGACTTGCCCCTAGCGACAATGCCGCACGTTCACGATTAAGTTGATGGCTTAACACGCCATGCGCACTACTAATAATGACAGGCGCCAAAATCGAGAAGAAAATCAAAAGTACTTTTGTAGTTTCGCCAATACCAAACCAAATCACGAGTAAGGGTAAATAAGCTAACGGTGGAATTGGACGCAATAATTCAACCAAAGGATCTAGAACAGCGCGAACCCATTTGTTCAGCCCCATCCACAAACCCAGCGGAACACCAATCACTACAGCAGCAATCAGAGCTAAAAATACACGAGAGATACTGGCTGCCAAGTGTTGCCACAAAGTAGCCTTCATAAAGCCTTCTTGGCTAACCGATATAAATTTTTGCCAGACTGCCTGTGGACTCGGTAAAAACAGTTCAGGTACAACATGCAAAGCAGTAATGAGGAACCAGAGTGCAACTACACTTCCCACACTGATTATGCTGACCGCCAAAGTTCGATGCTTCTCAAAAAATGACGATAGAAATGAAGCATTTTCTGTTTGCACATTTAACTCAGGTTTAAGCTCTGCTTTGTCATATTCGTAGACGTTATCTTTAGTGTTCATGTAGGTAACGCCTCCTTACCGCTTTGTTTTTGTGCTCTTAAACTTTCAAATAACTGCTCTCTGAGCTGAATAAATTGAGGGTCCGATTTAATCGAACGAATAGATTCGCCTTGACGATATCGATTAGCAAAATCGAGATGTAGAGTTTCTACAATTTTGCCCGGGTGCGCTGTCATCAATACCAGCTGATTGCTGAGCAATAATGCTTCTTCAATGTCATGAGTAATCAAAAAGAAGCTTTTATTTTGTTGAATCCATAAATCGAGCACTAACTGCTGCATGTTTTCACGCGTAAAAGCATCTAATGCGGCAAAAGGTTCATCTAATAAAATAAACGGCGCATGACTGATCAAAGCTCTGGCAATACCAACACGTTGTTTCATACCGCCAGAAAGTTCCCAAATATTGGCTTTTTCAACGTGACTTAAACCCACAATTTTTAAAATTGCACTCACTTGTTTCTCAATCTCTGCACGCTTTAAACCTTTTAATTGCAAAGCGAAGCCAACATTATCTGCAACATTCAACCAAGGAAGTAAGGCATGATCCTGAAACACCACAGCGCGGGTTACATCTGGACCAGTTACGACCTCATGATTTACAAGTACATCACCTGAACTTGGCTTTTGAAACCCTGCCAAGATATTAAGCAAAGTTGTTTTACCGCAACCTGACTCGCCCAAAATCACGATTAAAGAACCTTCTTCAATCGTTAGGTTAATGTCTTGTAAAACTGGCTTTTGCTGTTTAGGAAAAGTCAGATGAATATGTTTGGCTTCTAGTACACTCATGACAACTCCTTAAGGCTGCAAAAATGAAGAGTTCACATTGCCTTTATAATCGGCTTTCAGTTGATCGACCTTGCCCTGACCTTTTAAGAACTTCGCTGTATCAAAAATATTTTGCGCGAATTCACCATCTAACGTTTGTTTTTGCTGAGCGTGGTCAAGGTAAATATTTCCACTTAATAAAAGCGGGATATCTTTTGGATCAGAACCTGTGAGCTGCGCAATTTTTTGCACGTTATCGGCATCTTTAACGTAAGCGGCTGGATCTTGATTATATTTTTCAAGCTGCTCAAGCGTGGTTTGGACAAAAGCTTTTAAAAAATCAGGATTTTTCTCTGCAAAGTCTTTACGTACAACCCATAAGTCATAAGTTGGAGCGCCCCATTCACCCACTTGTTTCGAGTCGGTTAAAACCGTACCAGATGCTTTGGCTTTACTTAAAGCAGGTTCCCAAACATAAGCAGCATCAATATCACCACGTTCCCAAGCAGCTGAAATTTCAGGTGGACGCAAGTTAATAATTTTTACTTTGTCTTCTGGAATGTTCCAATGTTTAAGTGCAGACAAAAGGCTGTAATGGGTTGTTGAAACAAACGGTACAGCAATGGTTTTGCCAATTAAATCTTGAGGAGTTTTAATGCCTGATTTATTACTTATTACTAATGCTTCAGATGCGCCAAGTTTTGATGTAATTAAGAATACTTCAATCGGTAAATCACGGCTTGCCGCAGCAGCAAGTGGGCTTGAACCAATATTGCCAAGTACGACATCACCTGAAGCAAGTGCGTTTACAACATCTGAACCCGCATCAAATTTTTTCCATTGAATGGTTCGTTGACTATGTTTTTCATATTCCCCATTCGCCTGCGCCACTTTGCTTGGGTCAACCCCAGTTTGATAAGCAATCACAACAGGTTTGTTGTCACGAACTGAAGCACTTGTATTATTGTCTTTTTTATTTTGCCATACGATAAATGCAACAATTGCGACTACTACAATTGCCGTGATAATCAACGGTTTGGTCTTCGTGCTCATAATTTCATGATCTTTCAATAATATAAGCCCATGGTATGCAGCCGGCTTTATAATGAAAAATAAAAAAATATGAGTTGCTTATCTAATTTTTATAAATAACTTTTCCTTATAAGTTTTTATCTTTTGGTAAAGAGCAAGTTCTAAGTAAACTTACAGATTAAAATAAAAATTAAAATACTTATATATCAATAACTAAAAACGATATTCACAAAAGATAAGATGTGAAAAGGCTGACACACATCTTCTAAGTATTTTATCCTACTCATTTCATCATTTTTATTTTTGCTTATCGCATCCAGGGTTTTGCATCTCATTAATTTTCATTCTTTTATATAAAGTACAGATTTTATTATCTTTTTATCTTGAATCTTCTGCAAATATTAAGATTTGGACAAATCTTTTTCTGGTTTATACATGACGCAAATTTAATTTTTATTTTTAAGAGGAGAAAAATTCTTTTGTTTAAACATTCTCAAATTTTGAAAAAAACATTAATTACAACGTCTTTAATTACATTTAGCCTCTCAAGTCATGCAGCGCTTACCTTTGGCAATGCTGAAGAAGGTGAACTTAAAGTAAGTGGTACTGTTCGGGCTAAATATGTTTATGACTTTGATTCTGAACCCACAACCAGTAAATTTTCCTTTAATGACGCCGTATTATGGCTAGATTACAACTCCCCGAAATGGATTGGCCACTTAGATTATCGGGTTTATGAATATTACGGGCATTTAGGCGATGCCAATTGGCTCACCGATGCATGGATGGGTTATAAAATTAATGACAACAGTAAAATTATTGCTGGCTTAAACCCCGTTCCTTTTGGCTTGGGTCGCTTTTGGGGAAATACTTATTATTTAGGCATTGCCAATAGTGCTGGTTGGGAAGATGTACACAACCTTGGGGTGAAATATGATTTCAATGATGGAACCAATGAAGCACAACTCGCCTTTTATCCTACCGATGGTGGCACCTATAGAGGTAAAAGCAAAGACTCGAGTCGATTTAGTATCAACCCTGTCAATGCAGATGACACTGTACCACAAGGCACCAATACCCAAGAAAAGAACTCAATTGTTGTTCGCGGTGCTCATACCTTTAAAAATGTCTTAGGCCAAGAAAATTTCTCTACGCAATTGGGCGCCTCTGCATGGTACTCCACCATTGAAAATAAACGCTCAGGCGAAGATGGAGATCGCCAAGTCTATTCGGTTTTTAGCAATACCAATTATAATCAATGGAATTTACAGCTTTTGGCTGGTTATCAAGACATTGATAATGCCGACACTGAATATAAAGATCATCTGACTTTGGGCGGTTTCGATTATTCATTTAACTCCGCAACCAAAGGTCAGATTTACTCAGCCGAGCTCAGCTATTTATTTCCTCAGCAATTTGGCCCAATTACCTCTATTCGCCCTTATCTAAACTATAGTTCTTATCGAAAAGAACAAGACGGGTTTAAAGACTCCACCCGTTTTATTCCCGGCATTGCCTTTAACTATCAAAAATTGACAGTACAAGCCGAGTTGCTGATGGGTAAACATGATCCATATCTAGGAGATAGCGAAGGTCTAGCGGCTGGTGGAACCAACGATAAATGGAACAAAAAAGCGTTTGTAATTTTTGCTTATTACTTCTAACTCCAAAAACAAAGGCCAACAGATGTTGGCCTTTGTTTTTATCTAGATATTTATTTTTACTCTAATCGATTACTGGTGAATTATTGAGAGGAAGTTCTGTTTTATCTTCATCAATCACATCGACATCTTGGGCGGTAGGCTCAAACTTAATCAGTAGCCCAATCACAATTAAAGGAATAAACGCAAAAATAGAAATAATCAGGTAAACAT
The DNA here is from genome assembly GCF_052044755.1 of Acinetobacter sp. 22512. Classification (NCBI taxonomy): domain Bacteria; kingdom Pseudomonadati; phylum Pseudomonadota; class Gammaproteobacteria; order Moraxellales; family Moraxellaceae; genus Acinetobacter; species Acinetobacter sp. 22512. Next base: position 132,368 of record NZ_JBQENP010000009.1, on the reverse strand, counting down.
CGGTTTTATATCCCGCCATCCAGATCGGTAAAACAAACAAAGCAATTGCTTGAGCAACACCCGTTACTGCACGGTTAAAGCCAACACCAACACCACGAATCGAAGCTGGATAAGCCATAGTTGGATAAACCATCATTTGTGCACCTGGCCCAAAACCTTCAGCAAAAAGCCACAAACCGAGCATGCCAATTGCGGTGTAGAGTAAAAAGCTATTACCGGGTTCACCAATTAATGCTAAGGCAATGAGGGCTATAAACTGGAGTAAAAAGCCTGTAAGCAACACATGACGAGATTTAAATCTGCTAGCAACAAATACACCTAACAGCCCGCCCGTAAATGCAAACAGCAAATTGAGTCCGAGTGTTGTAGTAATGGTCGTCAAGACATCTGTATGAAAGAATCGCGTTAAAATAGAAGGTAAAAAGAAGGCAATGGTCGTGTACTGAAATGCCACCGAAATATGAATCACAATGGCCACAATAGTTCTTGGCAAATAGGTTTTATTAAATAAAACCGCAAACCCCTCGCGCTTTTTCTTTTCAGCAGTTCTTTCTACTTTTTCAACTGTAGCGACTGCATTAATTGCATAGGAATCTTGTAGAACTTTAGCTGCACCTTTTAAATCGCCTTGATTTGCAAGCCAAATGGGTGATTCAGTTAAATATTTACCACGAATAAAAATAATGAGTAACGCTGGCACTGCTCCAAAAATTAAAGATGCTCGCCATAACCAGTTGCTATGCTCAGGAGGTAAAAGAAAATAAAGCGCCAGAACTAGACCAAAACATACCGAAGAAGCGGCATACCACATTGGGCACCATGCTGCTAAACGCGCTGCCTTGTTGCTACTTCCATTAAACTTGGAAAACTCAGATAAGTATGACATTGCCACAGGCAAATCAATACCGACACTAATTCCCATAATAAATCTGGCTAAAATCAAAACCCATACATTCGGTGCAAAACCAGCGACAATTGCCGCAATGACAAACAGCACCATGTCCGCCATGAAGACCCGATAACGGCCAATTTTATCTGTCAGCCAACCACCAATCAGGTTACCAACAATGGTTCCGCAGACAATTGCTGAAGCCACCACACCAGTCATCACAGGGCTTAAAGAAAACTCTGAGATAACTTGCTCAATACCAAAGGACAGCGTTGTTAAATCGTAGGCATCAATAAACACCCCAATCAGTGCCAACCAAATAACTTTATTCGATTTACCCTTCCCTGCAAATTTGGAAATTAATTGTGAAACATCATCGGGAGATTTAATTTCATAACGATGGTTATGATCGAGTTCTTGTGTGCTCACTTAATAATTCCTGAATTTTAATAACAGGAACAAAATAATGATTATTCACATAATACAAAAACAAATTAATCTGATGTTTTAATCTAAATTATAGAATTATCTTTTCATTATTAACTCAGCAGTAAAATGGATATAAAAAGACAAAATAAAAGCTGGCATTTAACCAGCTATTTATTTAAAGGTTTTCCAAAATATTAACTTGCCTCAGCAAGTTTTAATTCCTTTAGATTACGATATTTTGCACCGCGGTGATTTTCAGGCAAATATGGCCCAGCACCAAATAATTTTTCTCTTAATGTTCCTTGTGCATATGAGGTTTGATATACCCCTCGTTTTTGCAACTCTGGAACAATAAACTCAACTACATCAGCAAAGGTTTGATGCGCCAAAATATAGGCAAGGTTAAAGCCATCAATATCCGTATCTTCAACCCATTGTTGTAGAGCATCCGAAACTGTTTCTGCCGAACCCACTAACACAGGTCCATTCCCACCTAAGCTGTTCCAGTTTGCAATTTCTTCAATAGTCCAAACACGTTCTGGGTCCGCATTTACATAAGAATCTAATAAAGATTGAATCGCGTTGGTTTGAATATATTCAACTTTATCGGTCGGTTGATATTGTGAAAAATCGACACCAGACCAGCCAGACAGCAAAGTTAAAGCGCCGTCATAACTTCCATAGCTTTGATATTCTTTAAATTTAGCCTGAGCTTTTGCATCGGTTTCATCAGTGACAATCGACAAAAGCGCATAAATTTTAACTGAGTACGGGTCGCGGCCTTCTTGAGCCAATTTTTGGCGAATGCCCTGTACCACTTTTTTAGTGGCAATTTTAGACGGCGCTGCTATGAATACACACTCGGCATTTTGACTAGCAAACTTCTGCCCGCGTGATGACGCACCTGCTTGGTAAAGTACAGGCGTCCGCTGTGGTGATGGTTCACAAATATGGATGCCCGGTACAGTAAAGTATTTACCTTCGTGCTGAATTGGATGCACTTTTTTATGGTCAGCAAAGATACCGCTTTCACGGTCACGAAGTACCGAACCTTCTTCCCAAGAGCCTTCCCAAAGTTTGTAAAGGACTTCTAAGTATTCATCAGCAATATCATAACGATTGTCATGATTAACCTGAGTTTTTAGGCCCAAGTTTTTCGAACCACTTTCTAAATAAGACGTCACGATATTCCAACCAACTCGCCCTTTGGTTAAATGGTCTAGCGTGCTAATACGCCTAGCAAAAGGATAAGGATGTTCAAAGGAAATCGAAGTTGTGACACCAAAGCCCAAGTGCTTTGTGACTGCTGCCATCGCTGGCACAATCTGTAGTGGATCATTGACAGGAACTTGTACCGCACCTGTTAAGGCATGTTCAGCACTTTGATGATAAACGTCATAAATACCAAGCACATCTGCAATAAAAATACCGTCAAAAAAACCACGCTCAAGAATTTGTGCTAAATCTGTCCAATATTCTAAATCTTTATATTCAACAGATCGATCTTGAGGATGTCGCCATAATCCAGGAGATTGATGGGCAATACAATTCATTTCAAAAGCATTAAAACTAATTTTCTTAGTCATAAAATATCAGCCAGCATTTTATTTAATTTTTATACTAAAGCAATTTTTATGTTTTCTTTATAATATAAACCCCAAACAAAATATGATTTTATTCTAATAGATTTTTATAATTTAATTTAAACAATCAAAATAATATTAAGCCACTAAAAATAGCAGCTTAATATCTAAAACTATAATTTATTGTTTAGCAACATTCCCTATTCGCCATTGATATGGTGGTAATGTGCCATTTACACTAAAATCACCGATAATACGATTTTTAAATACTCTGGGATTATGTGAAGATAAAGTTCTTACATTACGCCAGTATCGATCTAGGCCTAAATCTTTGTCTGTTGCAGAAGCACCTAAAGCATCAAATAAAATTGTAGAAGCATTTAAAATTAGATCGGTAATGACCGTTTGAGAATGCGCACTTTCAAGTTCGGCAAGTGCATTTTGCTCCTCTTCAAGCTGCTCATTATTTTGAAATGCAGCCAAATAAGCACGTTGTAAGCTTTGTGCAACTTTTTCAACAATCGCCCCTGCACTGTAAGCCGCGCCACGGATTTGGCCTACAACTTGTAAAATTTGCGGATCCTGTTTTACAAATTGGGCATTCGCATGCGTATAGTTTCGGGTACGTTTAGCAACAGCTTGAGAAACATCATAGGTTGCAGCGCGTCCTAGACCTGTAATGATTGCCAGTTGGACCAGTTGATAATAAGCCGCTGAATATTTAAAACGGTCATCGTCAGGTAAAATTTCAGTTTCATCGACCAATACGTCATGGAAATATGCTGTACCGCTTGCGGTGAGTTGCTGACCAAAGCCATTCCAGTCATCAATAATTTCCACCCCTTTATCTTCACGGCGGACAACGACAGAACCAGATTCACCCTTTAAATCTGTTACACCTACGTCAACCCAGTCTGCATATAGACTGCCTGTGGTGTAATATTTTTTACCCTTAACGCGAATTTTTCCTTCACTGTCTCGATATAAATGTGTTTCGAACTGATCAATTGACTCTTTCCCGCCTTCAGACCATGCACTACCGACTGTTTCCCCATTTGCAATTCGGCTAAGCCAACGTTGTTGAAACGCTTTGTCTTTACTTACTAAGACATCTTCAGTGAAACCAAAATGCACACGCAAAGCTTGCGGTAAGTTTGAATCGGCCTCGGCAAGTTCAATGAGCAATGCAAATAGTTCAGGAATGGTTGCATCAAAGCCCCCATGAGCTTTGGGAAGTCTTAACCGTGTAAAACCAATATCTTTAAGCCACTGAAGTTGTTCATAGGGCAAAATATGCTGTTGCTCACGAATTAAAGCCCCTTCTTTAATACGGGCAAAAGTCGGTCTGAAATTTTTTGCCAATTCATCATAACGTTCTGAAGGCCCTTCACCCCACACACGAGAAATAATTGAGGCCTGACTAAGTGCTGCATGCGTTAGTGAACCGAGATGATGCTCAAAATTTAAATTTGTCATGTAAGTAAAACCAATATTGCTTTGCTTTTACCATAAAATATTTATTTCACATGAAAACGATTATTTTTTTATAACTGTATTCATTCTTTATATAAGAACCCAAACACAAAGATAAAAAGCTCATCTCCCAAGCCCTAAGATAGTTCTTTTTGTCTAATGCTCTGCTGGCTTTGCAGAAGTGTTTGTATATATTCTGAATAGACAGATAGTTTTTCAAAAATATGCTCTGAATAAAACATATCATCAATTAAATGTGTCATTTGATGCGTGGTGAAGGTGTCACACAGTCCCACCAGCTCTGCATTCATCTGAGCAAATTGTGCACATAGCTGTACATAGGTTTCATCTTTATTTTTGAATAATAATTTCCGCATTTCTAAGCTATTGAGATTTTTTAAGTCATCATCTTTTGGGGTTTTAATCCAATAAATTTTGACCTTTAAAAATTGCTCCAGTGCTTTTAAATGCTCGACATCTATGGCTAAACTCGTAATTAAAAACACTGTAGAGAGATCACTTCGGCATAGTGCCTTGATTAGACTTAAATAGATAAATTCAACTTCATTAAGCTCCGCCAGCTCCAAGTCGATATAAATTTTTAAGCTGTCTAAAACATCATCTACTTTGAATAGTGCTTTTTTCTCAGCTTGGTAATATTTATTAAGAATAGAAAGCACAGGCGTTGTCGCAGGCGTTGTATAAATAGCAGCCTTGTTTAAGTTGGCAAAAATAAATGGTGAAAATAGATAAGCCACACTACTTTGCTGTGGCTCAATATGAGATTGGATTAAATATACAGTTTCAGATTTAGAAAAGTCTCTGAGTACTTTTGCTCTTAATAAAGTAGCTTCAAAATTAACATAGGTTTGCTCTAACTGAGCCAATATAGAAACAGGAATAGGCTGATTTTTAATAATTTTATGTAGGACATTGAGTTGAGAAGTAATAAACATTTTTTAACATCCAAGCTATTTTAGAAGAGCTACACTTAAATCAGGTCTTTAATAACCTACGTAACAACCAGACCTCACGCAAAACAACAAGGGAATAAAAAAGAAGAAACCATTCTGCGCTTATTACCCAAAATCGCATTCACTATATGTTGGAGAGTGATTTTGGCCATTCGTAAATCTTGTTCATTTATTTTGGACTTTTGAAGAATGGATACATAGCTACAGATAATTGAAAAAAAACTATAGCACACCTCATGACTGCTCCAGACTGTTATAGTTTTATAAAAAATTTCTGTATCTACATATACAAAAAGAGTAAGTGCATGATTAAGGAAACTTCTTAAGGTAGGTAGTTTTCATGAGACGATCTATTGCATATGGCCAGATATTTCATCAATGTTTCAATGCAACATGCATTTTTACAAATGCAACATCAAGCATAAACTTTGTTAACAGATTGAGAACAATCAATCAGTCTATTCTCTTGAAATATCAAGCAATTATATTGCTTAACCCTGTTGGCATTTTACTTGCTAAGAACATTTATCACAGAAGTAAGTTTAATCGCCAAAATACTTTGTTGCCTGAAAATAAGTATTTAACTCATTTAACCATCATCAGCTAGTTCACAGGGGGAAAGTTTATGAGCCTCGGTCTAACCGCTCTAGAATTAGCGCGAATACAATTTGCTTTTACAGTATCCTTCCATATTATTTTTCCGGCCACTTCCATCGGTCTTGCATGCTTTTTAGCAGTGTTAGAGTGGAAATGGTTAAGAACCCAAAACCCGATTTATAAAGATCTCTTTAAATACTGGATTAAGATCTTTGCCGTTGCCTTTGGTATGGGTGTGGTCTCGGGCGTGGTCATGAGTTACCAGTTCGGTACTAACTGGAGTGAATTTTCACGCGTCGCCGGAAGTATTACTGGTCCTTTACTTACCTATGAAGTCTTGAGTGCCTTCTTCTTAGAAGCAGGTTTCTTAGGCATTATGTTATTTGGTTGGGGACGTGTTGGTCCTCGAGCCCATTTCTTCGCAACACTTATGGTTGCCATCGGAACATGTATTTCCATGTTCTGGATTCTATCTTCTAATAGCTGGATGCAGACACCTCAAGGCTTTGCCATCGAAAATGGCATTATTGTGCCAAAAGACTGGTTTGCAATTGTCTTTAACCCATCCTTCCCTTACCGCTTTGCCCACATGGGTGCTGCCGCCTTCTTAGTTTCATCATTATTGGTCGTCGGAACATCTGCATGGCATTTAGTAAAAGGCCGTCGTGATGAATTGGTGAAAAAATCGTTCTCGATGGGTCTCTGGATGGTGCTTGTGACTTCATGTTTACAAGTAGTAATTGGCGATAACCATGGTTTAAACACCCGTGAACATCAACCAGCCAAACTTGCAGCAATGGAAGGACACTGGGAAACCAATCACAATGAACCTATGCCATTATTGCTATTTGCAATTCCAGATATGAAAGAAGAACGTAACCACTTCGAAGTGGGTGTTCCTTATTTGGGTAGCTTAATTTTAACGCATAGCTTAGATGGCCAAGTGACAGGTTTAAAAGATTTCGCACCTGAAGACCGTCCAAATTCAACCATCGTTTTCTGGAGCTTCCGTGTGATGGTGGGTCTTGGTGTGCTCATGGTCACTCTGTCTTTAATTGCGCTTTGGTTACGTAAGCGTGGAAAACTCTATGAAACATCATGGTTTCATAAATTTGCTGTAGTGATGGGGCCTGCGGGTTATGTGGCAATGCTGGCTGGCTGGATTACTACCGAAGTAGGCCGTCAACCGTGGGTTGTATACGGCATTATGCGCACTAAAGACGGGCTTTCACATACGGTTTCCGCAGATCAGGTGGGTCTGAGTCTCTTTATTTTTGTGGTGGTCTATACCATCGTTTTTGGTAGCGGTATTTACTACACCTTAAAACTGATTAATAAAGGCCCTGTATTTATCGATACACCAACTATTGAATCTGGTGGTGTTGGACACTTTAAAACACCAATGCGTCCACTCAGTGCTGTCGATGAAAACATTGACGATAATCAAAAATCTGGGGAGAAACATCATGATTGATCTTTCTTTAATATGGGTCGGTATTATTGGTTTAGGTGTTTTAATTTACGTGGTCATGGATGGTTTTGACTTAGGAATCGGGATTATGTTTCCCTTCATTAAGAATAGCCAAGAACGTGACGTCATGATGAATACCGTGGCTCCTGTCTGGGATGGTAATGAAACGTGGATGGTTCTCGGTGGTGCTGGTCTATATGCAGCATTTCCACTAGTTTATTCAACAGTTTTATCAGCTCTTTACCTGCCTATTATTTTCATGGTCATTGCCCTGATTTTCCGCGGCGTTGCGTTTGAATTCCGTTTTAAAGCTCATCGAACCAAACACCTTTGGGATTTAGCCTTTATTTGGGGTTCAGTTTTAACCAGCTTTCTCCAAGGGATTATTCTGGGTGCTTATATTCAAGGAATCAAAACCGAAAATGGTATTTATGCTGGTGGTCCATTTGACTGGTTATCTCCATTTACGATCTTTACAGGTATTGGTGTAGTTGCGATGTATGCCACTTTAGGATGTGGCTGGCTGATCTTAAAAACCGAAAAAGGCTTACAGCAACGTATGTATGAGCTTATGCCAAAGCTGATTATTGCGTTGCTCATTATTTTTGGTGGTGTGAGTTTATATACGCCGTTAACTCATCCTGAAATTGCAGATCGCTGGTTCTCTTTACCAAACCTGTTTTATTTTAGCCCTGTGCCTATTTTGGTCTTATTGTTTGTTGGTCTGATTTTATCAGCATGTAAAAAACAGGATCATGACCTTAAACCATTTGCATATACATTGGCTCTTGTTTTCCTTGCATTTACTGGTTTTGTGATTAGTTTATGGCCTTATATTATTCCGCCATCAGTCACAATCTGGCAGGCCGCAGCACCACATTCAAGCCAAATGTTTGCTTTGGTCGGTGCACTTATTTTGATTCCAATTATTATTGCTTACACCATTGTCTCTTATTGGGTATTTAGAGACAAAGTCCGTGTAGGTGATGAAGGCTATCATTAAGTATGGAGGGTTTTATGAAAAAGTCATCCGTTAAACTCAATCAAACCCAATGGTTTATTCTACTATGGCTCGGTGGTTTTTTAGCCTTAGCTGTGATTGCGGGATTGTTTAAAGTTATCTTGATTTATGCCGCCCCTTACTTAAAGTAAATCTATTGTTCTAAACAAATGCCGTTTGTAGATTCTGCAAACGGCATTTATTATTGATTAAGTGCTTCTTTCATTTTGTTATTTCGTGCAGCTCATACATGTATAAATCAGAACAACTCGCTCATAGCATTCGCCAACTCATTGAGAGCGGCACTTTAAATGCACATGAAAAATTACCGTCATTGAGAGATCAGGTACAACGTTCTGGTTTTAGTTTAATGACCGTCATGAATGCTTATCAGGAGCTTGAATCACAAGGTCTGATCTATTCAAAAGAAAAATCTGGCTACTTCGTTGCCGAGCAAATTGCACTAAAGCCACTTGAACAATACTCGGTTGTTTCACTAAACTCTAAAATTGAAATTAATTCATTAGTTTTTAAATATCTTAAATCAATCCAACATGAATCTGTCGTACCTTTTGGTTCAGCTTTTCCGGACAGTCAGCTTTTAACAGCACCCAAACTCATTCAAATTATGGGACAGCTTGCCCGTCAAAGACAAAGTTATGACCAGACAACCAGTTTGCCTCCCGGTAATTTAGCCTTAAGAAAACTGATTGCTCAGCGCTACTGTATGCAAGGCATACAGACCGATCCAGATGACATTGTCATTACATCTGGAGGTTTAGATGCACTGAACCTTTCGCTACAAGCTGTCGCTCAACCTGGCGATTATATTTTATTACAGCAAACCGTGTTTTATGGCGCTTGGCAAGCCGCTGAGCGTTTAGGACTTAAAGTGATTACTATTCCTGAACATCCGCAACATGGTTTTGACCTAGAGGCTTTTGAACAAGTCATTCAAACCTATCCTATCAAGGTCTGTTGGCTCATGCTGAATGCCCATAACCCGATTGGTTTTACCGTCAGTGATGACATTAAATATAAAATTGCCAAGTTGCTTCATGAGCATCAAATTTATTTGATTGAAGATGATGTCTATGAAGAGCTTTTTTATGGCGGCCAAAAACCACTTTCAATGAAGTATTTTGATCAACAAAATTTGGTGCTTCACTGCTCGTCTTTTTCTAAAACATTAGGTGCAGGTTTTCGGGTCGGTTGGGTTTATGCGGGTAAGTTTTCAGATCATATTCAACACTTGCAACTCATGAGTACCATTTCAGTAAATGCACTTATTCAAAATGCATTGGTTGAGTTTTTATCTCATCATCATTATGAAAAGCACTTGCGTACACTTAGACTTTCACTTGAGCGTTATAAAAAGCAGTTTTATCACTATTTAAAGCAACATTTACCTAGCTCTTGCGAAGTGTATTACTACCCAAGTGGCTATTTTCTATGGGTCAAACTTCCTAGTACGCTGGACAGTATGCAAGTTTATGAAGAGTTGATTCAGCAAGACATTGGCGTTGCCCCAAGTCCTCTGTTTAGTGTTTTACCCTCACAGCAGCATTATTTGAGAATTAACTGTTCTTTTGAATGGAACACTAAAATTCAAAGCGCATTAGATCAGGTTATCAAAACCATTCAACAAAGAGTTGAAGCAAATCTCTAAAGAAATGCTTCGACCTAAGCACAATTTTATAGACTTTATTTTGTGGTAACTTTATAGCTCAAATCTATAGTTTTTAGGGAAACAGGTTCAAAGGATTAATATGGAAATTGATGAAGAACTCACCCTTAAAAAAATACAGATTTTTTTAGCTTTTATGCGCTGTGGAAATTTGTCTAAAACAGCCACAGAAATGCAGCTAAGTAATGTCAGTGTTCACAAAGCACTACACTCCTTAGAAAGCGCTTTACGTTGTCCTCTTTTTAAAAATGAAGGCCGTAACCTCATTCCTTTGAAAAGTGCTTATGTCTTTGAAGAACGGGCACAAAAAATCGTACAAGACATTTTTATTACCGTAAATAAAACCAGAGAAGCCGCAGGCTTTGCAGCCAAGGTTTTACATTTAGGTTCTCTTTATTCTTTAACTGTAAATACGATTCCAAATGTGATTAGCGGTCTTAAACTCAGACGTAGTGAGCTTGATATTCAACTGTTGCTGAGTTCAAATCAGGATTTGGTAAAAAAGCTGAAAGCCACGGAGCTTGATGCCATTATCGTGGCTTTAAATGAAACCACTCAAGATGATGACTTTGAAATTTTGCCGATGTTTTCCGACGACATTTTTCTGGCAGTCAATAAAGATTCAAAATATGCCGATTTTAAAGATATTGATTTAAGCCTTTTAAAAGAAGAAACTTTTTTAACTTTAACCAAGGGTTTTGCAACTCATAACGACAGCGACATCATTTTTAAAAAAGCTGGTTTTTCACCAAAAGTTGCTTTACAGGTCAATGATATTTTTACCTTAATTAGTATGGTCAGCTCAGGTGTCGGTTTTGCTCTACTACCCGGTCGTATTTCTGCAGTTTATGAAAGTTCAGTAAAACTTATTCCACTAAAACAGCAATATCACATGCAACAAGAAATCGGTCTCGTCTTTTTAAAAAGTAAAGAGCGCGACCCTAACTTACTTGCTCTGATTGCTGAATGTCGAATGTTTGCCTCTAATTTTAAAAGATAAATATCGGCAACTTATTAAAGAATAATGAGTTGCCGTTATAGGATTTTCAAAAATTTATCCAAAAATCGCATTAACCGTTAAGAAAAAGACAGAAGGTCCAAGTAAACAGCCAAGTCCTGTATAGAAGGTTGCAACTAAAGCGCCATAAGGTACCAATCGTACATCTGTACCTGCCAATCCAGCAGCTGTACCACTGGTTGTTCCTGCCAAACCGCCAAAGACCATGGCAGAGCGTGGACTTTTTAAGTACATGAATTTAGCAAGCAGCGGCGTACCGACCATAAAGAAAACTGACTTGATTAACCCAATTGCAATAGAAAGTGCGATTACATCAGAGCTTGCGCCAATTGCGGTTCCTGTAATTGGACCGACAATATAAGTCATTGCGCCTGCACCGATTGTTGTCATCGAAATTGGATCTCGATAACCCATAACCCATGCAACCATAACCCCAATTGCAAAAGGCACAACGCAACCAAGCATTAATGCAATTAGACCAATTTTGCCTGCTTTCTTCACTTCTTTTACATCAACTTCAAATGCAGTTGAAGCAATCGCTAAATCACGAATCATGGCTCCGCCCAACAGCGCATAACCTGAAAAAATAGCGATGTCAGAGACACCTTTGGTTCCTTGCGTATAAACCCCTGCAAAGTAAGCCACGACCAACCCTAAAGTAATCGCGATTGCAGAGCTTTGTAGTTTTCCCTTCGTCAAATATTTTGAGAGTAAATGGGAAACAAACATCATTAAACCCGTTACAGCAAGAGCAGTAACTAATGCATTTTTTGATAACACAGCAATTATAGCGTCCATCACTTAAATCCTTTTTGATTGAACTTTTTTGTAGTTTATGTTTGCTTAGGCTATTTTTTCCTTGGGTTCTATCGTCCATTCATATGTTTCGTAGTCACCACTAATTCTATTTAAATAACGGATGACTAAAACCGTACCGATTAACGATGCAATAGAGACAATCAGTCCTAACATGCCCCCTGATAAAGCGGCAACCACATTTTGACCTGCTGACATCGCAACTACGATCGGAATATACATACCTGACCAATACAAGACGCCAAATTGTGTGACTTGAGGTAAGTAACCTTTTTTTGCCAATAATTCTTTAGATAAGATTAACAGAATCATTGAGATAGCAACGCCACCGACATTCGCTTTAACACCTAATACCATGCCTAAAGTGTTACCAAGATAGTCACCTAATAAATGGCAGATCGCTAATATTGCTGTTCCATATATAATCATTGTAAATCCCTCATATCCTTGGGTTATTACTCAATTTTTAATTTGTATTGTAGTTACAAAGAAGCGTTATTCTCATTTTGCATTGCTAACTGAATGCTGTCTAAGCGTGTTCCCTGAAATGACAATACAGTCCCTTCTTTAAATGTTCGGCGTGCAAGTGTAGTAAGGACCGTTCCCGGCAAAGCTTCGATCTGTAACCTCACACCTCGTTCCCATGCAGCTTGGATGGTACTTTCCCAATCTACAGTTCGACTCATATTAAAAGCCAAGTCATCACCAATCTGTTCTGGCCTGCTAAGCGTACGAGCCGTTGTACCACTTAAATAACGTATTTTAGGCTGCTTTAAAGTCACTCCCTCCATAGACGTTGCAAGTTGCTTTGCTTGCTGACTTAATAATTCACAGTGCGATGGCACCGATACATCTAATTTTTTTACCACCACGCCTTGTTGCTTTGCCAAAACAGCAACTTGATTCATGGCTTCAAAGCTTCCTGAAATAACGATCTGGTTATGTGCATTAATATTTGCGACATACACCTCTGGCGTTATTTCATAAACCTGTTTGATCCATGTTTCAACAGCTGCACGGTCTGTACCAATCAAGGCCGTCATACCATAGCCTGCTGGATAGGCGTTTTGCATGAGATCACCTCGATAGGCAACCAAACGAACAGCATCCTCAAAGGCTAAAACTCCCGCTACAACCGCAGCAGACCATGCACCAATTGATAGACCAGCCACATAGTCAGGTGTTAAGTTTTCCTCAGTTAATAGTGCAGAACTCACCACACCTGAAATAAGTAAACAAAGCTGTACTGCACGTGTCGATTGCAATGCAGCCGGACTATCTAGCATCAAGACATCTTCTTTGAGTGCATCCGATGCACGCTCAAGGTATTCTTTAACCAGAGCTGTTTGAGGTAAGTCGTGCAACATATTGCTTCATTGCACACCTTGCCCTGGATATACCCAAATTGAAGCCATGATATCTATTCCCTAATTCCATGGGTTTTCTACTAAAACAGCACCCTCAGGACGTTTCAATAGAACTTTTCCACTGTTCCTAGCCCATTCTTTTAACGCCAACCCACCTTGTGGAAGTTGAAGCTGTATATCCACATTCAGCCCGGCTTGCTGAAAATTTTCGAGTAACTCAACTGCCTGCTTTTTGGTAAAAGGCTGTTCAGCTCGAATCAACAAATCAATGTCACTTTGCTCGTTTACTGTTTTAATGCCCGTTGCCAGCTCAAACCCGAAACTTCCTGTATATCCCCAACATCCTGAAAAGTTTTTCATAATGCTTGAAATACTCTGTAAACGTTCTGCCAAGTGTTCAAACTGCTGCGTATCTATGCGAGTCAGCGCTTCTGGCTTAAGCTGTCTGCTAATCGCTGATCGTGGTATTTGAGCTGCATATCGTTGATGACGAAATTGCCCTCTTACACCCACAGCCACCTGATCTACAGGAGTAATTGCCCGTCGAACTACAACAGGATCACCTCGTTGCAATACCTCTCTCACCCAATGCGGAGCATCATCGGCCAAGCAATCGACCGTCATGCCCCACAGTAAATCATGGGCTTCAAGCTTAAGTTTCATGACCATTGCTCACGCAATAACTCACGAACTTTTTTAGACATTTGACGATTTGGGCCATGAAGTCTTTGTTCCAATCCTCTAGATTGATCAGCATTAATTTCTTTAAATGCTCGAGCAACTACCTGCTTCGCTAACACAAGATCATGGTTTGTCGGTTGTTCAGGGTTTTCGACAGATAGCAGCTCCGATAACAAACCAAGCGTTGCATAACTTTCAATATCATAGGCCATTGGAGGAATGCTTGATGCCAATTGCTCTAACTCATCAACCGACCGTAAGGTAACGCGTGCAGCAGATTCCTTACCCATTGCATGCACCATAACACCTGAATCTTTTAACGCAATAATACGATTGGCTTGGTATCCATGCGCCAAGAAAGCACCCGACATCGACTTACCAACCAATAAACTCACAATAGGATGGCCTGCCAATCTGGCTCTAGCATAGCTATCTACTGCACCTGCTAAAGCCTGATGAATACCTAATAATTCTTCACGGCGCCCATAGGCCTGACTTGGCACATCAACCAAGCATAAAATGCCGCGTTTAGTTTCCGAATGAATATCAGCTTGAATCACTTCATCAACTGCTTTTGCTAAACTCCAGCCTTCTAGCAGCCCAACTTCACCTTGTTTTGCCCGTGGGAACAGATTATTACTGTCTTGGACAACTGCAATCACACGTACCGCTTGCTGATCAATCTGACCATCAGCCACCCAAACCGAAGCAGGAAAACCTTCAACTGTCTTAAAGCTCTGTGTAAATGCTTTAAACCAATGTGCACCACGTGTAGATGCTTTTAATGTATCAACGGCGATATTCATGCTTGTTCTCCTTGATACAAAGCTTGAACCTGTGCAGGAGTAATTTGCTCAGCAGTATCGACTTGTTGTAGCTTCGCTAAATAGAATGAGTAATTTGAACTACGATGCTGCTGAGGCACGCCTTGAGTTAAATAATCGATGACTTGCTGACGAATTTTCTGGCGATCATCGTCAACATAAGCATCTGCCAAACAACTAGCAAAACGCTGATTACCACCAGTAATACTCCATATAAATGGACGATCTTTGGCGTTGTATTCTTGTACACCAGCTTCTTGTTCAATCACTTGCGGGCCATTTAAACCTAAACGTCCTTCTTGTGTCATTACAATATAGCTACATAGGCCAGCCGCAATTGACATACCGCCGAAGCACCCTACACTGCCTGCGACCACAGCAATCACGGGTTGATACTGACGTAAGTTCACAATTGCAGCCTGAATTTCAGCAATTGCTGCCAAACCCAGATTTGCTTCTTGTAAGCGAACGCCTCCCGTTTCCAACAGTAAAATTGCCGCTGTTGGAATACCTTTCAGATTGTCTTCAGCCGCAAGTTCTAAGGCACCTGCAATTTTGGCGCCGCCCACCTCACCTAAACTTCCACCTTGAAATAAGCCTTCAATTGAAATTAAAACCACTGGGCGTTCTTGAATCGATCCTTTTGCAATCACTACACCATCATCGGCTTGCGGGACAATATTTTGCTTAACGAGCCAAGGCGACATAACGCGAGCAAATGGATCGAGTAACTCTCGAAAAGTCCCTTCATCTAATAATGCTTTAGCACGTTCTCTTGCGCTGAGTTCAATAAAATCTTGTTTATTTAATAAGCTCTCGATATCAGTCATGAGCAATCTCCTCTAATGCTTGTTCCAGACGTAAGCGAACGACACCGGGAGTTGCACCAAAGTCATGAATATCAATATTGACCGCTGGTGGTATTTGCGCAGTAAAAATTCGTTCAAAAAGATTGTGCCAACGTGCTGCACTCCCATCTACCGAAGTTACTACCTGAATAGAAGTTTTTCCTGTTTCACCAGGTTCCATTAAAATTTCTAAATCGCCCGAGCCAACACATCCTACCAATGCTTTTTTTACAGGTGGCTCTGTCGCCACAAATTCAAAATGAAGTGTTTCCATCATCAAAATCCCTCTTTATTTTTTAAAGATGACTGCTCAACACGATCTATAAATAGTGTTGCTGCTAATAAGTCTGCGGCACCACCTGCAGAAGCTTTCATCCGAAGCAGATCAATCTCTAAAAGATGCAAAGCACGTCGACCTTCCAAGCTTGAGCTGCCGCCCAAATCAAGTACTTGCTGAGCACCTTGTTGCATACGCTTTAAGCCAGATGTTCCAGATCTATAAAGCACACAGGTATCGGTCAAATCCGTCATCATGGCAAGTAAGGCATCTAAACGCGCGAACTCTTCTTTCATTGGTTTACTACGACTTTGATGAAGTTGCTTTAAACCAAATTTCACAATAGTTGGAAAACCTTGTTGAGCCTGTTCTTTGGCACCTAAGATGCCTAATTTCTTTTGTACTTGTTGACCATGACTCAAGGCCTGCTTCGGAATAAAACAATCTTCAAGCTGAGCAATCTGGCCTGCTAACTGGCATAGCTCAACAGCCGATAAGTACAGTTGATTGGTGCGCGCCAATGCTGCTGCCGTAACCATTAACCCTAATGCCCAAATTGCACCGCGATGTGTGTTTACACCATCTGTCGCCAACATCATGGTGTTTTCACCTTTGCGGCCAATTTCTCCAATGTCTTCACGCAAAGCTAAACCGACTTTTCCATGATGCTTTGCAGCTTGGGCCATTGCCTCAAACATGGGTCCTAAACTTTTCGCAGAGCGCTCCATTAACTCCAAAGTCAGGTCATTGTGTGCACCACTGCCACGACGATCAACCAATGCTGGTTTCGGTGTCAGATTAACTTCATCAATTAACGCTTCGACTGCCATATCTGCCAAAAGCTGACTATCGCTGAACGTTTGATATTGAACTTGTGCCATCATTACCAACTCCTAAACTTTGCAGGGGGTTGATATAAGCCATCTGACCATGTCACCAAGTCGGCAATATTTTTCGCCGCTAAAAGTTCACGTGTTGCATCGGTGCGGCGAATACCCAAATCTTCAGGGAACACCACCAAGCCTTCACTTCTTAAACGTGCTGTTGTTTTTGGGTCTTGAGTTAAACCAATACTGGTCACACCTGCTACAGCAGCAATCATGGCTTGGCGCTCTTCTTGGCTGCTTGCTTTATATAAATAAGCAATGCCTTCTTCGGTCAGTAAATGGGTCACATCATCGCCATAAATCATGATCGGGGCTAAAGGCAAACCTGCGGTTTTAGCCACTTCAATCGCATCAAGGCGCTCTAGAAAAGTTGGCTTGCCACCCTCTTGGAAGGTTTCCACCATTTGAACAACTAACTTTTTACCACGTGCCAAATAAGTTTCGGTTTCATTAGCACCTTGCAAACGCATATCTAGCCATGCTGGCGTATCGTGACGACGTCCACGCGGATCATGTCCCATATTTGGCGCACCACCGAAACCAGCCAAACGACCTTTGGTAACAGTCGAAGAATGGCCCATGCCATCAACTTGCAAAGTTGCGCCAATAAACAAATCAACGGCGTACTGACCTGCAAGCTGACACATCATACGGTTGGAACGTAAAGCGCCATCACGACCTGTAAAGAAAACATCTGGACGAGCTGCAACATATTTTTCCATACCGAGTTCAGTACCAAAACAATGCACGCTTTCAACCCAACCTGTTTCAATCGCTGGAATTAAGGTTGGATGCGGATTCAGAGTCCAGTTCCGGCAGATTTTTCCTTTTAAACCTAAAGACTCACCATAGGTCGGTAAAATTAGTTCAATTGCCGCAGTGTTAAAACCAATACCATGGTTTAACGATTGCACATTATGCTTTTCATAAATTCCGCGAATTGCCATCATCGCCATGAGCACATGCACTGGCTTGATATGTTTCGGGTCTCGAGTAAATAACGGTTCGATATAAAATGGCTGATCTGCCACCACCACATAATCAACCCAAGAAGCAGGAATATCGACACGTGGTAACTCCGAGACATCATCAACCAGCTCATTCACCTGAACAATCACAATACCGTCACTAAAAGCCGCAGGTTCAATCAGTGCCGGAGAATCTTCAGTACTTGGCCCTGTATAGATATTGCCTTGACGGTCTGCCATAAAGCCCGCAGAAAGCACCACATTTGGAATGAGGTCAACCACCAAACGTGAATACAACTCGATATAGGTATGAATGGCACCAATCTCTAGTAAACCATCTTCAATTAACTGACTAATACGTAAACTTTGTGGGCCAGCAAAAGAAAAATCGAGCTTACGCGCAATCCCTTTTTCAAACAGATCAAGATGTTCCGAACGCCCGACACTTGGCATAATCATATGCAAATCGTGCAAAATATCTGGATTGGTTTGAGCCAAAGAGCGCGATAAGAAATCTGCTTGTTTTTGGTTATTCCCTTCGAGTACAACCTTGTCACCCGGTGTAATTAAGGTTTCTAAAACTTTAATAATGTCCTGAGTTGGAATGACCACACCATCGGTATATTGGTTTGCCATCTCTAGTTTTAGTTGTTTGGCATGACGCCGCTTTGTCCATAACCGTTCTTTATTCTGAACTGATCCTTCCATGTGCTTACCTATAGATCGCAGTTTTGTTCTGAATCTATAAAAACGCTTTATGGAGTTTCGATCAATCAACCTAGATGAGTTGTTATTAACTTCAGGTTAATGATTATCACAGCTTCTCTCTTCTGGCTAAGCCAAAAAAGAGAAAAACAGCTTGCTTAAAATTCCTTTTAACGCGGTTTATTCAATAACCATTCCAGATTTTGGCGAACCGCAGGCCACTCATGTTTTAAAATGCTATAAACGTGAGTGTCCCGTAAAATATCATCTTTTACAATTTGATGACTTCTCAGCACGCCATCGAGCTTTGCACCCAACCGTACAATCGCGGCTTGACTTTGAACATTTAAAGAAGATGTGCGTAACTCAACCGCAATACAGTTTAAAGTCTCAAATGCGTGAGCCAACAATAGCTTTTTACATTCCGTATTTACAGGCGTACGTTGTGCAGATTTGCGGTACCACGTTGAACCAATTTCTACACGGCGATGTGCTTCTTCAATATGCATGAGGGTCGTCATGCCAAGCGCTCGCCCCGTTTTTCGGTCTTCAATATAAAAAGGCAACATAGAACCAGAACTTTGTAAACCGAGACGTCTTTCAATTTCAGCAACCATTTGTTCAGGTCTTGGCACACGGGTATACCAAAGATTATAGAGTTCCCCATCGGAAACGGCCTCTTTGAGCGCTTCAGCTTGAGTTACATCTAACGGCTTTAAAATAACGTGTTTACCTAGCAACTCAACAGGTGTAGTCAAAGACATCTTTATCTCCTCAATTGATCTTAAGCTTTTATATTTTCAAAATTATTTATTTAACTCAGCCACACTATACATAGCGTCTGCTATGGTTTGATGACCAGATTTCGATAGGCCATCTGCCGCGCCTAAAATATCTCGGCGTTCTTTGTTTTGCCCAAGTTTTGATTTTCCTCGTAGCTTGGTAATTTCAATCTCAATACCTACAATGGCTTTTAACATCGGTTCAAGATAGTCCTTTGGTGCATCGGATATTTTCCATGGTTCAGGTTGAGATGCTTCATGAGTACGGGTTAAACGAGCCACAACCCCACGGACGTAACGTTCATCATCGCGAATCGTCACTTTGCCATAGGCATGCACAACCCTATAGTTCCATGTCGGTACTTGTCTATGCTGTTCATGTTTGGATGGGTACCAGTTTGGTGAAATATAAGCATCGCCTGCTTGAAACACGACGAGTACAACATCTCCATTTTTAATGTCCTGCCAGACAGGATTAACTCTAGAAACATGCGCATGTAGCAAACCCAATTCCCCTTCGCTTGCCTGTAATTCAAATGGGAGATGATTTGCATCTAAGCCATTACTTCCATGAGTAAAAAGCACACCAAACGGATGTTCAGTAATAAGAGAATGCAATATATCCAAACGGTTTTCTGCAAAATCATCGGGGATATACATGGCTCAAAACCTCACTGTAAAGATCAGGGTTATTTATATTTTGTGTTGTAAATTTTCTGGTTTCTGTGGTTTATTAAAAAGAACCACTTTGTATTTTTTTAAGTAGACCAGAATTATGGCAAGAATTGCAAAAGTTGTTGAACTTCCGTCTATTGCAAAGATTGATAAAAGCCAAGGAAAGATAAGTGCTCAACTGACCCAAGCTTTGCGAGAAGCTGTACAAAGTGGTGATTTACAGCCCGGCGATCCGTTGCCTTCTTCACGTGAACTGGCTCAAACACTTGGGGTCGCTCGCGGAACCATTATTGAAGCTTACGATCAGCTTTTAGCTGAAGGTGTGTTTGACTCTCAACCACGAACTGGTACTTATGTGTCTCATTCTTTGGTTAAAACATCTGTAATACAACATTCATCAAAAGAAAATAAACCTAACTCGATATCTTTGACCAAATCGGCACGTTCTTATGCCAAAGTGCTTGATGAATTTAAGCCACTTCCTCATGTTCCTTTTGCGGTATCTGTCCCCGTCGGTCGTACTCAACCGAGCGACATCTGGCGTAAATTTGGTAATAAATATAGATCACGAGGTACAGGTGCCCCTTCGGGTTATGGCGAACCTCAAGGCGTGTTATCACTAAGAGTCGCTATAGCAGACTATGTCCGACGGTCACGTTCTGTCCACTGCGAACCTGACCAAATTGTGATTACTCCCGGTATTCAGCAATCACTTTATATTTGTAGCCAGATTTTATTTGAAGCAAAAGATGAAGTCTGGATAGAAGATCCAGCTTATCGAGGTACAACAGCCATTTTTGAACATGCTGTACAGAACATTCACATGGTGCGTGTTCCTGTTGATGAAGAAGGTATTCAAGTTGAAACTGGAATTAAACTTTCTAAACATGCACGTGCTGCTTTTGTGACGCCGTCTCACCAATATCCACTTGGCATGCCAATGAGTCTAGCAAGGCGTACAGCTTTATTGGCTTGGGCAAAACAGCAAAATGCATGGATCATTGAAGATGACTATGACAGCGAACTCCGTTATAACGGTCAACCCTTCCCATCTTTACAAGGCATGGCACCCGACCAAGTCATTTATCTGGGTACTTTCAGCAAAGTACTATTTCCTTCCCTTAGACTTGGCTATGCAGTATTACCTAAAGAATTGGTAGCACCTTTTTGTGGGCTTAGAGTCTTAATTGATCGACATCCACCTGCAGCTGACCAGCACGTTTTGGCTGCTTTTATTCAAGAGGGTTATTTGGAACGACATATTCGACGTACTCGAAATGTCTATGCAGAAGTTCGAGAATACATTATTGGCTTGATTGAAAAATACATACCTCGAGAACTGGCTTGGTTACAGCCGGGCGATCAAGGCATGCATATGGTGTTATGGCTTGCTCAGCATATTAATGATATTGACGTTGCAAGTTCGGCAATCGATGCAGGCATTGCCATCAAAGCAATTTCACCGACATTTTCAAAAGAGCGGCAACGTTCGGGTTTAATTGTCGGCTTAGGCGATTTTGAACCCGAACTGATGCAACAAGCCATAAAAAAACTATCAAAGATTATTCAACAATATGACAAGCCGACTTAGACAAAACCTACAATAACAGCCATAGATGAATCGCAAATGGCCCAATCAGTACCATTAAAATACCTGCAATGACCATGGTTAAACTGGCAATCACACCTTCTTCGCTATTACGCTGCTGTGCTCTAACTGTACCAAAACCGTGGGCTGCATTGCCAAAGGCTGCTCCATTTGCCACATTAGAACGGATTTTAGTAATCGCTAAAATCGCATCGCCGCAAATCATACCGACCAAACCAGTAATGACCGTAAATAGTGAAACCAATGCTGCCGAACCATGAATATCTTCCGCTAAAATCATGGCAAATGGTGTTGAAATAGAACGGGCCATCAAACTATTGGTGACTTCAGGGCTAAAGTGGAACCACTGCGCCATCTCATAGGCTGACATCACACCTACACTCATCCCCACAATAATCGCAATCGAAAGGACTCCAAGATTTTTACGAATCGTTTCCCGATAACGATAAATCGGTATAGCGAAAGCAACCGTTGCTGGTCCTAATAAATTAACAATCCACTGCGTATCTTCTGAATAAGTTTGATATGAAATTCCAAAAATCGTCATCAAAATGATAGTGAGTACAGGCACACTAATCGCGGGTGACAACCAAAGTTTTGGATTTTTCTGATAGATTCGCTTTGCCACAACATAGGCTGCCAAAGTCCAGATCAGACAAAGAATTGACCAAATATTCATGTCATTTTCTCTTAGATATGCTTATGTTGAAGACGTTTTCGAGCCTGTAAATAAGCCTTTAAACGATTGTAGTAGTGAATCGTCAGACACGTACTGAGCATGACCGAAATAGTCCCAACCGCAATGCTCAACACAATTTGCCATCCTTCGGTCATAAACAAGGTTTTATACTGAACAACGGCGACTACAACAGGCACGAAAAACAGCAACAGTTCACCTAAAACAACAGTTGCTCCCACTGCCACCTGATCCATTTTGATAATTTTAAAGAACAGGCATAAAAGCAATAAAAACATACCTAAAATGCCTGCCGATACAGGCACACCAAGTTTTTGATGTAAGAGATATCCGACCCACCAAAATCCAGCCAAAATCAAAATTTGTTTAACTAAAACTAAAAGTGAAGGTTGTGTGGGTGTGCCAGAAGCAGATTCAGTACTCATTTTTCGAAATTAAATGGTTAACTACACTATTATGCTAGCTTGGTTAAAGCTGCTAAATATGAATTATTCATGTTAATATTATTCAAAAATGGAATAATTTATTCTTTATTATGCTTTCACTAAAATCATTACAGTGCTTCGTTACATTGGTCAAAACTAAAAGTTTTACCCGTACTGCTGAAGAGTTGTATCTGACTCAACCCACTATTAGTAAAATATTACAGCAGCTTGAAGAGCAACTTCAGGTACAGCTGTTAGTTAAACCTGATCATGGCCGTAAAAGACAAATTGAGTTAACCGAAATTGGAGAGCGCATTTATCAACATGCAATCGAGCTTCTTCAAGTAGAACAAAACATCTTTCTTGAAATTGAAAACTACCAACAATTAAAAACAGGGACTTTAAAACTTGGCGTTCCACCCTTAGGTTCACAGCTTTTAACGACTGCCCTATTTGATTATCATCAGCAATTACCAGATATTGAATTGGCTTTTATGGAAGTGGGTTCACGTGGTATTGAACAAGCCTTACTCAATAACGAGTTAGACGTTGGCGTTTTATTGCAGCCCTTTGATACGCAAATTTTCAATAGCATTGAGCTGTGTAACTACCCTTTAATGGTTCTTTTACGTCGGGATGCGACTTGGGCAACACGCAAAAAAATAAATCTAGAAGAGCTACAACACCAATCGTTTTTAATGTTTCCTGAAAATTTCTCTTTAAACAGTATTATTCTCGATGCCTGTAAGCAGCATGGTTTTTACCCAACCATTGCTTGCCGTACCAGCCAATGGCACCTCTTGGCAGATATGGTGCTACAACGTATGGGGATTGCACTTCTCCCGCAGTATTATACCGACATGCTTGACCCTAGTTTATTTGCAGCAGTACCGCTTGAAAAACCAAATATTCAGTGGCATTTAGTCATGGCTTGGAAAAAGAATCTTCCTGTTTCACCAGCAGTACAAGCTTGGCTTAGCATTGTCCGTCAACATTTTCAGCACATTAAGCCCTAACGTTGAAATGGCTTAATTCAAAAACCGATAAAGCTTTTCCACAAAAAAGCTACCCAATCTTGGATCAGCTCACTTAGACTAGATCCGATTGTTTTATGACATGGACAATAACAATGAATAATGAACATTTTAAGCTGTACACAGATTCACAATTTCTAAGCCCCTATGCGTTTACAGTTTTTGTAGGACTACATGAAAAGCAAATTCCATTTGAAATTGCGACCATCAACTTAGGCCAGCAAGGCCAGTTTGAAAAATCTTATGTCGCAAAGTCATTAACTGCCAAAGTGCCTGTACTTGAGCACAATCATTTTGCATTATCAGAATCATCTGCCATTTTGGAATATCTTGAAGAGCTTTATCCAAACACATCTATTTATCCAAAAGATATTCAAGCACGCGCAAGAGCAAGACAAATTCAGGCATGGCTCCGATCAGACTTAGTTGCACTAAGAACTGAGCGTCCAACCGATGTTATTTTTTTTCAGCCCAAGTCCACTCCACTTTCAGAAGAAGGCAAAAAAGCTGCGGAGAAACTTTTCTTTGTTGCAGAAAAACTTCTTGCGTCTGATGCCGAATTTCTTTTTGGTTCATGGAGCATTGTGGATGCTGAACTTGCCCTAATGCTGCAACGCCTTATTCAAAATGGTGATGCTGTACCAGAACGTTTAAAAAACTATGCATTACAGCAATGGCAAAGACCGACCGTACAAAAATGGCTTGCCTTGCGACATAAATAAATTCTTATATTTACACCAAACATGAGATAAAAAATGAGTGATTCAAACTATATTCCTCCACAAGTTTGGCAACGGACTGGAGAAAAAACCGATTTAAACCAACCTACCTCAGGTGCACGTTACGAGCATACACTTCCAGTAGGGAAACATCCGCTCCAGCTCTATTCTTTAGCAACGCCTAATGGTCAAAAAGTCACTATTTTATTAGAAGAGCTTTTAGCTCTAGGACACCAAGATGCTGAATATGATGCATGGCTGATTAAAATCGGTGAAGGACAGCAATTTGGTAGTGGCTTTGTAGAAATTAATCCCAACTCTAAAATTCCAGCATTGGTTGACCATAGCCAAAACCCGCCATTAAGAGTATTTGAGTCTGGCTCAATTTTGCTTTATTTAGCTGAAAAATTTAAGGCTTTCATTCCAACTGATATTGCTGCACGTACTGAATGCCTTAATTGGTTATTTTGGCAAATGGGCAGCGCGCCTTACCTAGGTGGTGGTTTTGGGCATTTTTATGCTTATGCCCCTGTTAAAATTGAATATGCGATTAACCGCTTTGCAATGGAAACAAAACGCTTACTTGATGTATTAGATCAGCATCTGGCAAAAAACGAATATTTGGCGGGTTCTGAATATAGCATCGCTGATATTGCAGCATTCCCTTGGTATGGCGGTCTTGTTAAAAACTGGGTATATAACGGCGCGGAGTTTTTAGGTGTCGATCAATATAAAAATGTTCAACGTTGGGCAGATGCGATTTTAGCGCGTCCTGCGGTTCAACGCGGGCGTATGGTCAACCGTACTTTTGGTGATTTAGCTACGCAGTTGCATGAACGCCATGATGCGAGTGATTTTGAGACCAAGACTCAAGATAAAGTTTAATCATCATTTTTAAATAAAACCCACTTTTGCCCAAAAAGTGGGTTTTATCATTCTTCCAATAAAAATCTTATTGATGCAAAGAAAGTCCCTTAATAGCCTTATCAACTGCCTTTTTAGGTCCTCTTAACGCTACTCCGACCAAATTTAATTGATTCGCATCTTCGGCCAAAAATACAGCTCGATTATCCTCATCATTGCCTGTAGAAAACATGGCATGTACATAGGGAATTATCGTTAAATCTTGCTCTATTCCTTTGCGATGTGCTTTTTGTAGACCAGATAAATCCCCCTCAAATACCAACATCGGTTGCCCTAGCATGTTGCCATACTCATAGCCATTTGTATCGACATAAGGTTTCCCCAACATTTCAGGTGCAGCAGAGGCAATCCCCGTTGCCAAAAAAGCCACCACATTTAATCTCTGCCACGTCGCAAGATCATTACGGACAATCAGCGCAATTTTTGTATCAAACATAAATCTCTTTCCTGAATCATTTATTTTAGACCGCTCATCATGACTCATCCGGATTTTTCTCGTCTTGTACGTTTGTGCAAGAGCCATCACAAACGTACAAGACCCTAAATTTACGAGCCACTATGCTGGGTTGTTTTTGTTTCAGTAGATACGTTATGGAAATCTTTTTTTATACCTTGAGTGTGATGTATAGCCCCGGTCCAGTAAATTTTATGGGGCTAAATGCTGGGCTTACCGGACAATTCAAAAAAACGATTTATTTTTTTATGGGCGTCGGTTGTGCAATGCTGATGTTATTCATGATTTTTGGATATCTTGGGGCTGCAATCATTCCACAAAATGCCTTGCACTATATTGCGTTATTCGGTGCGCTTTATACATTTTATCTTTCATACCAAATGTTAAAGTCAGATATTGATATTAGTGACGAAGCCACTGAAGTTCAGGTGCTTTCGTTCTGGAATGGTTTTTGGATACAAGCTTTAAACCCCAAAGGGATTTTAGTCATTTTGCCTGTTACAACCATTATGTATCCCACAGCACATATCATTGGTGTACAAATATTCTTCGTATCATTACTCATTTCATTGGGTGCCGCAGGCGCGCCCTGCCTTTACTCTTGGGCAGGTGCAGTATTAGGTAAAAGAATCAAAAATAAAATCTGGTTTAATCGTATAAACCAAGCCATGGGAATGATGTTGATCATTTCCGGCATATTTATGCTTTATGATTTTTTGAAAGGCATGAACCTAATTTAAGATAAAGTCTATGTCAGCCTAAACAGGCTGGCTTTTAAATAACTTGCTTAAGAAGAGAGTTTATTGATCATCCGCCATCGGGCTGGAGTCAATCCAAATGCTTTTAGAAAATGACGTGTCATGTGGCTTTGATCAAAAAATCCTGCAATCAATGAAGCTTGAGTTAAGGAC
This sequence comes from Acinetobacter sp. 22512, assembly GCF_052044755.1. Classification (NCBI taxonomy): domain Bacteria; kingdom Pseudomonadati; phylum Pseudomonadota; class Gammaproteobacteria; order Moraxellales; family Moraxellaceae; genus Acinetobacter; species Acinetobacter sp. 22512. The sequence continues at coordinate 105,644 of NZ_JBQENP010000009.1, read as the reverse complement.
TCTCCATACATCAAACAGGACTTCACAACTTCCAACCTACGCATAGTCATATATCGATGTGGACTTGTACCAAACAGTAGTCGAAAATCACGTGAAAGACTCCAGCGGTCTCGTCCCACATTTTTTTCAATATCATCTAAAGAGATATTTTCATATAAAGAGGCATGTATAAACTCTCTAGCGCGCTCCGCTGCGACATAGTCATAAGCATGTGAGGTGCGCTGATGATTACCAGAAATTTCGTAAAGTGTGGTTGCCAGATCATATAAAGCATCTTGTTTTTCTAAAGGATCAATATGCTGGTCCATCCCTTGTAATAGAACATCAGTTGCTTTAAATAATCGAGGATCCTGACTCAACCCATTCTCAAAAAATGGTAAAGGTTTACCCTTCATAATTTCCTGTAGTGTTGCAGGTTCTACGTACACCATCCGATATCTAAAACCGTCTCGACTACCTGACTCGCCATCATGTTTTTCATCAGGATGCAAAACCATCGTCATACCTGGCAAGCTATGTTTCATCTCTCCACGATAATGAAAGCTTTGAACACCTGTTAATGTTCGACCAATTGCAAAAGTATCGTGGCGATGCGACTCATAAGCATGATCGGTAAAAAAGGCTTCAATTCGTTCGAGACTGTTAGGGTCAGAATTTCTGACGATCCAATCATTTGCATTAGGTAATTCAATCACATATTCACCAGAATTTTATATGTGCTAGAGAGCATTCTACCTATACGTTATACGCTATGGTTATTTTGAAAAATACCCCGTATATAACTCACTCAGCCAAGCAACAAAAACTCGTACGCGTGGCGAGAGCTGCCGATGCTGTGGATATAAAGCAGAAACTGACATCTTCGGGATTTCCCACTCACATAAAACCTCAACCAGTCGCCCATTTTTTAATTCATTTGCCACATGGTAGCGCGGGACCTGAATTAAACCTGCCCCACGTAAAGCAGATAATACATAGTTTTCAGCATCATTTACCGCGATCCAGCTTTTCAAAAAATAATCTTGTTTTTTGCCATTCACCATTAATTCAAATGGATAATTCCGTCCGCCTGATGTCGAGAAGAAATTAACACAATAATGTGATAACAAATCCTCTGGTTGCTGTGGCATTCCATGTTTATTTAAATAGTCAGGACTTGCACAAATCACTTGTGGCATATCGACCAAATGTCTAGCAATTAAAGTGGAATCATCCAAACGCCCCGCTCGCACCACGCAGTCTATCCCTTCCCTAATCAGATCAACCAAGCGATCACCCGTACTGATTACCAGTTCAATATCGGGATATAACTCGTGAAATTGGTCGATACTGGGTAAAACAATTTTAGTCGCATGTGCGCCTGATAAATCGACTCGTAATAAACCACGGGGCTGAGCAATTACATTACGTAAAGACGATTCTGCATCATCAAGTTCCGATAATATTTGTGTGCAGCGTTCATAAAATGCTTGTCCATCTAGTGATGGTCTTACATGCCGAGTCGTCCGTTCTAGCAAACGGCACTGTAAATTACTCTCTAACTCCTTAATGGCATTACTTGCAGTAGCACGTGGGATATTTAGCTGATCGGCTGCCTGACTAAAACTACCCAGCTCTACGATGCGGGTAAAAAGTTGCAAGGTATCAAATTTGTCCATGGTGCTCGCATTTAACCCTATCCATTATTAATGTATATGGAATTATCTTATCCAATTCTGAAGATTTATCCCATATTTCTATATTATTAAAATAAGCCATACTTACTCAAACAGGCAATCTAAAAATGAATATTTCAAGAAAAATAGCTCTGGTTACTGGTGCATCACGTGGTATTGGCCGTGCTATTGCAGAACATTTAGCTCAAGATGGTTTTTATGTGATTGTTAACTATGCTGGCAATAAAGTGCATGCCCAAGCCACTGTAGAACATATTATTGAGCAAGGTGGTCAAGCCTCAGCTATTCAAGCGGACGTTGCAAATGAACATGAGGTGAGCCGTTTATTTCAAGAAGCAAAAGCGATTAATGGTCAAGTAGATGTGGTAGTTCATAGTGCTGGTATTATGCCTATGGCAAAAATTACACCTGAAAACCTGCCAGATTTCGACAAAGTAATTCATACCAATTTACGTGGTGCGTTTTTAATATTGGCGCATGCGGCCGAAACAGTGCCAGATGGTGGTCGGATTATTGCGCTTTCAACTAGTGTAATTGCCAAATCTTTTCCGGCATATGGTCCTTATATTGCTTCAAAAGCAGGTGTCGAAGGTTTGGTACATGTGTTAGCAAATGAGTTACGTGGGCGCAATATTACCGTAAATGCCGTTGCACCCGGCCCGACAGGCACTGACCTTTTTTACAATGGAAAAAATGAAGAGCAAGTAGCGGCTATTGCAAAACTTGCTCCATTGGAACGAATCGGAACACCTGACGAAATTGCTGACGTAGTTGCCATGCTAGCTGGTCCAGATGGACGTTGGGTAAATTCACAAGTCATTCGAGTAAATGGTGGATTTGCTTAATTTTTAAAACCGTGTGGATTATTTTAATTCTCACGGTTTTTACTAAATAATAAAATTTCTTAAATCTATTTTATTTTAATAACTTTATAAGATTAACTAATACTAATTTATATAAAATATTCACCGCTCTTATTTATCAAAATAATATATATAAATAGATATTCCTTATTTTTGCTTATATTTAAAACCGCGTAAATTGAACCTTAACAATCTGAATCAAAGATAAGGATATATTCAATGAACGCTAAATTAAATACTGAAACTCCGCAAAGTTTTATCTCAAATGGTTCAAATACGTCCTTTTCAGCCGAAGATATCCTTGCTAAAGCACAGCAATATGCACAAGAACACGAATTAAATTTTAGTGGCAGTTTATCACCTGTTGATGCATGGCAGCTCGTACAACAAGGCGAAGCTGTTTTAGTTGATGTACGTACCAATGAAGAACGTAAATTTGTGGGTTATGTCCCTGAAAGTGTTCATGTCGCTTGGGCAACAGGCACATCGTTTAACCGTAATCCACGCTTTTTAAAAGAACTTGAATCAAAAGTTGGCAAAGACAAAACCATTCTTTTGTTATGTCGTAGTGGCAACCGTTCAGCACAGGCAGCAGAAGCCGCATTTAATGCAGGTTTTGAGCACATTTATAACGTTCTTGAAGGCTTCGAAGGCGACCTAAATGATCAGCAACAGCGTAATCAGAAAAATGGCTGGCGCATCCACCAACTTCCTTGGCAACAAGACTAATACTTCAATCAATTTTCAGTGAATCAAGGAAAGCTTGTGACTCAATGGAACATTAATGCGGTTGTACAAGGTTTACAACAAGCAAGGCATGACTGGCGTCAGCAACAGCACAGAACAAAAGAATTTGGAGGCCGTGAACTTCCATCTAAAGAAGCTTTAAAAATCATTTTAGATGACTTGTGTGGAATTTTATTTCCAATGCGTTTAGGCCCTGCTGACTTACGTCAAGAAACTGAAGATTCTTATATTGCCTATACTTTAAATCGGGTGCTGACAGCTTTACATGCTCAAGTACAACTGGCTTTAAATTATGAAGCGAAACGACATTTGAGTCATTCAAGCCCAGTGCAGCAGCCACAAGAACTTGCTCAAACTATTGTGCAGGATTTTGCCAACACTTTGCCCTCTATACGGCGCCTTTTAGACGGCGATGTGCGTGCTGCTTATGAAGGCGATCCGGCGGCACATAGTGTGGATGAAGTATTACTTTGCTATCCGGGCATATTTGCGATTATTTATCACCGAATTGCGCATCAACTGTATGCCCAAGTGCCTTTATTGTCGCGCATTATTTCCGAGTTGGCCCACTCTACAACAGGCATTGATATTCATCCGGGTGCGCAAATCGGCAAAGGATTTTTCATTGATCATGGTACGGGTGTGGTGATTGGTGAGACTTGTGTGATTGGAGAACGCGTTCGTATTTATCAGGCCGTGACCCTTGGAGCAAAACGCTTTGAAACCAATGATGATGGTGGTTTGAAAAAAGATTATATACGCCATCCGATTGTTGAAGATGATGTCGTGATTTATGCAGGTGCCACTATTTTAGGCCGTATTACCATTGGTCGAGGGTCAATTATTGGGGGGAATGTTTGGCTAACCCATAGTGTGGCCGCAGGTAGCCAGATTTTACAGTCACCGAATGAGTCTTATCAAAAAAATCATATTGCCGGTTAAAAACTATAGATGTGAAATAAATAGCTAAGGAGATAAATAAACAAAGAACGTGCAGATTAATAAAATGCTTATTTCTAGTTTAAATATATTTTTATTTAGAAAATAGATAACTCATTAATAAGCTCAGTATTTAAAAAATTTATAACGCGATTTTAATTTTAAAACCAGAACTAATTCTAGTTTATATGCATCCTAGAATTTTTATTTTCAAAAAGCCAATGTAATAAGGAAAAATGATTCATGGCGAAAAATACAGATAAAGCCCAACTTGCACTTGGGGACCACGCAGCTCGCCAACTGGCCAATGCAACCAAGACAGCTCCCCAACTTTCTACAATTACTCCCCGATGGCTGACTCATTTACTGCAATGGCTTCCTGTTGAAGCAGGTATCTATCGCCTAAACCGTGTCAATAATACCGATGATATTCAGGTGGCTTGTACACAACGTGATGAAGCAACTTTACCGCAAACTTTTGTCGATTATGATCCAGAACCGCGTGAATACTTTTTAAATGGTGTATCTACAGTTTTAGATGTGCATACACGTGTAGCCGACCTTTACAGCAGCCCACACGACCAAATTAAAGAACAGCTTCGCTTAACCATTGAAACCATTAAAGAACGTCAAGAAAGTGAGCTCATCAATAACCCTGAATATGGTTTACTGGCAAGTGTGACAGATGACCAACGTATTTCGACCTTAAATGGCCCACCTACTCCAGATGATCTTGATGATTTGCTACGTAAAGTCTGGAAAGAACCGGGATTTTTCCTAGCACACCCTGATGCGATTGCAGCATTTGGACGTGAATGTACACGCCGTGGTGTACCGCCTCCAACGGTTAGTCTGTTCGGTTCGCAATTCATTACATGGCGCGGTATTCCACTCATTCCATCAAATAAAATTCCTGTAGAAGATGGCAAAACTAAAATCTTGCTGCTTCGTGTAGGTGAAAAGCGTCAAGGCATTGTTGGTTTATTCCAACCGGGTCTTGCTGGTGAACAGTCACCAGGGCTTTCAGTACGCTTTATGGGAATCAACCGTAACGCGATTGCGTCGTATCTAATCTCGTTATATTGCTCACTTGCAGTACTCACTGATGATGCGTTGGCAGTATTAGATGATGTGGAGGTGGACAAATATCATGACTACCCAGTTAACTACAAGTAATCTGCAAGGTAGTCCAACGGGGCCTGAAGTGACTGGTGTTAATCCACCAGCCAACTTCCCTGATGAGTCCACCATTGCTCGTCTTGCTAATGAGTTTTTTTCAGCATTACCAAGCTCAAGCAGTTCAGCTTCACCATCGGGCCTTAACTTGGACTTACCTGTCGGAGCGCCACCGCACCCTCCACAACCGGGTGAACCATTCTCTGCTCTCAGTGGTCGTGCGCCCAATATCGCCTTTCAGAAAAGTCTTAATCCAGAATATCCTGAGCATATTCCAAATTTGCCAGACTACCCTGAACGCCGAATTGTAGCGTCTGCGCCTGTGGTTGGTGGAGCTAATTTGCCACGCCCACCATTTGAACCACATTTGCCACAAGCTGCTCATAGTGAACCCAATGTGCCACGCATTGCACCCAGCTTACCCACTGGTGCAGGTGAATCACCTTATTATTTTTTAAATGATTTTTCTGCTCCCAATACAGCAGAACCGTCTGTTAAAGGTGTTGAAGATAATTATTCAGTTGTACAGTCTTTTCAATTGCCACATGGTGACCAGCTGAAATCATTGCTGACGGAAGATCGTTTTGTAACAAACACGCCTCTCCAAAGTTCGGCAAGCTCTGCATTTTATTTTTTAGACTTGCCTCAAACTGGACAAAGTTATAGTCACTATCAACCATCGCAACCCACCTTTGTAGCAAGCAGTGCTCAACCACTCGATGTACATGCCATACGTCGCGATTTTCCAATTTTACAGGAACGCGTCAATGGTCGACCTCTAGTTTGGTTGGATAATGCTGCCACCACACAAAAACCGCAGCGTGTGATTGACCGGATTGCTTATTTTTATCAGCATGAAAATTCAAATATTCACCGTGCTGCACATGAGTTAGCGGCTCGTGCAACTGATGCCTATGAGCATGCAAGAAATGTAGTTGCCCGATTTATTGGTGCACCCTCTTCTAAAGAAATTATCTTTGTTCGAGGAACAACCGAAGGGATTAACCTGATTGCAAAAACATGGGGCGAGCAAAATATTGGTGAAGGTGATGAAATTATCGTTTCTCACTTAGAACACCATGCCAATATTGTACCTTGGTATCAACTCAGTAAAAAAACTGGAGCTAAATTAAGAGTCATTCCTGTGGATGACACGGGCCAGATTATTTTAGAAGAGTTGCCAAAACTGATTAATGAGCGCACTAAACTGCTGTCAATTACTCAAGTTTCGAATGCTTTAGGCACAGTTACACCTGTTGCTGAAGTCATTAAAATTGCCCATGCCAAAGGTGTACGTGTTTTAGTTGACGGCGCGCAATCTGTTTCGCACATCCCTACCGATGTACAAGCTCTCGATGCAGACTTTTTTGTATTTTCTGGACATAAAGTATTTGGTCCAACGGGTATTGGTGTGGTCTATGCAAAACCAGAACTACTTGAAAGCATGCCTGTTTGGGAAGGCGGCGGCAACATGATTCAAGATGTGACCTTCGAACAAGTAGTTTACCAACCTGCACCAAACAAGTTTGAAGCTGGAACTGGAAACATTGCCGATGCCGTTGGTCTAGGCGCTGCACTTGAATATGTCGAAAGTCTAGGTATTCATAACATTGCTCGCTATGAACATGATCTACTCGAATATGGTCAAAATGCGCTGAGTAGTGTGTCAGGTTTGCGTTTGATTGGAACTGCACATCATAAAGCCAGTGTTATGTCCTTTACTTTACAAGGCTATTCAACTGAACAAGTCGGTAAAGCTTTAAATCAACATGGTATTGCCGTACGTTCAGGTCATCACTGTGCTCAGCCGATTTTACGTCGCTTTGGCGTCGAACAGACCGTGCGTCCGTCTTTGGCTTTTTATAATACGACGGAAGAAATTGATTTATTGGTGTCGGTATTACATCAACTGACGCGTAATCGACGTACGAGTTAAATTTATTTTTGCAAAAAGGACTGCTTTCGAGCGGTCTTTTTTTATGGATTCTTTATTGAAGCTACTTGAGCTCAAAAGTTATATATGAAGTAACAAGTCAAAGTAGCTATCACAGAGGAGTCTTATTATTTTAAATTCAATTTCTGAATTAGCCTTCGGCTAGACTTACTTTGGTTTCGCCCAAAGTAAGCAAAAGCATTTTCATCTGCAAAACCTGTCTTCTTCTTATATCTAATCGATATATCGCAGAAACATAAACTATTTAATACCACGCAGGTTGCAGATGATTTTAGCTCGAATTAAGAGTCATCAATAGTTCGGACAACTCAAAGTAGCTATCACCTCAGAGTCTTGTTATTTTAATTTCGATTTCTGAATTAGCCTTCGGCTCGTGCTAAGAGTCATCTACAGCCTGCCCATAATTTATAAAAATAATGTTTTTGCAACATTTTTTGATAGATGAAAACAGTGAACAGGTTCTGTAGATGACAAAGTTTTTTGGTTACTTTTTCCAAAAAAAGTAACAGAATTAGCTACTTTATTATGACGTATAAACGGTAAGACTCCGTCGTGCTACCCCATCCACTTATAAATACAACCAACTTAAACAAACAAACTCCAAATCAATCTCAATGCAATTCCAATCAACAACACCCCCATCACCCGCTCAAAATAAACCCCAAACTCCAAAAATCTTTTACGTACGATAGGCTGTGCAAACAGTACGCTCACCACCATAAACCAGATGGCATTGACCATACACATCCACACACCATAAAAAACCTGAACTTTCATTGGTGTGGTTGTACTTACAATCGTTGTAAAAATTGCCAGAAAAAAGATAGTGGCTTTTGGGTTTAATGCATTGGTAAGAAAACCCATAGTAAAAGCTTTAAATAAACTTGGCGTATCACCGTTTGCTTGGCCATTAATTTCAATATTAGTATTCGGCTGGCTACGTAAACACTGCCATCCTAAATAAATCAAATAAGCTGCCCCTGCTGTTCTGATCAGTGACATGAGCCATTCACTTTGCTGAATCAAAAAGCCAATACCAACAAGTGTATAAAACACATGCACTGAAATCCCGACACCAATACCAATTGCCGTTAGACATCCAATTAAGTAGCCATAACGTACACTTTGCCTTACCGTAATCACAAAATCTGGTCCTGGTAAAATCACCGCCATAAAGTGAATAAGAGCTAGCGTTAAAAACTCATGCCCATACAACTGCCACATAACAATTTAGTTTCCTGAAAATCACTTAAACGATTGTATTGCGTTTTTTTAGACGCGATAATCCAATTAAAATCCAAATAACTTTTGCCTCATGAGCACAAATCAAAGTCTGGTTCTGTTAAATGAAATGGCGACTTTCGTGAAGGTTGTCGAGTCGGAAAGCTTTTCTGAAACTGCAAGGCAACTTGGTACTACACCTTCAGCTATCAGCCGCGCGATTGCCCGTTTAGAACGTGCTTTAGGCACCCGCTTACTCTATCGGACTACACGAAAACTTCGTTTAAGTGAAAGTGGACAACAGGTTTATCAACGTTGTTTAGATATGGTGAATGCGGCACAAGCAGTCATGGAAAGTTCGGGTCAATTTCATGTTGAACCCGAAGGTATTATTCGCATGAGTGTTCCGAAAGCTGTGGGGCATTTTATGATTCATCCGCATTTACCCGAGTTTTTAGAACGCTACCCGAAAATTGATATACAAATGCTTTTAGAAGATCGCTATGTAGACCTGATTGATGATGGAGTAGATTTAGCACTTCGAATTACAGAGCAACCACCGGGTGGCCTTATGGGTCGAAAGCTGATTGATATTGATCACTTGGTTTGTGCTACACCTGAATATTTGTCCAAGCACGGTACACCGAACCACCCTCATGATTTAAAGCAGCATGAATGTATTTACTTGGGCGAACAAGCCAGTGACTCAAAATGGAAATTTCAGCAAGGAAACAAATCGATCAGTGTGGCTGTGCGTGGGCGTTATGCAGCAAACCATACAGGTGTGCGTTTGAGTGCGGCATTACAGCATTTAGGTATTGCGAGCTTACCTTACTTCGTTGCACGCCATGCTCTACAACAAGGTACCTTAGTTCAGGTTTTACCAGATTGGTATTTTAAAACCTATTACAGTGGTGGGCTGTGGTTACTTTATCCACCGACAAGGCATGTCCCGCCTAAATTAAGTGTATTGATTCAATATTTGGCAGATAAATTAGCAGCAGAACCGACTTTAAAAATCTAGTCGGCTCCTAACTCGAGTAAATAGTATCTAGAGTCCTGATCATTAGAGGCTATGAGTACAACTATTCAACCAATAAATCTTTTGGATTAATCGTATCGCCATACACTGGTTTTAAAGTTTTTTCATAAGCTTGATGAATCACGCCTTCTTTCGCCAGTTTCTCTAAATCTTGATTTAACCAGTCCAATAACTCTTTATCCCCCTTTTTCACTGCTGGTGCAATTAAGTACTGTTCACCTAAATTGGTAATGCCAACGGTGTAATTTGGATTTTCTTTAGCCCAAGCTAAAACCAGCAAGTTATCATGGGCAAGCGCAGCACCACGACCATCTTTTAAAGCATCAAAAGTTTCAGTGTTTTGCTCATATTTTTGTAGCTTAATTTCTGGATGAGTCTTGGTGAAGAATGAATCAGCCGTTGTACCTTTGTTGACCAGTAAAGTTTTATCTTTAAGTTGAGCCACATCGGTAATTGGATGACTTTTAGGAGAAACCACACCTAGTGCCACTTTTAAATAAGGTTTAGCAAAATCGACAACTTCCTTACGTTCTGGCGTAACAGTAAAGTTGGCAAAAATAATATCCACTTTATTGGCTTTTAAATATTCGACACGGTTCGCAGCTTCAGTTAAAACAAACTCAACTTTGTTTTCATCACCCAGCAGATCTTTAGCGACATGCTTGGCAATCTCTACATCAAAGCCTTGGTTTTTACCTTGAGCATCTAAATATCCAAACGGCGGTTTATCACTAAATACACCAATTCGTACCACGCCATTCTTTTTGATCTGCTCAATACTCGACACAGTTTGTGTGGTATCGGCCGTTTTTTCAGTAGACTGAGTTCCTTTGTCACATGCAACTAAACCTAAACTCAGCAAAGATGCAGCCAAAATATGCTTCACGTTTTGAAATGTTAATGTTGTCATTATTTCACCCTCTCGTTCTTGTAAAAGTCTTATTTAAAATCGCAGCACCTACTTTTAGGCACTGCTCTAGCGATATCGAAAATTATTGGTCTACATCTAAAAACACATTCGGATTGACTGAGTCACCGTAAATTGGCTTCAAGGTTTCATCATAAATTTTCTTAATTTCACCGCTTGTTCTGAGCTGCTTAATTTCAGTATTGAGCCAATTCAATAATTGGGTATTGCCCTTTTTAACTGCTGGTGCAATAAACTCTTGATCACCAATAGACTGAATACCTGCAACATAACTTGGGTTCTTCGCGGCCCATGCCAAAGCATAGGTACTATCTTGTGAAATCGCGTCACCACGACCGTCGGTTAAAGCTTTGAAAGCATCCGAATTTCGTTCAAACTTCAGTAAATTTACTTTCGGATAATGCTTGGTAAAGTAGGTATCTGAACTTGTGCCTTTATTTACAATTAAGGTTTTACCTTCTAATTGGGCAATGTCGGTAATCGGCTTGGCTTTAGGTGAGACAATGCCAAAAGCCCCTTTTAAATAAGGCTCGGCAAAATCGACAACTTCCTTACGTTCTGGCGTTACCGTAAATGTCGCGAATACAACATCAGCTCGATTTGATTTTAAAAACTCCACCCGATTTGAAGCTTCAGTCACAATAAACTCAACTTTCTTTTCATCACCAAGCAAATCTTTAGTCACCCGTTTTGCTAGAGCTACATCGAAGCCCTGATTATTCCCCGCACTATCTACATAACCAAACGGCGGATCATCGGCAAAAACGGCAACGCGTAGAACCCCATTTTTTTTGACTTGTTCTAAAGAATGGTCTTCTTGAGCATTACTTGCCTGTTCAGTTGATGGCGTTTTACTACATGCAGTTAATAAAACCCCAGCAACGGCAAGACTGCTTAATATTTTTATTGAATTACGTTTAAACATTCACTTCCTCATGATTCAAATAATAAAAATTTAGTACGACAAAATATTTAGAAAGGCTTTCGCTCGTTCTGTTTTCGGCTGTTCAAAAAATTCTTCTGGTGAAGCCTGTTCAATAATCTTGCCCTTATCCATAAAAATAATGCGGTCAGCAACCTTGCGGGCAAAGGACATCTCATGTGTCACAATCAACATGGTCATTCCTTCATTCGCCAATTTAAGGACTACATCAAGCACTTCTCTGACCATTTCTGGGTCAAGCGCAGCGGTAATTTCATCAAGCAAAATGACTTTAGGTTGCATGACCAGTGAACGAACAATGGCAATACGCTGTTTTTGTCCGCCAGAAAGTTGTCGTGGATAATCAAGTTTTCGCTCAAACAGTCCCACTCGCTTTAACAACTCATCTGCTACTTGTTCTGCTTCGTCGCGATGGCGTTTTTGTACTTTAAGTGGCCCGAGCAAAATGTTGTCAATAACGTTCATATGCCCAAATAGCTCATAGTTCTGAAAAACCATGCCAATTTTTTGACGAGCATTAGTCCAGTCCACATCTTTACCAAGCACACCTGAACCGGTTAAACGGATTTCACCGCCCTGAATCGGTTCTAGGCCATTAATACAGCGTAATAAGGTACTTTTACCGCAGCCCGATGGACCTAAAATAACAACCACCTCTCCTTGTTCTACATCCAGATCAATGCCCTGTAAAATATGACTTTGTGCAAATGATTTCTGTAATTGTTGTATCGATAACAAAGGCATAATTACTCCCAGACCTTTTCTAAATGTGCTGCCAAACGAGATAAGGGATAGCAAATCAGAAAATACAAAATAAAAATAAAGCCATAAATCCAAAGAGAAGCGCTCGGCACGGTCAACAGCGAATTTTCAATAATTTGCTGACCAACTTTAATGACCTCAACCACCCCAATCAGGACTGCCAAAGAGCTGGTTTTCACCATTCGGGTAAATAAGTTAATCGCGCCTGGAGTTACTCGTTTTAGACTTTGCGGAAAAATGACGTAGACCAAGGCTTGAACATGGGTAAGTCCGAGCGCATAAGCTGAATCGCGTTGATGTTGATCAATTGAAGTAATGGCTGCACGAACCAAATCGCCCATTTCTGCCGTACCCCATAAAACAAATACAACAACGCATACCCACATTGCAGAAAACTGCCAGTTAAACCATGTCGCAAAGCCGAAATAAAACACAAATAGCAAAACTAAAATCGGAATGATTCGAATGGCTTCTAAGTACAGGCGGCACAATGCTTTAACGACTATGTTTTTAGAAGTCATAATGACGCCGAAAACTGTGCCGAAAATTGCAGAGAAAAACACTGAAATAAATGCAATTTTTGCAGTTGCCCAAAGTCCCCACATTAAACGTTCGAGGTGACTCGCTTGAAATAAATAATCAAGTTCCATGGCTCACCTTCCGACTTCTGTGCTCCAGATAACTGGTTAAAATAGACACGGGCAATAAAATAATCAGATAAGCCATGATGAGTAAGAACAAAGCTTCGGTAGTTTTATAGTCCATGCCAATTAAGTCTTTGGTGACAAAAAGCAATTCAACGACAGCAATTGCACTGACCACAGAACTTTCTTTAATTAGAAATAGACAATTTGCCCCTATTGCCGGAATTGAAATAGCCAGTGCTTGAGGGAAAATGACATATCTAAAAATTTGAATCGGTTGTAGACCAATACTTTTTGCAGAGTCAATCTGCCCTTTTGCAACAGACTGCAAACCTGCTCGGAAGGCTTCAGCCATATAGCTTCCACCTAAGAAGGTCAGTCCGATCACACCACAGGCAAAACCATCGATTTTGATGCCAAGCTTTGGCAAACCGTAATACAAAAAGAACAGTTGAATTAATAAAGGGGTATTTCGAGATAACTCAATATAGAACTGGGCAATTCTATTTAGCACCCGCACGCGATATGTGATTAAAATGCTGCAAATTAGCCCTACAATAATTGCCAAAATAATGCTGATAATTGAAATTTTCAGCGTGGTCAAAGTTGCAGAGAAAAATTGCGGCAACACACTATGGATATACTGCCAGTTCAAGGAAAATTCCAAAAATAATATTAAAACGTTATAAATATTTAGCTTTCGTCAGCTATTAAATATTTGTGCAACGAGTTTATTTTTTTCCCAATTGGTCTAAAACTATTTTTATTAGATAAGCTTTTCTATAAGTTTGATAAATTCGATCTGGCAATCGAAAATCTTCAAATCAGTTGAATACAACCGCTCAAAACATATTCACTCAAACAAAGATGAATAAAAAAAATCGGACACTAACGCCCGATTCCTATTAAATGATTTTTAATCTATTGCTTACTTTCTAAGTACATCACCAATGCTTGGGTCTTTATCAAAAACCGATTTAGCATATGGGCAAAGCGGAATTACTTTTACGTCTTTTTCACGAACAAAAGCCACCAAAGCATCAAGTAATTGGCGACCTACACCTTGTCCCCGATAATTTTCATTTACATCTGTAGCGTCAATAATCAGCATGCCTTCGCCTGCCCATGTATAAGTCATTTCACCCGCAACGGTTTCACCATCAAGTAAGCTAAAGCTGCCGTGTTTTGCATCATCTTTTTGTTGAATATTCACAATGAATTCCTCGTATTATGGCTCAAATTTATTTAAAAATGACTTTATATATCTTTATCTATAAGAACAAATTTAAGTGTAAAAAAATAGACTATTTTTAGCAGTGAGTCTGTATGCTTTTTAAATACAATCTTCAATTAACTCAATGAAACTCTTGTACCAGACTATTAATATGCGCCACCGCAGCAGTTCGGTTTTCAACACAAAGTTTTTCAAAAACATGCTCTAAATGCTTGTTTATTGTCCGAGGGCTAAGCTCCAAGATTTCTGCAATATCTTTATTGGTTTTGCCCAACAACAACCAGTGCATGACTTCTGCCTCACGTTGAGTCAACTGTGGGCAATATTTCAAAATATCAGCCATTTCCAAAGCTGGCGTAGAAGTTTTTATCTGGATAAGATAATTTTTTGCCACGCTTGGTTCAGTTTGCCACGGTGTAAGCAATAAAAGCTGTAATTGCTGGGATGGCGTTGAATAAGAACAGCTGGTTAATTTTTTAGGGTCTTTTTCATTTTCTAAGTCTGAAAACCAAGCTTTTAAACCTGCTTCAAAACCCTCTAATTCGGGTAAATATTGATTCAGTAAATCACTGGCTTTTTGGGTTTTCCAAACAATTTTACCGTGAACATCTAGCGCAAGAATGGCTGTTTCCGTTGCATCAATCACCTGTTTTTGTTGCTGCAATAGTTTGGCATGTGCCAAATGTGTTTTTACCCTTGCTAATACTTCTTCAATATTCAGAGGTTTGGTTACATAGTCTACCCCACCGACCTGAAAACCACGCACAATATGTTCTGTCTCAGACAAACCTGTCATAAAAATAACGGGAATAAACTGCGTAATTGGACTCGCTTTAAGCTGTATACAACTTTCAAAACCGTCCATATGTGGCATATTGCCATCGAGCAAGATCATATCTGGTAAGCATCGATGAGCTATTTCAATTGCACTTAACCCATCAGTTGTGACAAGCACGCGATAACCTGCCTGATCCAGACTTTCATGTAGCAAGCCTAAATTTTCCGGCACATCATCCACAATCAGAATAACAGCCTGCTCGTTTGGCGAAGCTTGCTGAAAAGAAACATGTTGCGTACTCATTGCTTATCCTGAATTAATCGTTGCGCGTGTTTTAAATCAAACTTTTGAATAGCGTGTTCAAGCTGTTCCCATAACTCGTTATGCTCTGGAAAATTTTGACGGCATTGCATTAAAGTCTGTTGAATTCCACGAATGTACCCCTGTCCAATTAAATCATTTAATTGCTGCAAGCTTTGCGGTAAATCGAGCAGATCATTATTTTCTGGTTGTTGGATTGGCGTATGAACAGTGGTTTGCTCTTGTTTATATATCTTTAGATCAAGTGTTTGAACTTCATTATTTTCTATGGATGTCTCTGATTTAGAATCAATCCACACCAAACCCAATTTGTCTCCAATTTTACTCAGCAACAAATTGAGGTCGATTGGTTTTAACATAAAGTCTTCACTTAAGACGGCATCTTGTGGATTGACTTCACGCTCGCCTGCATTCGCTGAAATAATTAAGATCGGTACATTAGTAATATTATTCTGACGTAATAACCGCGCTGTTTCCCACCCACCCATCAAAGGCATATTTAAATCCATCAAAATCAGGTTAGGTTGAAAAATAGGTACTCGTCTTAAACAATCAATGCCCGACTCGGCTTCTTCAATCATAAATCCTAAAGGTTTTAGAAAATTAGCGACTAGGCCTCGGTCCACCGCTTCATTATCGACAACCAAAATTCGTTTTCGCTCGCCTTGATAGCCTGTAATTTGGTTGGAATAAACATTAGAAATTGGATGAACCACTTCTTTTGAAGGTAAGTAAAACTTAATCTTAAATTGTGAACCCTGATTGAGCTGACTAGTCACAGATAGTTGGCCGCCGAGTAAATCGACCAACAATTTTACAATGGGTAATCCGAGTCCTGTTCCGGTAAATCCGCCTTGCACTACATTGCTACCCCGTTCAAACGGATTAAAGATTCGCTCTAAATCTGCCTCGGCAATACCACAGCCCGTATCTCTAATTTCAAAATAAGCCGTTTGAAAACGGTACTCAACTTTTAAAGTAATTGTGCCGCTCATTGTAAACTTTAAAGCATTGCCCAGCAAATTGATCAGCACTTGCTCTAAGCGTTTTTTGTCGGTACGCACATAGTGCGGTAGGTTCTCTCCAATTTCATAAACAAACTGTAAATTCTTCTGTTCAAACTGTGGCTGAAACATTTGAATAATTTGTTCAATAAAATTTGGAAAATGCACATCCACTACATTTAAAGAAATTTTGCCTGTTTCAATTCGCGCTAAATCTAATAAACCGTCAATCAATGAAGTCAGATGTTGCCCACTACGGCTAATCACGCCGAGCGCCATTTTGCCTTGTTCTGAGAGCTGCTCTTGTTTTTGAAGCAATTGGCTATAGCCCAAAATACTATTTAGGGGTGTTCTTAATTCGTGGCTAATACCAATGACATAACGGCTTTTTGCATCATTTGCCCGTTCTGCTGAAATTCTGGCGTCTTGTAAGTCTTTTGAAGTGACTTCATGGGCAGCAATTTCATCAATCAATAATGCTGTTTGCTGGTGTGTTTCGATTTCAGCATTACGACGGCTTTCATCGTTTAATACGAGCCACCAAGCAGCAACACTCATCAATAGAAATAAAATGGTATAAATTTTGACAAATAGCATAAATAGCTGAGGAACGGCTGCCGCATTAATGGTTTCTAAATAGGTTTTTTCCTGGATATAAACCAGACTTAAACTCACTGCCAGAACAATAGACAGCCCTAAAGTCAGTAATAAATATAAACTGACCCGACTATTTAAACGGCTGGCCCAACGTTCTGGTAGATAGTGCCAGATGCCTTTTTTAAGCTGTACCGACCAACGTGCATCGGGTTTACATAAATCGTGGCAGCGTGCTTCAAGTGAACAGCATAGAGAGCAAATCGTACCGTTATAGGCTGGGCAACCCGCCATATCAGCGAGTTCATAGTCCCTTTCACATACCACACAGGTAGCAACCGAAGTCGCCTGAATTTTTTCAGGCTGACGTGCAATGTAATATTTGCCTTTGGTTAGGTAAGCAATAACAGGAACGCATAACACAGCACTCCCCAGAGCAATAAAACTCGCCCAACCTTTTGCCATGAGTCCAAAAAAGCCCAAATAACTGAGCATCGATAACACTGAGGCAATCATTAAGGCACCCACTCCTACGGGGTTAATGTCATATAAATAAGCACGGCGAAATTCAATTCCCTTTGGGCTTAAACCTAAAGGTTTACAGATAATTAAATCGGCAACAACGGCACCAATCCATGCCAAAGCAATATTGCTATATAGCCCCAAAATGCGCTCAACTGCATGGCTAATGCCCATTTCCATCAAAACAATAGCAATAAAAACGTTAAAAAGAAGCCAGACAATTCGCCCCGGATGGCTATGAGTTAAGCGAGCAAAAAAGTTGGACCATGCCAATGAGCCAGCGTAGGCATTGGTCATATTAATTTTAATTTGCGCCAAGCAAACCAGTGCTAGAGTCAATATTAAAGCAAGCTGAGGGTTTGGAATAAACTGTTGATAGGCGACCCAATATAGATAAGTTGGATTGTCTAGTTCAGAGACAGGAATAAACAGCTGAAAAGCCAACACCATCAGCAGCATGCCCATCAAGACTTTTAGAAATCCAAAAATAATCCAAGATGGGCCACCTAAAAAAACAGCAAAACGCCATGCAGTTCTATTCTTTTCTTGTTGCGGTAAGAAACGTAAATAGTCAGCTTGCTCACCAATTTGGATCACAAATGAAAAAATAAGAGTGCACGCCGCACCAAAGTAATACAGATTAAAGTCAGTTGAGTTTGAAACCGCCCCAACAAAATGCAGGCTACTACTTAAAATTTGTGGTTGTTTCCAAAGTACAAAAAACCACGGTAACAACAGCAATAAAAGCCAGATTGGTTGTGTGATCGCCTGAACTTTATTAATAAAACCAATACCTTTGACTACTAAAGGCAAAATCACTAAGGCAGAAATTAAGTAACCAATAACTTGCGGAATACCTAAAGCAAGCTCAAGTGCCATCGCCATAATTGCGGCTTCAAACGCAAGCAAAATAAAGGTAAAGCTGGCATAAATTAGAGATGTAATGGTCGAGCCAATGTAGCCAAAACCTGCACCACGAGTAAGCAGATCAACGTCTACATTATATTTTGCGGCGTAGTAACTAATCGGCCAACTGGTCAAAAATATGATGGTACATACGACAATTGCTGCCCATAACGCATTGCTAAAGCCATACTGCCAAAGCATGGTCGCCCCAATGGCTTCCATCGCCAAAAAGCTAACTGTCGAAATTGCGGTATTAGTTACCGTCCAAGGTGACCATTTACGTACTGAGGTAGGTGCATAGCGGAGTGCATAATCTTCGATACTTTCATCTGCCACCCAAATATTATATTCACGGCGTGTTTTGATCACACGTTGTGGCGCTTGTTGGGGACGTGAAGAATCTGGCATAACACTCATGTTTTGGATGGGGCTGCATTAAACCCAGCAATCCTTATGCCAAAAGTCATTTATCATGGCGATTTTCTCGAATACGCACATATACGCAAAATAACGTATTTTCAATTTTTCCCAAAAATCACACACTCAAAACCATCAAAAAACAATGATCAATATTTGTGTTGATTGACCGAAAATGATTGGGAGATTGATGTTATGAGTGTATCTGAACATCCAAATCTGGACACTGTGCAAGGTACAGATTCACAAAAAGCAGTGAATGAAACCTTAGAAGATTATACTTTACGTTATGCTCCACACAGCTTTCGGCGCTGGAGTCCCAAAGTTGTCGCTATTACTGCACTTGGTGGTATTGCCTATCTTGCTGACTTTTCTATTGGCGCCAGTATTGGTATGTCTTACGGAACAACCAATGCTGTTTTCTCCATTTTATTTGCAGCGATTATTATCTTCTTAACCGGCATTCCTTTAGCCTACTACGCAGCGCGCTATAACATCGATCTTGATTTGATTACCCGCGGCGCAGGTTTCGGTTATATCGGCTCAGTCCTGACCAGTATCATTTTCGCCAGTTTTACCTTTATTTTCTTTGCCCTTGAAGGTTCAATCATGGCGCAAGGGTTATTGCTTGGTTTAGGCATTCCACTTTGGGCAGGTTATCTCATCTCAACCGTTATGGTTATACCACTCGTCATTTACGGCATGAAAGCCTTAAGTAAATTACAAGTCTGGACTACCCCGCTTTGGCTCGTTCTGATGATTGGTCCTGTGGCCTATCTGATTTATCAAGAGCCTACTTTAGTCAGCCAGTTTGCAACTTTTACAGGTAACGAAGGTTTTGCAACTGTAGACATGGCTGCAATCATGTTGGGTGCTGGTATATGTTTATCACTCATCATGCAAATCGGTGAGCAAATTGACTATCTACGCTTCATGCCTGCTAAAACAAAAGAAAATAGCAAAGCATGGTGGGCTGCGGTTATTTCAGCGGGTCCGGGTTGGGTGATTTTAGGGGCAATCAAACAAATTATTGGGGCATTTTTAGGGTTCTATTTACTCACTAAAATACCGGGCGTAAACAGTACTGAACCTGTTCAACAGTTTAATGCGGCGTTTCATGACATGCTTCCGGGTTGGGCTGCTTTAACACTTGCAGTGATTTTGGTGGTTATTTCTCAAATTAAAATTAATGTGACCAATGCTTACTCTGGTTCCCTTGCATGGACAAGCGCCTACACACGTATTAGCAAACATTATCCTGGTCGTATTGTGTTTGTGATGGTGAACTTGGCAATTGCGCTTGCTTTAATGGAAGGCAACATGTTTGCGGTACTGGGTAAAATCTTAGGGTTCTATTCAAACTTTGCGATTGCTTGGGTTGTGGTTGTTGCAACAGATATTTCAATTAACAAATATGTGTTAAAACTTTCACCGAAAGAACCAGAATACCGCCGTGACATGCTATACAACGTAAACCCTGTCGGTATGGTTGCGTTCCTTGTATCAGCAGGCTTATCAATTGCAGCATTCTTCGGATTACTTGGTAGCTTCTTGGCGCCTTACTCACCGCTTATCGCACTTGTACTTGCCTTTGTATTAACACCAATCATGGGCTTATTAACCAAAGGAAAATACTACATCAAGTCACACGATGACGGTATTAAAGAACCACGTTACGATGCTGAAGGCACACCAGTTGCAACGGTTTACCACTGCCGCGTATGTGAACAAGGTTACGAGCGCCCAGATATTATGTTCTCTCACAAACATAACGGTACGATCTGTTCTTTGTGTAAAACACTCGATGCTTAAATACTCTCGAAACTAAAAAAGAAGCTTTAAAGCTTCTTTTTTATATCTGAGGATTCTTAGCCAATCGGAAATAAACGTTCAGGCACCACATCTTTCATCACAATGGTTGAGATGAGTCGTTGCACACTGGGAATAGCAGATAATTTTTCATCGTACAAACGCTGGAAAGCAGGTAAATCTTTAGCCACCACATGCAGCAAATAGTCTGGCTCACCAAATAAGCGCTGCGCCTGAATAATTTGCGGGATGTCTATCACGGCATTTTCAAACTTCTCGACTGCCTGTTTATCGCCCTCTTTAAGCGTAATAAAAACAATCGCTGAAAATTCAAATCCCACTAAGTTTGGGTCGAGTTCTGCCCGATAACCTTTGATAGCTCCTGACTCTTCTAAAGCCTTCACTCGTCTATGACAAGGTGAAATGCTCAAACCGACTTTTTCTGCCAGCTCGGTGATAGATAATCGGCCATTTAATTGCAATTCAGCAAGAATCTTTTTATCTGTGCGATCCATTTAGAAAAATTTACCCCAAATGAGTGTGATATGAGCAAACATTTAAAAGCACATTCTAAATACATGAGCATATTATTTTCAACAAGCTCGAATAAATAGGGATTTTTTCTAAACCACGAGTGAAACCTTTGGAAAATAGTTCGCCGAGATAAGCATATGGCTTTTAACATTTTTATTGCATTTTGGAGTGTCTCCATTCTTTTTATTATTACGCCAGGGGCAGACTGGGCCTATGCCATTTCGGCAGGGATTAAAGGCAAAGTCGTCGTACCCGCTGTTGCAGGTATGCTATTTGGGCACTTTATTACGATTTTATTAGTAGCGGCTGGTGTTGGCCTACTGGTAGCAAATAATCCAACTGCTCTGATGATCTTAACAATTGCAGGTTCTGCTTATTTGTTATGGATGGGAATAAACTTATTACTTACCCCTCCTACTCCGAACGAGTCAGGTTCTGAAAAAGCTCAGTCATGGTTGAGCTGGGCAACCAAAGGAGTTTACGTGAGTGGATTAAACCCGAAAGTTTTTTTGCTCTTTTTAGCACTGCTTCCTCAATTTATTGACACTACTGCTTCATGGACAGTGACAACACAAATTCTTGCCTTCGGTGTTGTCCACATGATTAGCTGCGCGATAATTTACTTAATGGTGGGTTATGGTTCAGAGGCTATTTTGAAAACCAGACCACAAGCAGCACAATTAGTCGGCCGTTTTTCAGGTGGTTTGATGGTTGTTATCGCAACATGTTTATTGATTGGACAAATTTAAAAGTCATTCAGCAAAAAGTTACTGACTCACTTTTCGGGTCAGTAACTTGAATAATAAAATATAAGAAAAATTATCTCATTCGTTTGAGGTTATAAGTCACGACTCCCCAAATAACCAGTTCTTGCCCCTCTTCAATATAAATATTCTGATAATCAGGATTTTCTGCTTTTAGCCAAACTTTAGGTGGCTGAAATTGACTATCAATCATTAAGCGCTTCACAGTGAAATCATTATCGATGAGTGCAATCACAATATCACCCGATTTAGCGGGAATGCTACGGTCCACAATAAGCGGATCATTAATATCAATTCCAGCATCTAACATGGATAAAGAGTTGGCTTTGACAATAAACGTGGCATTTTCATTTCTAATTAAATATTCATTTAAATCGAGTGCTTGCTCAATATCATCTTGCGCAGGCGTAGGAAAACCTGCCGCAATACGTTCAGTTGCCAAAGGAATATGGTAAATTTTATCGTTATTCGGGTGGACCTGTTGGACATTAAGTTTTGAGTTCAAGTCGGTCAAGTTATTGGTTTTGACATTATTCAGTAACCAATTTTTGATAAAGTTAACTTGAGACTCAGGAACACGAATGACTTTGGTGGGTTCATTGAACTGTGCTTTACGTCCGGCATTTTCTCGTGCACCGCCATGCTCGAACTCTTTTTTCTTTGGCATATTGCCTCCATTCCACTGTTCAAATCCTACACAAACAATGTAACTTGAAAAAGTTACATTTTCAAGTTGACGAAATATTTTTTTTGCATAACAATAAATCTCATGATCAGATTTTAATCCATTTTGCTTTTAACAGGGATGTTTTAACCAAAATGGCAATTTGAAGAAAATCAAAACCTATTTCGAAATAGTCGTTATCGCTGACTGTTTTTTGATTTTTATCAAATGAGATTCTGAACACTTAACATTCTGGTTAAATTCAGTTTTTGGTATGGAGACATGCGAAATGAAAAATCAACGTGATGCGGTTTTAGGTTATGCAAATGAGCAACATGCTTACTATATCCGCCTAATTGAAAATGATGCGGTTTTAGGTGAAAGCTACGGATTATTTTGTGAAAATCCAGATAGCGAAGCAGCCGAAAGTATTATGACGACACTTTTTTTGAAAAAATCTTTTTGGTTAAACGGTTCTGAATACCTTGATATTGTAAAAGGCCTACAACCTCTCCCTCAGTAAATAAGTAAGCTAAAAAACAAAGGAGGCAAAAGCCTCCTTTGTTTTTAAAACATTCTGCTTAAGACGTAAAACGTCCGTAGGCATCACGTTTTTGATTACGAGAGTTTTGACCACGGCCATCATAATCATCGTCGTCATCACGGCTGCGACCACGACCTCGTCCACCTGAGCGGCCACGATCGTCATCATCATCGTCATCGCGGCTGCGACCTCGACCTCGTCCGCCTGAGCGGCCTCCGCGATCGTCATCATCATCGTCATCACGGCTGCGACCACGGCCTCGTCCGCCTGAACGGCCTCCGCGATCATCGTCGTCGTCATCACGACTACGGCCACGGCCTCGGCCACCTGAGCGGCCACCACGATCGTCATCATCATCGTCATCACGACCTCGGCCTCGGCCTCCTGAGCGGCCACCACGATCGTCATCATCATCGTCATCACG